>JBPCLE010000250.1:0-3923 GCA_051003575.1 Acidimicrobiales bacterium | reverse complement strand
GGCCCGGCTCCCAGCCGGCGTGCCCGGCGAAGACCCGCAGCGTCTCGACGGGTGCCTCCACGTCGTGGGGGTCGACGCCGAGGTCGACGGTGCCCAACCGCCCGGTCACCGGCACCCACCCCTCACCTGCCGGCGCCGTGCCCGCCCGGGCCAACCCGATGACCCCGTCGCTGGCCACCGGGCCGCCTACGAATACCACGGCGGGGTCGGCCGCCAGTTCGGCCCAGGCCGGGAGGGGCTGGGCCACCATGGTCTGGGTGGGCCGGTTGAGAACCACGCCCAGCGCGCCACCTGCGGACTCGCGGGCCAGCACGAGGATCACGGTCCGGGCGAAGTTGGGATCGGCCAGGCGTGGTGAAGCCACCAGCAGGCGACCAGCGCGCGGTTCTTCGTCCATGCTCCTGCCTACTTGAGCAGCCGTGACAGGCGGCGGTCGGCGAGGGTCCGCCCGCCGGTCTGGCAGCGGGGGCAGTAGGTGACCTCGTAGCTCTCGTAGGACACCCGGGCCAGGGTGTCGGCACAGACGGGGCAGGCTTCACCGTGGCGTCGATGCACGGTCCAGTGTTCACCGGGTTTGGCCGGCAGCCCGCCCTGCCGTCGGCGCTCGACGGCGAGGCCCTCGGCCAGCACTCCCTCGATGGCGGCAATGAGGCGCTCTCGCTCGTCGGCGCCGAGCGAGGCGAGGGTGGCGTAGGGCGACAGGCCGGCCCGGTGCAGGGCGTCGTCGGTGTAGCCCCGGCCCATCCCAGCCACGGTGCGCTGGTCACGCAGGATGTTGTGGACCCGGCGGCGGTCGTCGCCCGTGCGCACCAGCTCGGCGAAGGCGTCGCTGTCGGCCTCGGGGCCCAGCTTGGCGAGGGGGCCGTCGTCGCCCTCGACCAGCACCCACCACGCCGCCTTGCGCTCGGTGCCGAACTCCTTGACCAACACCGAAGGTCGGCTGGCGAAGACCAGGCGCAGGACGCCGTTGCGGGGCCGGGTCGCCTGCGACGGGTTCTCGACGTCGATGCGTCCGCCCTGGGAGAGGTGGACCAACAACCGGGTGCCACCGGGGAAGGCCCAAACCAAGTACTTCCCCCGCCGGCCGACGCTTTCGACCGTCTGGCCGACGAGCCCGGCGGGGTCGGGGGAGACGGTCTTGAGGGCGGAGAACGACATCGGCTGGAGCGCGTCGAGGGATGCCCCGCCGGCCACGGCGTGCAGGCGTTCGGCCAGGGCCTGCATCTCGGGCAGCTCAGGCACGCCGGTCTCCCGTCAGCATCGTTTGGGCCCGTTGACCGCGCTCGGCCAGCCACGGCGGGGGTCCGACCGGCGTCTCAAGCAGCGAGGGCGAGCAGGCCAGCTCTACCAGAAGAGCCACGCCGGCCAGGTAGTCGTCGACGGCCACGTGCTCGGGGCCGACGCCGGGTTCGGCGGTTAGGTCGTCGAGGGCGTTGTGGTAGTTGCCGAGGGGCAGGGCCAACCCCGAGGCGCGATACCCAGCCGCGCAGAAGGCGGTGGCCTCACAGGTGCCGCCGTCCATGAGCTTTCGTTGCCACCGGAAGCCCGGGTTGGCTCCGGCGCACTGCTGAGCGGCTCCGGCGAGGGCCTCGGAAAGCTCGGGGTCGAAGATGCTGGCCCGGTCGCCGACCCGCACGATGACGCCGCCTCCCTGGGGAGCGTCGGGCAAAGCCTTGGAGCACTCCAGCGAAAGCACGTTCGCGGTCTGAGGAACGGTGCCCAGGCGGATGGCCTCGAGGGTGCCGAGGAAGCCGATCTCCTCGGCCCGGGTGAAAAGGCCCCATACGGCTAGCCCTTCGGGGTGGCGGCGAGAGAGCTCGTCGAGGGCGGACAACACCACCGCAGCCCCGAGGAGGTCGTCGCACACCCGGCCCACGATGTGGCCGTCGTCCACGGAGTAGCCGGGGAAGCCCCACATGGCGAAGCCCCCTACCACGGCTTCGCCGGCGACCACCTGGGCTCGCGCTGATGCCAGCCGTCCTCCCTCGCCTGCGGCTTCTACTAGCTCGCCTCGACCAACCGGGTCGACCCGGCCGGGTACGAAGAAGTCGACCGGTGCGCCGACGACGGCACAGGTCAGGCCCAGCCCACCCCGAAAGGTGAGCGCCGCCTCGTCGCCAGTGACATCGTCGACGGCGAAGCCGGGGTGGTCGAGGTGGGCGACGAGGACGAGGGGACGCTCGACGTCGGCTTCGTCGCTCTGATACCGGACGAGGACGTTGCCGGCGGCGTCGTGATCGGCCGACAGACCCGGTCGGGTCTCGACGAATGCGGCCACGTGGGCGGCGGGCAGGTCCTCGACCAGGGGAACGGTCGGTAGCGAGAGCAGAGCCTCGGCCACAGCCAGGTGTCGCAACCGATCATCGGTCCGCTCCATGTCGTCGAAGCTACCGCTGCCGTCGCTGGGCGAGGATGGCGTTGAGCTCGCCTCCGAGGAGCAGGCCGATGCCGAGCAGGTACAGCCAGACCAGCAGCGTCATCGCTCCGCCGAGCACCCCGAAGACCTGGTTGCCCTGGGCCGCCACCAGCAGGTAGAGGCGAAAGCCCAGGGAGACGACTAGCCAGAAGCTGGCGGCCAGCAGGGCGCCGGGGAGATGCGATCGCCAGGTGGTTTTGTGGTCGGGGCCACGCCAGTAAATGATGGCCGCCCACAGGACGAGGGCGACGAAGGCGGACGGGGCCCGCAAGAAGTCCCAGAAGGTGGCGAACACGTCGCCGAGACCGATGGCGCCAGCCACCTCCCGGCCTCCGCCGAGGACCGGCCCGAGGACAAGCATGGCCAGCATGAGAGCGGCTACGACGACGCTACCAACGGCCAGGACCACGGCGGTGGGCAGCAGTTGGAACCAGCTCCGGCGCTCGTCGAGGTCGTAGGCGACGTCGAGGGCCCGCACCACCCCGAGGAAGCCCCGGGCGGCAGCGAAGAGGGCACCGAGGGCGCCGAGGGTCAGGATGCCGGTGCGCTGTTCGCCGAACATGCCCCGGACGGTGTCGAGCACGCCGTCGGCCTCGTTGGTGAAGACTCGATCCAGAGCGGCGAGGATGGTGCTCTCGGCTTGGGCCGCCAACTCCCGGCCGGCCACGCTGTCGAGCGAGCCCAGCACGGCGGCGACGGCCAGCAGGGCCGGGAAGATCGCCAGCATGGTGAAGAAGGCGACCTCGGCCGCCAAACCGGTGACCCGGTCCTTGCGCCACTGGCCGGCCAGCGCCCGCCCCACGGCGGCAGCTTCCTGGACCCGGGGGTCGCCGCCGAAGCGGTCGAGGCTGAGGTTCAGGGGCCTCCTACCGAGTGCGACGGGTGTAGACCGGCGGCTCGAACACCCGCCCGCACCGGCACTTGCCGAGCTGCTTGACCAGATGGCGGCGCTCCACCTCGGCCCATATCTCGTCGTCGGTCATGGAATGCGCCACCTCGGCCCTGGCCTCGGCGTCGCTGGCGATGGCGGGGGCAGCGATGGTGGCCACCACCCCAGGCTTGAACCAGTAGCCCCGGCAGTCGGGACCTCGTCCCGGACCGCACGCCTCGGCGTCGTTGTAGCCGTGCCAGTCAGTGAGGCCATTCAGTCCCTTGGTGACCGCCGCCACCGCCGCTGCCATGCCGTAGTCGTCGTCCTCGTCCTCGTGCCCGTGCTCGCCGTCCAGACTCATCTCCGCCCAGGATAGGCGGGCGTACCGCCCTCGACCTCCCCGGAAGCCGTCCTGTTCGAACAGGCCGTGCAGGGTGGCAGGAGTTGAGGGACATGTTCTGGGCCTCGAAGGGCGTCACCCGGACTCCCCGGCGAGCCAGCATGCCGCATGAGCCGGGCGACCACGCTGCTCTTGCCCACGCCGCTCGCCGAGCTACGCACGTCTACTTCAGCAGTCTCCTATGCTCGTAGACGTGTCCCGGGTGGCGTCCATCGTCGTGGTGAACACCGGCGACG
>JBPCLE010000249.1:0-5565 GCA_051003575.1 Acidimicrobiales bacterium | reverse complement strand
CGTGCTCGAAGCCATGAAGATGGAGAGCGAGGTCGACGCCGAACGGGCGGGGACGGTCACCGAGGTCCACGTCTCGCCCGGTGACAACGTCAGCGCCGGCGACGTGCTCTTCGTCCTGGAGTAGGGGCCGCGCAATTCCTGGACGCTGGTGGTCGTGAAACCGCCGGTTCCGGCCCGGATCACGACCATTCGGGTCCAAGCGGGGCGATGCTGGCCCTACTCCGCAGCCTCGGTCAGCGACTCGGCGACGGAGGGGTGGACCAGCAGGCTGTCGACGATGTCGGCCACGCGCAGGCCGCAGTTCACGGCCAGGGCGATGACCGAGATCAGCTCGGCGGCGTGGGCGCCGACGATGGAGCCCCCGAGCACGATGCCGGTGGCCGGGTCGGACACGATCTTCACGAACCCCCGCGGATCGTGGTTGATCAGGGCCTTGGGGTTCGACGAGAAGGGCACCTTGGTAACGCGGATCTTCCGCCCGCTGGCGAACGCTTCAGCCTCGGCCACGCCGACCTCGGCGATCTCCGGCTCGGTGAACACGGCCTGGAGGGCCTTGTCGTAATCGACGTGGCGGTGCTCGCGCGCCTGCATGCCCATGACGTGCTCGGCGATCTTGCGGCCCTGCATAGCCGCCACCGACGACAGTGGGAGCTTCCCCGACACATCGCCGGCGGCGTAGACGTGGGCCACGCTCGACTGGCAGTGCTGGTTGACGACGACGTAGCCCCGCTCGTCGACCTCCACGCCGGCCTCGGCCAGGCCCAGGCCCTCGGAGTTCGGCACCGAGCCGATGGCCAGCAGGGCGTGCGACCCCCGGGCTACCCGCCCGTCGTTGCAGCGGACGGCGATGCCCTCGTCGGTGCTGTCGATCCCGACGGCCCGGGCGCCGATGAAGAGCCGGACGCCTCGCCGGAGGAACTCGTCCTCCAGGACGGCCGCCACCTCCGGATCCTTGTTGGGCAGCACCTGCTGGCGGCTGACGACCAGGGTCACCGTGGCGCCGAAGGCGGCGAACATGTGGACGAACTCGACCCCGGTGACGCCGGAGCCGATCACGACCAGGTGCTCGGGCATGACGGGAGGTGGGTACGCCTGGCGGGTGGTGAGGATGCGGTCGCCGTCGGGCCGGCACCAGTCGGGGATGCGCGGCCGGCTGCCGGTGGCGACCAGCACGGCGTCGGCCTCCACAGCCTCGATGCCCTCCGCGGTCTCGACCTCGACGGTGCCCGGCCCCGCGAGCCGGCCGGCGCCCCGGATCACCCGCACCCCCTGGTCGGACAGGAGGCCCTCGACGGAGGTCCGCAGGCGGTCCTCGATGTCGACGATGCGCCGCTTCAGGGCGTCGGCGTCGAGGCCGGCGGCCGGCGTGAGCAGGCCCATGCCCGCCGACCGCTCGACGAACGCCATGCCCCCGCCGGTGGCGATCATGGCCTTCGACGGGATGCAGTCCCACAGGTGGGCCGCCCCGCCGACGACGTCGCGCTCGATCAGGGTGACCGTGGCGCCGAGCCGAGCAGCATGGCTGGCGGCCTGGTTGCCGGCCGGCCCTCCCCCCAGGATGACGAAGCGCACAGCCATCTCCCCACGGTACGGCCTGCGCCTACATGCCGGCGCCGCGGGTCAGCAGGGCCGGCGGTGCACGACCGCCAGCAGGGCGGCGTAGGAGCGCACCAGCAGCTCCCGCTCCTGGGCCACCAGTGGGCTGTCGAGGTCGCACCCCTCGGCCACCCACCGGTCGGAGACGTCCATTGCGTCGGCCCGGAGCGCGGCCGCCGGCCGGACGGCGGCGCGCTCGTCGCCGTAGACGTAGGAGTACAGGTCGGTGAGCGCCTCGACCAGCTCGGCCCGGGCGCGGTCGCGTTCTGGACCCGCCCGCTGCACGGCGCGGTGGGCGCGCCACCACGCCACCTCCCGGCGAGCCGCCTCGGAGGTGTCGAGCGACTCCCCCGAATCGCGGGCGACCAGCCGGTAGAACCGCTCCATGCACCGCCGGGCGCCGGCGGGGTCGTTGTCGGCCGGCGCCCACAGCTGGTTGGCCCGCAGCACGAGCCAGGCCGCGTAGGGCACCCGGAACCACCGCAGGCGGAAGCCGGCGCGAACCAGCCCGACCGCCGCGACCAGCAGCGCGGCCCACTCCCGCCGGTAGTACGCGACCCACGCCCGGCACTCCAGCGCCCCGACCCGGTTGGGGTCGAAGCTGCGCATCGGGCTGGAGGAGCTCAGGGCACCACCTGGAGCTCCTCGGCGAAGTGGCAGGCGGCGGGATGGCCTTGGCCCCGGTCGATCAGCTCGGGCTCCTCCTCCGCGCAGATGTCCTGGGCCTTCCAGCAGCGGGTGCGGAACCGGCAGCCCGACGGCGGGTTGGCGGGGCTGGGCAGGTCGCCGGCCAGCACGATCCGCTTCCGCGCTCGCTCCACCGGCGGGTCGGGCACCGGGACCGACGAGAGCAGGGCCTGGGTGTAGGGCATGGCCGGGTGGTTGTAGATGTCGTCGCGGGTACCGATCTCGACGACCTTGCCGAGGTACATCACAGCCACCCGGTCGGAGATGTGGCGCACGACCGACAGGTCGTGGGCGATGAACAGGTAGGCGAGGTTGAGCCGCTGCCGCAGCTCCTCCAGCAGGTTGAGCACGCCGGCCTGGATGCTGACGTCGAGGGCGGAGACCGGTTCGTCGAGCACGAGCACGTCGGGCTCCAGGGCGAGGGCGCGGGCCACGCCGATGCGCTGGCGCTGGCCGCTCGAGAACTCGTGCGGGTAGCGGCTGGCATGCTCGGGGCGGAGGCGCACCAGCTCCAGCAGCTCGCCGGCGCGGGCCTTCGCCGCCTTGGCCGCCATCCCGTGCACGATGAGGGGCTCGGCCACGATGGACCACACCTGCATGCGCGGGTTCAGCGACGCGGACGGATCCTGCAAGACGATCTGGAGGTCGGCCCGCAGCTTGCGCAGATCCTTTCGACCGAGCGCCAGCACGTCGCTCCCCCGGAACCTGACCTGTCCGCTCGTGGGCTCGATGAGCCGGAGCACGCAGCGGGCGGTGGTGGACTTCCCGCACCCCGACTCCCCCACCAGGCCCAGCGTCTCTCCTTCGTGCAGGTCGAAGGACACCCCGGACACGGCGTGGACCTTCCCGCCGCCACGCACCGGGAATTCCTTCACCAGGTCCCGGACCTCAAGGATCGGCTGTGTCACTGGTCCACCATCTGACAATGGTCGCCCAGTGAACATCGGCCGGACCGGCCTGCCGGGCCGGTCATGACATCTCGGCCGCCACGGGGCCCATCTCCTCGGCGTAGTGGCAGGCGGCCTCGACCGGGCCGACCGGGCGCAGGCGGGGGTCGTCGACCCGGCAGTTCGGCCGCTCGTGCGCGCACCGGGGGTGGAAGGCGCACCCCCCCGGAAGGTGCAGGAGCGACGGGGCCCCGCCCCCGATCGACACGAGCGGGCCCCTAATGGTGTCGGTGAGCCGGGGCACCGAGGCCAGCAGGCCGCGGGTGTAGGGATGGCGGGCCTGCTCGTAGACGTCGTCGACCGTCCCTCGCTCAACCACCCGCCCGGCGTACATCACGGCCACGTCGTCGGCCAGGCCGGCGACCACGCCGAGGTCGTGGCTGATGATGACGATGGCGACGCCCTTCTCCCGGCGGATGTCCCGGAGGAGGTCGAGGATCTGGGCCTGGATGGTGACGTCGAGGGCGGTGGTGGGCTCGTCGGCCACCAGCACGTCGGGGTCGTTGGCCACGGCCATGGCGATCATGGCCCGCTGGCACATGCCGCCGGAGAACTGGTGCGGGTAGTCGCGCGCCCGCTTGTCGGGCTGGGGGATGCCCACCAGTGCCAGCAGCTCGACGGCCCGCTTGCGGGCGTTCTTCCGGCTGACCTCCGGATGGTGGATTCGGATGCCCTCCACGATCTGGTGGCCGATGGTGTGCACCGGGTTCAGCGATGTCCGCGGGTCCTGGAAGATCATGGCGATCCGCGAGCCCCGCACCTTCCGCAACTCCGACGGGGCCAGGCCCAGCAGCTCCCGCCCCTTGTAGCGGACCGACCCGGTGACCTCGGCACTGCCGGGCAGCAGCCCCAGCGTGGCCAGCATGGTCACCGTCTTGCCCGAGCCCGATTCCCCCACCACGCCCAGGACCCGCCCGGGCTCCAGGGTGAGATTGACGCCCCGGACCGCGGCCACCGGCCCCTCAAGGGTGGGGAAGGTGACTTGGAGATCGGAAAGGTCCAACACGGCGGTCATCGTCTGAGAAGAGTAGGCCGATGCCGTGCGACCTTTCCGTCCACATGGCACAATCGCGGTAGAGGCGGCGGGCTGGGTGCGCTGGGCACCTTGAGCCGCCTCCTCGTACGCCTTCCAGGGGGAACAACTCATGCGTCGTAAGGCACTCGCCATCGTCATGCTTCTCGGCCTGCTGGCCGCGGCCTGTGGGGGCGGCTCCGATTCCGGTGACAACGCCGGCGGCCAGGCTGCTACCGGCCGGCCCGACCTCAACGCCGAGGTCCGCATCGCGGCCGGTGAGGACACGTGGCCCGGCGGCGGCACCGGGGCCAAGTCCTACCACTACATGTACGTCCTGAACGCCAACATCTTCGAGCCGCTCGTGTACCTGGAGTCCAACTACACCTTCCGGCCGGGCCTGGCCGAGCGCTGGGAGATCCAGCCCGACGGCGTCACCACCCGGTTCTTCCTGCGCAAGGGCGTCACGTTCCACAACGGCCAGCCCTTCACTGCCGACGACGTGGTCTGGACGTGGGGCGTCCGCCAACTCGAGGGCAAGACCCTCTCCACCGTGGCCAACACCCTGGGCCCCGACTCGGTGAAGAAGATCGACGACTTCACCGTCGACTTCACGCCCGCCCAGCCCAACCTGCGCATCTCCGAGCAGATCGTCCACCCCGAGGGCGCCATCGTGCCCAAGGGCACCCACAACGACACCGAGCCCATCAACGGGAGCGGTCCCTACAAGGTCGTCAGTTACACGCCCACGCAGAACGCGGTGATCGAGCGCAACGAGAACTACTGGGGCGAGAAGCCGAAGGTGAAGCGGATCGTCTTCCAGTTCCTGCCCGACCCCCAGACCCGGCTCGAGGCGCTCAAGGCCGGGCAGGTGGACTTCGTGATCGACCTGCCGCCCGACGCAGCCACGTCGCTCGAGTCCGACAGCAACTTCCGGGTGGTGCGGTCCAAGCCCGGCCGCAACCATCTCCTCTACGTCAACAAGCTCGAGGGCCGGGTCACCTCGGAACTGGCCGTGCGTGAGGCCATCAACTACGCCATCGACCGCAAGGCCTACGTCGACGTGGTGCTCGACGGGAACGGGGCTCCCGGGCGGTGGATGGCACCCGAATCGGTCCTGGGCTCATCGGCCAACATCGTCAAAGCTCTCCCCCGGGATCTGAACCGGTCCAAGAAGGTGCTAGACGACGCCGGCTGGAAGCCGGGGGCCGACGGCATCCGGGAGCGGGACGGCAGGAAGCTGTCGGTCCGGCTGCTCGGCCAGCAGGAGGTGCCGGAGTCGGCGCTGCTGGTGATCCAGGCCAACCTGAAGGACGTCGGCGT
>JBPCLE010000248.1:0-9448 GCA_051003575.1 Acidimicrobiales bacterium | reverse complement strand
CCCGCCGGGTCATGGGTGAGCTGGGGCTCGGGCAGACGTCCGCCGCGCCCGGCGAGCCCAACGTCACTCCGCTGGCCCGCCTCCTGGCTGCGGCGCCGCGGATGCCCGCCTCGGCCCGGGAGGAACTGGGCGGCCTGCGGTCGGCGCTGGGCGAGTGCGCCGACGGGTGCCTGCCGGGAGGGGCCACGCCCCCGCCGGCGGTCCAGGTGGAGCGGCTGCGCCAGTGGCTCGGCCCGGTCATGGAGCGGGCCTACGACCACCCGGCGGCCCGCATCGCCGACCTGGAGCAGCTCGAAGGCGTGGCCGCCAACGCCCCGTCACGGAGCCGGTTCGTGGCCGACCTCACCCTCGACCCGCCGTCGTCCACCGCGGCGCTCGCCGGCCCGCCGCTGGTCGACGAGGACTGGCTGGTCCTGTCCACCGTGCACTCGGCCAAGGGCGGCGAGTGGGAGGTGGTCCACGTGCTCCATGCCAGCGACGGCATGTTCCCCTCCGACATGGCCACCGGAGACCCCGAAGGCATCGAGGAGGAGCGCCGGCTCCTCTACGTGGCCGTCACCCGGGCCCGCGTCGCGCTGGAGGTCAACGTGCCCCTGCGCTACCACCACCGCAAGGCCCGGCCCCTCACCGACGCCCACAGCTACGCCCAGGCCAGCCGCTTCCTCACGCCGGTGGTGCGCGCGTTGATGGACGAGGCGCACGTGGAGGGTCGCCCCCGGTTCGACGCCGCCCTGGCCGGCGTCGACGATGCCGCGGTGGTGGCCGGCGGCCGGGCCGGGGTCGACCGCATGCTGGCTGACCTCTGGGGCTGATCGCTGGCTAGCCTCCGGTCACCGTGACCGCCACCACCACCGTCGACTGGGCCGCGGCCCGCGCCGCGGTGGCCCGCGCCGGGCCCCGCATCACCGACCTCCTCCGGCAGGCCACCAAGCCCGAGGCGCCGGCGCTGGGGGGGTGGGACCTCACCCAAGTCGCCACCCACCTCTCCCATGCCGTCGACGCGGTCGCCGCCATGACCGCCGGCGGCGGGAACCTGATCCCAGACATCACCGGCCTCCCCGTGCTGAGCAAGGTCATGCTCGACGGCGAAGGCCGGCGGCCGCTCACCGAGCTGGCCGACCGGATCGACGCCAGCGTCGAGCGCTTCCTCGCCGGCATGGAGATCGCCGCCGCAAGCGGCGACACCTCCCCGGCTACCGGCGACACCATGCACAGCTGGCTGATCCAGGGCACGGAGATGCCTCTGTCCACCCTGACCTGCCACGTCCTCAACGAGCTGACGGTCCACGGGCGCGACATCGCCCTGGCCGAGGGTGTCCCGTGGCCCATCGACCGTGCGCACGCCACCCTCGTCCTCCAGGGCTTCGTCTTCCCCTCGCTCCACACCCTCGGCCGGGCCATGGTCGTCCAGGAGGTGGCGGGCGCCAAGCGGGCCCGCTTCGAAGTCGCCCTCCGGGGCGACGGGCGGGCCTGCCTCGTCTTCGACCGGGGCGACCTCTCGGTCGAGGCGACGCCGCGGGGCAAGGTCGACTGCAAGCTGTCCGTCGACCCCGAGGCATTCCTCCTGGTGGCCTGGGGCCGGGTGAGCCAATGGTCGGCCATCCCCAAGGGCCAGCTGCTGGCTTCGGGCAGGCGGCCTTGGCTCGGCCTCCAGATGCGCTCCTGGCTCCGCAATCCCTGACCTCGACTACACTCTTGCCCCTGTGCGTACCTTCTCGACGAAACCATCCGACGTCCAACGCGCCTGGCACCTCGTCGACGCCGAGGGCCTGGTGCTCGGGCGCATGGCCTCGGAGGTCGCCCGGCTGCTGCGCGGCAAGCACAAGCCCATGTTCGCGCCCCACCTCGACACCGGCGACCACGTGATCGTGGTCAACGCCGGCAAGGTGGTCCTGACCTCCGGCAAGGAGGCCAAGAAGGTGGCGTACCGTCACACCGGCTACCCCGGCGGACTGCGCCAGAAGTCCTACACCGAGCTCATGGTCGAGAACCCCGAGGAGGCCATCCGCAAGGCGGTCCGGGGCATGCTCCCCAAGGGCCCGCTCGGCCGCTCGATGATCCACAAGCTCAAGGTCTACGCCGGCCCCACCCACCCCCACGCCGCCCAGATGCCCGAGGCGCTCGAGCTCTCGATGGCTGTCGCCCGCCCGCGCGGCCTGTAGCCAGCACCGCCCTGTAGCCAGCACCGCCCTGTAGCCAGCAAAGGATCATCGTGCCCAAGCCTCTCGTGCAGTCGACCGGTCGCCGCAAGGAGGCGGTCGCGCGCGTCCGCCTCCGGCCCGGCACCGGAGTGATCACCGTCAACAAGCGGCCGATCGCGGACTACTTCCCGTCGGAGACGCACCGGATGATCGTCACCGAGCCGCTCCGGCTCACCACGCTCGATGAGACCTACGACATCGACGCCACCATGGACGGTGGCGGCATCTCCGGGCAGGCCGGCGCCCTGCGCCTCGGCATCGCCCGCGGGCTGGTCGAGCTCGACGAAGAGCTGCGGGCCACCCTCAAAAGAGCCGGGTTCCTCACCCGCGACGCCCGGGAGAAGGAAAGCAAGAAGTACGGCCTGAAGAAGGCCCGAAAGGCTCCTCAGTACTCCAAGCGCTAGAGCAAGGAGGCCGCCGGTGACGCTCCGGTTCGGCACCGACGGTGTCCGCGGCATCGCCAACGCCGAGCTCACACCCGAACTGGTCCTCGCCCTCGGTCGCGCCGCGGCGCGGGTCCTCGGCAACGGGCCGTTCCTGGTCGGGCGCGACACCCGCATCTCCGGGCCGCTGCTGCAGGCCGCGCTCTCGGCCGGCCTGGCCGCCGAGGGCGCCGACGTCGTCGACCTCGGCGTGCTGCCCACGCCGGGGGTGGCCTGGCTCTCGGCCGCCGACAACTGCCCGGCGGCGATGATCTCGGCGTCGCACAACCCCTTTCCCGACAACGGGGTGAAGTTCTTCCTGGCCGGCGGGCGCAAGCTGTCCGACGAGATCGAGGACACGCTCGAGGCCGAGCTCGACCGCTTGGTCGCCTTCCCCGACGACCTGCCCCGCCGCACGGGTCCCTCTCTGGGCCACCTGGTCAGCGGCGGCGGCGTCGACCGCTACGGAGCGGCTCTGGCGGCCACCGTTGCCGCCGGCAGCCTGAGCGGCCTCTCCGTGGTGCTCGACTGCGCCCACGGCGCCGCCAACGCGCTTGCCCCGGAGGTCCTTCGTGGCCTCGGGGCCCGGGTGACGGTCATCCACGACGCCCCGGACGGCCTCAACATCAACGACGGGAGCGGGTCCACCCACCCCGAGGAGCTCCAACGCCGGGTCGTCGCCGCCGGCGCCGACCTGGGCCTGGCCTTCGACGGCGACGCCGACCGGGTGCTGGCCGTCGATGCCGGCGGCAACCTGGTCGACGGCGACCAGCTCATTGCCATCTGTGCCATCGACCGGCGAACGCGGGGCCGGTTGCCCGGCGACACCGTCGTCGTCACCGTCATGGCCAACCTCGGGTTCCGCCACGCCATGGTCGCCCACGGCATCGCCATGGTGGAGACCGACGTCGGCGACCGCTACGTGCTCGAGGAGATGGAGCGGGGCGGCTGGGGCCTGGGTGGGGAGCAGTCGGGCCACATCATCTTCGGCGACCTGGCCACCACCGGCGACGGCCTGCTCACCGGCCTGCAGGTGCTCGACGTGATGGCCCGCACCGGCCAGTCGCTGGCCGACCTGGCCGGGGTGATGGACCGGCTGCCCCAGATCCTGCGCAACGTGCCCGTGGCGGTCCGGGGCGCCAGCGTCGACGGGTCGGAGGAGCTCACCCTGGCGGTCAAGGCGGTGGCCGCCGACCTGGGCGAGCGGGGCCGGGTGCTCGTGCGGGCCAGCGGTACCGAGGCGGTCGTGCGGGTCATGGTGGAGGCGGTCACCGTCACCGAGGCGGAAGGTGCCTGCGACGTGCTGTGCCGAGCTGTGATGCGGTCGCTGGGCGCATAGTCGGCAACCAAGGGCACAGCCGGCGATCGAGGGCATAGCCTTGGTGTGTGTGCGGCATCGTCGGAGTGACCGGAAGTGATCCCGCTCTCCCCCTCCTCCTCGACGGGCTGAGCCGTCTCGAGTACCGCGGCTACGACTCCTCAGGGGTCGCCCTGGTGGGAGCGGAGCGCGTGTGGGTCCGGCGGCGGGCCGGCAAGCTGGCCGAGCTGATCGGCGCCGTGGGCGACGCCCCGCCGGCCGTGGTCGGAATCGGGCACACCCGCTGGGCCACCCACGGCGGGCCCACCGAGCTCAACGCCCACCCCCACACCGACTGCACCGGCGCCCTCGCCCTGGTGCACAACGGGATCATCGAGAACCACGTCGAGCTGGGCGACGAGCTGGTCTCGGCCGGCCACGACCTCCGTTCGGAGACCGACACCGAGGTCCTGGCCCACCTCGTCGAGTCCGGCCTGGCCGCCGGCGCCGGCCTGGCCGACGCCGTGCGTGCGGCCCTGGCCCGGGTGGAGGGCTCCTACGCCGTGGCCGTGGTCCACGCCGACGACCCTGAGCTCATCGTGGCCGCCCGCCGCTCTTCGCCGCTGGTGGCCGGGCGCACCGAGCGCTCGGGCCTCGTAGCGTCCGACATCCCCGCCCTGCTCGGCGCCACCCGCGAGGTCTACGTGCTCGACGACGACCAGGTGGTGGAGGTCCGCCCCGGTGTCCTGCGGGTCACGAACCTGGCCGGCGAGGAGGTCGTCCCGGTCCGCCGGCGGGTGGAGGGCGATGTTGAGTCGGTCGAGAAGGGCGGCTATCCCGACTTCATGCTCAAGGAGATCCACGAGCAACCCCGGGCCGTGCAGGAGACGCTGCGCGAGCGGACCCGAGGGGACCGGGTCAGCCTCGGCGAGCTGGAGCTCACGGACGCGGAGTTGCGCGCCGTCGACAAGGTGTTCATCGTCGGGTGCGGCACCAGCTATCACGCCGGCATGGTGGCCCGGTACGCCATCGAGCACTGGGCCCGGCTGCCCACCGAGATCGACGTGGCGAGCGAGTTCCGCTACCGCGACCCGGTGCTCGACGCCCAGACGCTGGTCGTGGGTGTGAGCCAGTCGGGCGAGAGCCTGGACACGATGGAGGCCTGCCGCTTCGCCCGGTCGGCCACCAACAAGGCCAAGGTGCTGACCGTGTGCAACGTGGTCGACTCCTCGATGGCACGGGAGGCCGACGCCTTCCTCTACACCCGGGCCGGACCGGAGCGGGGCGTCGCCGCCACCAAGACCCACGTGGCCCAGATCGTGGCCATGGAGCTCCTGGCGCTGCGGCTGGCCCAGGTGCGCGGCCTTCTCTACCCCGATGAGGTGGCCCGCCAGTTCGAGGCGCTGCACGCCCTGCCCAACCTGATCGAGAGGGCCCTGGCCCGGACCGACGAGGTGTTCGAGACCGCCGGCCGCTACGTCGACACCCGGGACTTCTTCTTCCTGGGCCGGGGCGTCGGCTACCCCGTCGCCCTCGAGGGCGCGCTGAAGCTGAAGGAGATCTCCTACGCCCGGGCCGAGGCCTACCCGGCCGGCGAGATGAAGCACGGGCCCATCGCCCTGATCGAGCCGGGCACGGTGGTGGTGGCGGTGGCCACCCGTGGCCGCCTCCAGCCCAAGATCATGAGCAACATCGACGAGGTCCGGGCCCGGGGCGCCAGCGTGGTGGTGGTGGCCAACGAGGGCGACGAGGCGGCCGCGGCCCACGCCGACGGGGTGCTCTGGGTGCCGTCGGCGCCCAAGGGCGGCGAGCTGTACTCACCGGTCGTCGACGTGGTGGCGCTGCAGCTCTTCGCCTACGCGGTCGCCAAGGCGCGCGGGTGCGACGTCGACCAGCCCCGTAACCTGGCCAAAACGGTGACCGTGGAATGACCGGGCAGTGATCGGGATAGGCATCGACACGGTGGAGGTCGCACGGTTCCGACGGGCGCTCGAGACGCGGCCCGGCATCGCCGAGCGGTTGTTCACGCCGGCCGAGCAGGCCTACGGCCGGCGCCAGCGCGACCCCGCCCAGCGCCTCGCCGCCCGGTTCGCGGCCAAGGAAGCAGTAATGAAGGCTCTCGGCGTGGGTTTGGGCGCATTCGCCTTCCGCGACGTCGAAGTGGTGAAGGCGCCCTCCGGCGCCCCCTCGATCGTCCTCACCGGCCGGGCTGCAGAACTCGCGGCCCGGCGCGGCGTCACATGCTGGCACGTGTCGCTGACCCACACCGGCCTCGTCGCCGAGGCTGTCGCCATCGCGTCGTAGTTGATCCCCGTCCTCACCCCCGAAGAGATGCGGGCCGTCGACCTGGCTGCGCCCGAACCCGAGGAGGTGCTGGTCGAGCGGGCCGGCTCGGCGGTGGCCCGGGCGGCGTTGGCCATGCTGGGCGGCGCCTACGGCCGGCGGGTGGTGGTGGTCGCCGGCAAAGGGAACAACGGTGCCGACGGGCGGGTGGCCGCCGCGCACCTGCGCCGGCGGGGCGTGCGGGTGCAGGTGGTCGACGCCGGCGACGAGCCCGAGCGGCTGCCGGCGTCGGACCTGGTGATCGACGCTGCATACGGCACCGGCTTGCGGGGCGAGTACCCCGCGCCAGACCCCGCGGGCGCCCCGGTCCTGGCCGTCGACATCCCCTCGGGGGTCGACGGGCTCACCGGCGAGGCCGGCGCCGGCGCGGTGCGGGCGACGGCCACCGTCACCTTCGCCGCCCTGAAGACGGGTCTGTTGTTCGGCGCCGGCGTCGAACACGCCGGCAGGGTCACGGTCGCCGACATCGGCCTCGACGTGTCGAGGTCCACCATCGGGGTGGTGGAGGCGCACGACGTGGGGGCCTGGCTCCCCCCGCAACCCCGCGACACCCACAAGTGGAGGTCGGCGGTCTGGATGGTGGCGGGGTCGTCGGGGATGACCGGCGCGGCCGACATGGCGGCCCGTGCGGCCATGCGGGCCGGCGCCGGCACCGTGCGGCTCGGCGTCCCCGGCCACGCGCCGGCGCCCCGCTTCCCCGAGGTCGTCGGCCGGTGGTTACCCAAGGAGGGCTGGGACGGCGAAGTCGCCGGCGACCTCGACCGGGTGAAGGCCCTGGTCCTCGGGCCCGGGCTGGGCCGCTCGGAAGCCACCGCCGGCGCCGTCCGCCGCCTGCTCGCCGTGGCCCCGGTGCCGGTCGTGGTCGACGCCGACGCCCTGTTCGCGCTCGGCTCCCTCGACGACCCGCCCCGCGTCCTGCGCGGGCGTCGGGGCCCGACCGTGCTGACCCCCCACGACGGCGAGTTCGCCCGTCTGGCCGGCTGCCCGCCCGGCGGGCGGCGCATCGCCGCCGTGCGCCACCTGGCCGCTGCCACCGGCGCCACTGTGCTGCTGAAGGGGTCCACCACCATCGTCGCCGACCCCGCTGGCGGGGTGTTCCTTTCCACCGCCGGCGACGCCCGCCTGGCCACCGCCGGTACCGGCGACGTGCTCTCCGGTGTGATCGGGGCGTTCCTGGCCCAGGGCCTCGACGGTCCGCGGGCCGCGGCTGCCGGGGCCTACGTGCACGGCGTTGCGGCGGGCCTAGGCTGGTCCCGCGGCCTGGTCGCCGGCGACCTGCTCGACCTGCTCCCGGCCGCACTCGAGAGAATCGCTCCCTGACAAGTCGCTCCCCGAAACAAAGTCGTTCCCGAAACAAAGTCGTTCCCTGAACAAGAGGTGGCATGCCCCGTAACACGCTCGTGCGCGACGCCATGACCATTGACGTGCTCACGTTCCTCCCGACCGACACCATCGAGTCGGCGGCCCGTGCCCTCTCCGAGCGCGGCATTGGCGGCGCGCCCGTGGTCGACGCCGACGGCACGGTCCTCGGCCTGCTGGAGGACGACGACCTCATCGTCCAGAACACCCGCCTGCACCTCCCGACGGTGATCTCGGTCTTCGGGGCCTACCTGGAGCTGCCCTCGTCGTTGCGCCACTTCGAATCGGATCTTCGCAAGGCGGTCGGCGCCACTGTGGCCGACGTCATGGACGCCGACGCCCCCACCTGCCGGCCCGACCACACGCTGGAGACCGTCGCCACCACCCTCCACGACCGCAACGCCTCGCGCATGGCGGTGGTCGACGACGACGGTCGGCTGATCGGGATCGTCTCGCGGGGCGACCTGCTCCGGGCCATCGTGGGCGGCTCGGAGGGCTGACCCGGATGGGAGCGGCCCGCCGGGCCTGGGCCGAGGTGGATCTGGCCGCGGTCCGCCACAACGCTTCCGTGCTGGTCGGGCTGGCGGCGCCGGCCGGGCTCTGTGCGGTCGTCAAGGCGGGGGCCTACGGGCACGGCTCAGTGGCCGTGGCCAAGGCGGCCCTGGCCGGCGGCGCCCGGTGGTTGGCCGTGGCCATCGTGGAGGAGGGCGCCGTCCTGCGCGACCACGGGATCGAGGCGCCGATCCTGCTGCTGTCGGAGCCGCCGGCCGACGCCATGGACGACGTGGTCGCCCTCGGCCTCACCCCAACGCTCTACACCGAACCGGGGGTGGAGGCGGCGGCCAAGGCCGTGGCCAGCGCCGTGCCCCTCGACGCCGTGCCCCTCGACGTGCATGTCAAGGTGGACACCGGGATGCACCGGGTGGGTGCCGGAGCCGAGGAGGCGATCGCGGTGGTGCGGTCCGTGGCCGACCGCCCGGAGCTGCGCTTCGGCGGTCTGTGGACCCACTTCGCGGTGGCCGACGATCCCGCGAACCCCTTCACCGGCGCCCAGTGCGCCCGTCTCGACGCGGTCGTGGCCCAACTCGCGGCGCAGGATCTTCGGCCCCCCCTGGTCCACGCCTGCAACTCGGCCGGCGTCCTCGCCCATCCGAGTGCCCACCATGACCTCGTGCGCTGCGGCATCGCCCTCTATGGCGTCGCCCCCAGTCCCACCCTCGCCGCCTTCCACCCGGTTGCCGACCTCCGGCCGGTGCTCTCCCTGCGGGCCCAGGTCGCCTACGTGCGGGAGGTGGCCGCCGGCGAAGCGGTCTCCTACGGGCTGCGCCGGTCACTGGAGCGCACCTCCTCTGTCGCCACCGTCGGGGTGGGCTACGCCGACGGCGTGCCGTGGCGCCTCGGCGTCGCCGGGGGCGAGGTGCTCATCGGCGGCTGCCGGCGCCCGCTGGCGGGGAGCGTCACCATGGACCAGATCATGGTCGACTGCGGCGACGACGGCGGGGTGCTCCCGGGCGACGAGGTCGTCCTCATCGGCCGCCAGGGCGACGAGCAGATCACCGCCTGGGACTGGGCCACCCGGGTCGGCACCATCGCGTACGAGGTCCTGTGCGGCATCGGGCCCCGCGTCCCGAAGGTCTACGGATGACCGGCCCGGGAGGCCGGTCCAGCAAGCACTCACTGGGCCATCCCTCGAAGAGGTTGGACCAGTGACCGGCCCGGGAGGCCGGTCCATCAAGCACTCACTGGGCCATCCCTCGAAGAGGGTGGACCCAGTGACCGGCCCGGGAGGCCGGTCCAATAGGCATTCACTGGGCCATCCCTCGAAG
>JBPCLE010000247.1:0-24743 GCA_051003575.1 Acidimicrobiales bacterium | reverse complement strand
CAGAGAACGAGCATCATCTCCGAGAGGGTGCGGGCGGACGGCCCGTCGGTCTCGATGAGGCTCAGCAGCTCGACCGTCAGTTGGTACCGATGACCGCACAACGGACATTCCGTGTACAGCGTGAACTCCCGCCGAGCCACCGTCCCGACCTAAACAGCGGTGGCTTCGGCGAACAGGACCTCGTCAACTGCCGGCGCAACCAGTGCGCGGATGCCCCACAGATCCGATGCTTCAGCCTCGGCCTGGCGCTGCAACCGGTTGGCTTCGGATCGGCGCTCCAGGGAGGTGCGGAACTCCGCCGCAACCCGCTCCTGCTCGGCCAGACTGGGCAGCGGCGGGATGGGCAGCTCTAGAAGCTGCTCCGCGTTCTCAAGCCGGGTCCGGTTGCTCGTTCCTGTGGTCATGCCCTCCAGCAACTCTCGCGCGGCCAGGCTGCGCATGACGAGCTGCATGTACTGAGCGGACATGGCGCTGGGGCTCTTCACCCGGTAGGCGTACATCTCTTTGCTCATGACCAGGCCGGCCACGTCGGGACCGGCTACCCCAACAGCGCCGTTCACGGCATCGATGCCAGAGACCACGATGTCGCCTTCCTTCACCACCCACAGGCTTGACGGGGAGTAGTCGACCACCTGGACCCCTTTGGGCTCGACGGCGCCGGTGATCCTCCTCACGAGTGCAAACTCATACTCCCCCTTGCGGTTGGCCAGGGGACTCACCCGCTCCGCAACGTCCAGGTAGTCGCCCAACATCGACGGCTCGCCGAACCGCTTCGCCAGCTCACGGGTGCGTTCGAGATAGCGGGCGTTGAAGTAGTCGAGACGAGCGGTGCCGCCGGGATCGAGGTGAGCGTAGAAGGCGGTGCCGAAGCCGGGCAGAGCCTCGACCGTGGCCTGGGCGCCTTCCGAGTCGATCCATGCCCCCTGGTACTGCCGCAGAAGCGTCTTACGGACCTCGTGGAAGAGGAGAGCGACCTGCGGGAGATCATCGCCGATCCACAACCCCTTGGGGCTGTAACCGACCCGCTCGGCATGGGAGAAGAACACCGGCTCCCGTTGTGCTTTCCCGTCCTCGGGTTTGCGGACGAGAAGGAGCATCGATGTCTTTGCGGTCGTGTGGGCCAAGTAGTCGAACGCATCACGGGCGAGGCTTACCACCCCCTTGACGTAGAAGTGTTCCCGGATGAACTGGCGGGTCGGCCCGTAGTCCGGCGTGTTCAGGATGGCCTCGTCCACGACGATTGCGGCCCATCCGCCGCGCCACTCGGCCGGAGCGTTCGGGTCACGTACCCGTTGCAGGTAGTCCTGGATCGCCCCGAGGAACAGAGCCCCGCCCTTCATGGACTGGTTGGCGGGCTCCCGGATGACATCGCCGGCGGCGATGGCGGCCCGTAGTTCGGCCACTCGGGCGGCCCACCGGTCCGCTGTCCGCCTCTTGCCTGGCAGTTGGCGGAGGGCAACGGGGTCCGGCAGTGCTCGTTCGCGGTCCTCGACGGTCTCGCGGTACCCCTCCAACCTGGCCTCGGCTTCGGCCAGCCTTTGTTCCTCGACAACCCGCATCGGCACGACTCCGAGGCGGTCAAGGAAGACGTTCGCGTCATCGGTCGGGTTGGTGCCCGGCAGTCCCGCCCAATGGTCGGCCGCCACACGGTGGCTCGTGTCGCCTAGGGGCGGGTTGGTGAATACCACGCTGATCTGTCCGCTCAAGCCATCGGGGAACTCGTCAATAGCCCGCCGGTCGCCCAGGACCAGGCCGTTGGTGCTGCGGATGTTGGTCTTGCCGTCGCCGTGGATGAACATGTTCATCTTGGCAATGGTGGCCACCCATCGGTCGATGTCGACGCCGAGCAGCCGGCTCTTGCGGACGGCGGCCTCGGCCCGTACCTGCGGCTCCACGTCGTCCGCGGCTTTCGCGAGCATCACCTTCATGGCGCGGATCAGGAAGCGGGCGGTGCCGACCGCTGGGTCGAGAACCACGTCCCGGGCCGTGAGCGGTACCACATCAACGCAGAAGTCGACCACAGGCTGGGGAGTGAAGAACTGGCCTATCCGGGTGTCCTTCTCTCCGCGGCGGGCCAGCGTCTCGAAGACGGCGCCCAGGATGTCCACCCGGCCGGCATGGAAGTCGTACTCGTCGAAGACGGTAAGGAGCTTCTCGATGACGAACCGGTCGGTCACCCTCGCGTCGAGGTTGTCGGGGTCGCCGGCCGCGTTGCGCAGGAGGTCTGCGGCTCGCAGCTCCGGGTCCTCTGCGATCTCGTGCAGGAGCGCCTCGACCATCCGCTCGCCATAGCGGCGCTTCAGGGTGGCTGGTGCCCCATCGCGCCACGCCTCAAATCCATCGACGGTGAAGTTGTGGGCAACGCCGGTCAGACGTTGGCGACGCTCCTCGTAGAGCCGGATGAAGGTCAGGTACACGAGCACGGTGTTCGCCGCATTGCCGGTGACGCCGTAGTCGCGCAAGGCCGTCTCGACCTTCTCCAACTGGCCCTTGAGCTTCCGTTCCCGATCGGCGGCGTACTCCTTGGCCTCCTGCTCAAGCTCGCCGCCGAGGATGAGGTCCTCGGGGAAGAGCGTCTGCTGGACCAGCAGGCGGGCACGGGCGTCGTCGACCGCCTCATCCCACCGGTCGAACAGCAGCCCCAGGCGGGACGCCGGGTACAGCTCCGAGGGAGCGCCGGCCAGCTTTGCCGTCATCATCTCGGCGGCCTCGAAGTCGAGCGCCACGATCCGGCCCTGCAGCTCGTCACGCCCACGGGTGCGGTTCCACAAGTCCCGGAAGTTGATCGACATCCGCGCCGAGGTCGCCGGGGAGATGTAGAGGAGGCCGTAGTCGTCGTACCCGCCGGCCGTGATCGCCTTCTTAAGGTGGTCGGTGATCGCGGGGAACTCGCCATCGGCGTTACTGGACCGCCGCCGGGTGACCTCGACGAGCACGAGGCGGCGGTTCGCCGGATCCTGGATCTCGATGTCGGGCTTGCCGCCGGGCGAGTGGCGCCCGCCGCTGTTGGTGCCGTGGTGGACGACGCGACATCCTCGGCTCTCGAACGCGGCCCGCAGGTCAACTGCGAGCTGCTGTTCGAGTTCCGTTGAGGCGTCGAGATCGTCGTATTTGCTTGCCACCCAGGTCCAGTCTCTGCGATCGGTCGGTCGATCCGAGAGAACCCTCTCTCACCCGGGCTCTTAAGTCAAGGTCCCTACCGGACGATGCCTGTCCCCGCGGCTTCCGATCATCGGCACGATGAGTTCCAGCGGAAGCGCACGGAACATGCTGCAGCAGTTTACCGGGAGGGGTGAGACAAGCACCCTCCGCTGCGGGCTCACGACAGGAAAGACCGCGTCGGCCGGAGCCGAAGTTCGGCGAGCGGCTCCGAGGCTATGCCTGGCGGCGGGCTTGTCGCAGGAAGCCTTGGCCCACATGGCGGTCCTGCACCGCACCTTCGTGAGCCTCGTGGGCCGGGGAGCGAAGCGCACGATCGCTCTACAACATCGTGCGCATCGCCGAGGCATTGGAGGTCGACCCGGCTGACCTGGTCAGGGTTATCAAGACCGGATTGCCAAGAGCGAGACGGCATAGCGTGGGGCTGCTGGTCCGCCGGGCCTCGGTCCGCGGTCGAGGAGGCGGCGGCCTCTGCCGGCAGCGCAACCCGGATGGTCCGGTCAGGATGTCGATGGCAGCCGGCTGTTCAGCCACCGCCGGGCCAGGAGAAGCGCACTATCCAGCGCGATCAACTCCGGGCCGCCTCGCGTCCGCATGTAGGCGTCACCCTTCTCCCAGAGGAGCCCACGAGTTGGACCGTCTCCAGGCGCCCCAGCTCTTGCCCGGCCAGGACCCCGTCCTCGTACGAGGCGACATCGCCCTGATCGGCGGCCTCGGCCTCGGCCTGGGCCGCAGCTAGGCCCTCTTCCCAGGCAACAGCAAGGGCGCGCCGACGCGCACCCCGGCGTCGGCACCGGACCCGCTCGCAGTACAGCCTCGGCCGGCCCCTGACCTGGTAGGAGATGGTCTCGCCACAGACCAGACAGGCACCCGTGGGGATGGCGCCGTACGGGTTCTCAGCGGAGATTGTCACAGCCGGGCCGTATTCTGTGTGCACAGTAACGGCCGGCCCGCCCGAGCGAGTGACCGGATGCCTCAGGGGCCAGCTCGGCCCGGAAGGGCACTGTCGCACCGAGAGGAACAGGTGACGAGCTACCTCCTCAACTACACGCCCAAGCCCGAGATCGTGAGCGCGGCGTACTGGGAGGCGATCGGTGCCTTCACGATCGAAGCGACAACCGAGGCCGCATCGCGCACCCCGTACGAGGAGCGTTACCTGGTCACCCCCATGGCCCAGTTCGTGGCTTGGCAGTGGATGAGCGGGGTGCCGCTCGGCCGACCGAGATGTTCACCCGGGACGCGGTGGACAAGTTCATCAGGGAGCAGACCGCCCACATGTCGAAGGGGTCCCGGGCCAACTACCGCTCCGTGCTCCGCAGGGTGGTCGAGGTCTTCTCGCTGCCGAAAGGGGCGCCGTCCCGGCCCCTGGCTCTCACGGCGGCCAGCCCGGCGACGCCGTACACCGCGGCCGAAGAGCTGGCGTGGCGAGTCGTGATGCGCAACCAGGCCACCGAACTCCGACGCGAAAACGGAGAGGTGCTTCTTGCCCTGGGCTTCGGGGCCGGCCTGGCCACGGAGGACATCACCCTTCTCCACGGCCACCACATCGTCCAGTTCCGCCAAGGGGTCGAGATCCATGTTCCCGGCCGACGCGCCCGGGTGGTCCCCGTGTTTACCGAGTGGGCGGACATCCTGCTCGCCGCCGCCAAGCGGGTCGGTGACGAGAGGCTGTTCCTCCCCAACCGGGACGGGCACACCCGCAACCTCGTGAGCAACTTCGTGGCCAAGCTCCAAGAGGGCAGCCCAGTCCTCTCGGCCCAGCGGATGCGCGCCACCTGGATCGTCCGGCTGCTCAACGCTGGCACCAAGGCGAACGTCATGACCACGGTGGCCGGCGTGGCCGACCCCGGAGGCCCTGGCCCGGTACGTCCAGTTCATGAACCCGGTGCCGACCGAGGACGCCCACGCGGCCATCCGAGCCCTCAGCCGTTCATGACCGAGGCGATGCGCCTCGGGCGACTCGTTGTCACAGGGTCACCGTATTCTGTGTAGACAGAAATGAACCCCTCCGCTCCGATGGCTGAAGCAGTCCCCATGCTGGTGGCGTGGGAACAAGTACAGGCACATCGCCCAAAACCAAGCTGCCCCGGGCACACCCCTTGCCGGGTTCGTCGTTGGCGTCCGCTGATCCGGCCGTGGCGAGGTACCTCCTCAGGTTCACGCCCAGGCCGCAGACGACGAGCCCGGAGTACTGGGAGGCCATCGGCCCGTTCACGATCGAAGCCGTTGCCCTCGCTGCGCCCCTCTCCGCCCGAGACGCTCGTCGTTTCCTTACCCCTGTCGCCCAGTACGTCGCCTGGCAGTGGATGTCCGGCGTGCCCCTTGATCGCGAGCAGATGTTCGCGCGGCCCGCGGCCAAGACCTTCATCCGCATGCAGACCAAGCACCTGAAGATCAATACGCGGCAGCACTACGAGTGGATCCTCGACCAGGTCGTCGCTGCGGTGGTCGGCCCGCGGGAGGAGCCACCCAAGGTCGTACCGGGACGAGGTGCCCCGGTGAAGCCCTACTCCCTTGCCGAGGAACACGCCTATCGGGTCATGGTCCGCAATCAGGCAACGGCGCACCGTCGCCAGAACGGCAAGGTGCTCCTCGCCCTCGGCTTCGGTGCCGGACTGGTAGCCGGGGACATCATCACGATCAGGGGCGAACATGTAGTGCAGGTCTCCGACGGCGTGGAGATCCACGTCCCCGGCCGGCGCGCCCGTGTTGGTGCCCGTGTTCGCCGAATGGGAGGCCATCGTCGCCTCGGCCGCTACTCGGGTGGGTGGTGGCCGCCTGTTCCTCCCCAGCCGGCCCGAGCTGGACCCCGGTGACGTGAGTGGATTCACTGCCCGCCTGCAAGGCCGGGGTTCCCGTCTTTCCGCCCAGCGGATGCGGAGCACGTGGATCTTGCGATTGCTCGATGCCGGCATCAACGTCACCGTCGTCCTGGCAACTTCAGGGATGTCCAGGCCGGAGTCGCTCGTTCCCTACTTCGAGTTCATCAGTCCCGTGCCAGATGCCGAGGCGCGCTCCGCCATCCGTGCCCTAAGTCGGCCAACGCCTGAGTCGGTCGCGGCATGACCGAGTTCTCCACCTCTTCGCGCTTGGGCGTCCCCGCCGACGTGCCCGTGAACACGGCCGCGTCCGCCATCCAGGGCGTCAGCCGATGTCAGCCACCTTCGACCCCTTCGGCAATGCCGATCTCGACACCCTCGACTCAGTCGAGAATGCGGTCGAGCGCGCCCTGCGGGTGGCCATCAGGATTCCCGACGATGCGGTACGGCACCTCCTCAAGGCAATCGAGAAGACCGGCGCTGGGGCCGACCTGGATCGCTGGGAAGCCGAGGAGCAGAAGAGCCTGGGCGGGCGCCCCAAGCCGTTCTCGGCCAACACGGCTCTCGTCGTCCTTCTCCTGGCCGCATGGGTGCACGGCCGCGTCAACGACACCACGATCAGCGACGTTCTCTACCGCCAGATCAGCGACGAGATGCGCAAACTGCTCGGCGTGCGCGTCGGCAACATCGGCCGTCACGAAGCCGCTCCCGACTACTACCGACGGCTGAACCATCGGTTCAACTCCCTGCTCAAGACCATCGACCCCTCACCGTGGCTGAAGAACCGTGTGGTCCTGAAGACCGAGCTGGAGAGCCGGAAGCGGGACCTGACCCCGGCCGAGGCGGCCGAGCGCTACGACCGCCTCGACAGCCTGGTGCACCGGATCCTCTACATCTCCAACATGTTCATGCCCCGGTCACTGCGGCGGAAGTGGAAGGGCGGCCTCGCCATCGACGGGACTCCCCTCCGCCAGTTCACCCGCGGCGTGAAGAAGGACTCCAAGTGGGCGCCGTGCGACCTCGACTGCGGATGGTACGCACGGGAGGCGGAGGACAACCCCTCCCAGCACGGGAAGGCCGAAGCCCAGCTTCCGATCGTCAAGGTGGGGACAGGCGAGAACCGTGTCCCCGACGAGAAGGAGCGGACGCCCAACTACAAGAAGGCGTTCTTCGGGATGGAGGCGTCCCTCGCCATCATGTGCGGTGATGACACTGCGGGCACGGCCTACCACCCCAACCTGGTCGTCGGCATGGTCGTGGACAAGCCTGGCTTTCGGATAGGCGAGAACGGGACTCGGGTGGCCGCCCAGGCGTCCCGCCGGACCGGTCTCGTCGGCTGGTTGGCCGGCGACCGCGCCTACTCGAACGCGATAGCTGAGAAGTTCCAACTGCCCACCCGGGCGCTGGGCTACCGCCACGTGTTCGACTACCGCGTCGACCAGCTCGGCAACCAGGCCACCTACGCCCACGCCATCCAGGTCGAGGGCCGCTGGTACTGCGACTGCATGGGAACAACCCAAAGTGGGCGAGGGGGGACTTGAACCCCCACGTCCTTTCGGACACAGGAACCTGAATCCTGCGCGTCTGCCAATTCCGCCACTCGCCCGAGCGACGGGCACACGGTAGCCGCTGTGCAGGCTCGGGTTCGGCGGTGCCTGGGTAAGCTCGCATGGACATGGGACTGCAGGGTTTCGAGCAACGCCTGGAACGGCTGGTCGAGGGCGTGTTCGCCAAGACCTTCCGCAGCGGGCTGAAGCCGGTCGAGGTCGGCCGGCGCCTCACACGGGACATGGACCTGCACCGCACCCTGGGCGTGAACGGCCCGCTTGCGCCCAACCACTTCACCGTCGCCCTTTCGCCGGCCGACTCCGAGCAGTTCGACTCTTTCGCCGAGGTGCTCACCCGTGAGCTGGCGGAGTCCGCCCGCGACCACGCCCGGGCCGAGGGCTACGGGTTCGTCGGACCGGTCCACGTGGAGCTCGGCCTCGACGCCTCCCTCTCCCAGGGCCAGTTCCTGGTGGCCAGCGGCTTCCAGGAGGCGCCCGGGGGCGCCGCCGTCGGGTCGATCTTCCTGGACGACGGCCGGCGCATCGAGATCGGGGAGGATCCCCTGGTGATCGGGCGCATGCCCGAGTGCGACGTCGCCCTGTCCGACTCCAACGTCAGCCGCCGGCACGCCGAGGTGCGCCGGCAGGGTACGGGCTTCGTGGTGTTCGACCTCGGGTCCACCAACGGCACGCGGGTCAACGGGGCCCAGATCAAGGAGCGCCTGCTCAACAACGGTGACGAGATCACGGTCGGCTCCACGAAACTCCGCTTCGAAGCGTCCTGAGCTGCGGTGCCGGACTCCCTCCTCACGATCCTCAAGTTCTGCTTCCTGGCGCTCCTCTACCTCTTCTTCGTTCGGGTGCTCCGCGCCGTCTGGACCGAGATGCAGGCCCCACAGCCGGCGCCGGCCGTCCCGGCCGCGGCGCCGGCGCCGGCGAACCGCGGGCGGGCGGGCGGCTCACGCACCGGCGGGCGGCTGCGGGTGATCGAACCGGCCGACACCAAGGGCCAGACCTACGAACTGGCCGACGAGCTCACGGTGGGCCGGGCCGGCGGCTGCCAGATCACCCTCGACGACACGTTCGTCTCCCAACTCCACGCCCGGGTGTTCCGCCGGGAGGGCCAGCCCCTCGTCGAGGACCTGGGGTCCACCAACTGCACGTTCCTGAACCGCAGGAAGGTGACCGCACCCGCCGCCATCCGCAAGGGCGACCGGCTCCAGATCGGCAAGACGGTGATGGAACTCCAGTGACCCAGCTCAAGGCCGGCGCGGCCACCGACGTGGGGCGGGTCCGCCAGATCAACGAGGACCGGTTCCTGGCCGACGAGCGCCTGTTCGCGGTGGCCGACGGCGTCGGCGGCCACCAGGCCGGCGAGGTGGCGTCGCAAACCTCGGTCGAGACCCTCCTGCGGGCGTTCATGGAGGGCGAGCACACCACCGACGGCCTGGTGGCGGCGGCTGAGGCGGCCAACCAGGCCGTCTGGGAGCTCGCCCAGGGCAGCCGGGAGAAGCGGGGCATGGGCACCACCCTGACCGCCCTGGCCCTCGTGCAGGAGGGCGGCGACGAGCAGCTCGCCCTCATCAACGTGGGCGACTCCCGGGCCTACCTGCTCCAGCAGGGCGAGATGATCCAGCTCACCGAGGACCACAGCCTGGTCGAGGAGCTCGTCCGTGACGGAAAGCTCACGCCGGCCGAGGCCCAGGTCCATCCCCAGCGGTCGATCATCACCCGGGCCCTGGGCATGGAGCCCCAGATCGAGGTCGACTCCTGGGAGGTCATCCCCTACGCCGGCGACCGCATCCTCCTGTGCAGCGACGGGCTCACCAACGAGCTGTCCGCCGAGCGCATCGCCTCCACCCTGCGCCAGCTCGCCGATCCCCAGGACGCGGCCCACGACCTCGTCCGCCAGGCGCGGGCCGCCGGCGGGGGCGACAACATCACCGTTGTCGTCGTCGACGTGGTCGACGACGACGGCCGCTCCGAGCAGGCGTCGACGGCATTGGCCGGCGCCGCAGGCACCGCCGGCTCCACTCGGCCGCTGACGGGCCCGACGGTGCAGGGCACGCTGGACAAGCCGGGCACCACGGTGGCTGCGGCGAAGACGCCCGAGCCCCCGGCCAGCCGGGCGCCGGCCCCGCCGCCGCCTGCTCGCCGCCGGCGGTTCACCTGGCGCGTCGCCGTGTTCCTCGTCGCCGTGATCGCCGTACTCGGCAGCGCCTTCTGGGCCGTGGCGTGGTACGCCCGCGGCGCCTACTTCGTGGGCCTCGACAGCGACCAGGTCGCCATCTTCCGCGGTCGCCCCGGTGGGCTCCTGTGGTTCGATCCCACGCTCGTCGAGCGCAAGCAGCAGCCCGCCGGCGCCGACCTCCTCCCTGCCCAGCGCACCGAGCTGCTGGCGGGCCACGAGGTGCCGACCAAGGTGGCGGCCGACCGCTACGTCAACAACCTGCGCCAGGAGGTGGAGGCTCGCCGGGCGACCACCACCACTGTCGCCCCCACCACCGCGGTCGTCCCGACCACGGCCTCCACGACCGCGCCCGCGTCGACCCCGTCGACCGCCAGACCATGAGCACGCTGCTCGGGGCCGTCCGGCGCAACACCGAGCTCGGCCTCATGGTGATGGCCGCGCTCCTCACCGCCGGCGCCTACGCCCTCGCCGGCCTCGGCCGCAGCGCCTCGCTGCCCGCCAACCTTGTCCCGTTCCTGCTCGTCATCCTCGGCCTGCTGGCGGTGGCCCACGTCGCCACCCGCCACCTGGCGCCCAGTGCCGACGGCATCCTCCTGCCCCTCGCCGGCCTGCTCAACGGCGTCGGCTACGTCTTCATCGCCCGCCTCGACCCCGACCTGGCCGCCCTCCAGGCCCTGTGGACGGCACTGGGCGTCGGCGCGTTCATAGCCACCCTGGCGCTGGTCCCGCGGGCGCGCGACATCGAGCACCTGCGCTACACGTTCGCCCTGATCGGCATCGGGCTGCTCCTCATGCCCTTGCTGCCCGTCCTCGGCCAGAACATCAACGGCGCCCGCCTCTGGGTGAAGATCGGTCCCGCCACCTTCCAGCCCGGCGAGCTGGCCAAGATCGCCCTCGCCGTCTTCTTCGCCTCGTACCTGGTGGAAAAGCAGCCGCTGCTCGCCATGGGTACCCGCCAGATCGCCGGCGTGTGGATGCCCAACGTCCGCCACGTCGGGCCGATCGTCCTGGCCTGGGCCTTCTCGCTGGTCGTCATGTTCTGGGAGAAGGACCTCGGGTCGTCGCTGCTGTTCTTCGCCCTGTTCATCGTGATGCTGTGGGTGGCGACCAACCGCAACGTCTACCTCGGCCTTGGCGCGGTGATGTTCGCCGCCGGCGCCTTCCTCGCCTACTCGGCGTTCGACCACGTCCAGACCCGAATCAGCATCCTCACCGACCCCTGGTCGGTGGCCACCGGCGCCGGCTACCAGACCGTGCAGGCCATGTTCGCCTTCGCCGCCGGCGGCCTCGCCGGCACCAACATCGGCCAGGGCAGCCCGCAGCGCATCCCCGCGGTGTCCACCGACTTCATCTTCGCCGCCATCGGCGAGGAACTGGGCCTGCTGGGCAGCGTGGCCGTGCTGGTGACATTCCTGCTCATCGTCGGGACCGGCCTGCGCATCGCCATGCGGGTGGAGTCGCCCTTCGAGAAGCTCCTCGCCGCCGGCCTGACCACCATCCTTGGCCTGCAGACGTTCATCATCCTGGGCGGGGTGACCCGCCTCGTGCCCCTCACCGGCATCACCCTCCCGTTCGTCTCCTACGGCGGGTCGTCGCTGATCTCCAACTACATCCTGCTGGCCCTGCTGCTGCGGATCTCGGCCGACGACACCGAGCGCAGGGCGGCGGCGTGAACCCCCAGATCCGCAAGGTCGGCGTGGTGATGATCGTGCTGTTCTCGGCGCTGTTCCTCCAGCTCAACTACCTCCAGGTCATCCAGGCCGGCAACCTCAACGACCATCCGGCCAACAGCCGGGCCGTGGTGCGTGACTTCTCCCGGCCCAGAGGGGTGGTCCAGACGGCCGACGGCGCGGTGATCGCCCAATCGGTCCCGTCCGACGACGCCTTCAAGTTCCAGCGCCAGTACCCCCTCGGGCCCCTGTTCGCCCACGTCAGCGGGTACTTCTCCTTCACCTATGGCAGCGAGGGGGTGGAGCGGGAGTACAACGACGCCCTCACCGGCAAGGTCAACCAGCGCTCCTTTAACCCCCGCGACCTGCTGGTGGAGCGCGACAAGACCGCCAACGTCACCCTGACCCTCCGCAAGGATCTCCAGGAGCTGGCCACCGCCCAGCTCGCCGGCCGGAAGGGGGCGGTCGTGGCCCTCGACCCTCGCACCGGCGCCATCCTGGCCATGGCCGACTACCCCACCTACGACCCGAGCGCGCTGTCCGCCCACGGCCAGGATTCCGTCCGCCAGGCGTGGACCGAGCTCAACGCCGATGCCGACAAGCCGCTCCTGCCCCGGACCTACCGCGAGCGCTACCCACCCGGCTCCAGCTTCAAGGTGGTGACCGCGGCCATCGCCCTGGCCACCGGTGAGGCGACGCCGTCCCAACCCGTCTTCCCCAACCTGCGCGAGCTACCGCTCCCCGACGCCGGCGGCCAGACCCTCGCCAACTTCGGCGGGGGCAGTTGCGGCGGGCCGCTTTCCGAGGCGCTGCGGGTGTCATGCAACACCGCTTTCGCCCAGCTCGGCCTCGACCTCGGCGCCCAGCGGCTGTCGGCCGGCGCCGAGGCGTTCGGGTTCAACAAGGCGCCGCCCATCGACCTCCCCTTCGCGGCGGCGTCGAACTTCCCGCCCGCCGGCGACTTCGCCCGCGACCTGCCGGGCCTGGCCAAGTCGGCGATCGGCCAGCAGGACGTCGCCGCCACCCCACTGCAGATGGCGCTGGTTGCCGCCGGCATCGCCAACAACGGGGTGGTCATGACACCCCACGTCATGGGGGAGATCCGCGACACCGATGGTGAGGTGATCCAGCAGTACGCACCGAATCCGTGGCTCACGGCCGTCCCGCCGGCCGTGGCCCAGCAGACACGGGACATGATGGTCGGCGTGGTGGCCGGCGGATCGGGGAGCCGGGCCCAGATCCCGGGCGTGACGGTGGCCGGCAAGACTGGTACCGCCCAAACCGGCCTGGACACCTCACATGTGTGGTTCATCGCCTTCGCTCCCGCCGAAGCACCCCGGGTCGCGGTCGCGGTGATGCTCGAGGACCAGTCCAGCAGGACGGAGGCGACGGGTGGCGCGCTGGCCGCCCCCATCGCCCAGGCCGTGATCCGCGCCGCGTTGGCCCTTTAGTGCCCGCATTGGCCCTCTAGTGGCATCGGCCCCGTAGGCTTCTTTCGTGGCATCTCAGGTCTTCACCGGCCGCTATCAGATCGTCCGCCATCTGGCCCGCGGCGGCATGGCGGAGGTCTACCTGGCTCGTGACCTGCTGCTCGACCGGCCGGTGGCGCTCAAGGTGCTGTTCCCAGAATTCGCCACAGACCGCTCCTTCGTCGAGCGTTTTCGGCGTGAGGCCCGCTCGGCGGCCAACCTCAACCACCCCAACATCGTGTCCATCTACGACTGGGGCGAGGAAGGCGGCACCTACTTCATCGTCATGGAGTACGTCGACGGGCTGACCCTGCGCGACGTCGTCCGCCGGCAGGGCCCGCTCCAGGCCAGCCGGGCCGCCGAGATCGGCGCCGACATCGCCGCCGCCCTGCACTTCGCCCACGTGGGCGGGGTGGTGCACCGCGACGTCAAGCCTGGGAACGTGCTCATCACCGCCAACCAGGTCAAGGTCACCGACTTCGGCATCGCCCGCGCCGGCGACCCGGCCGAGAGCCTCACCCAGGCCGGCGCGGTGATGGGAACTGCGACCTATTTCTCCCCCGAGCAGGCCCAGGGCCACGTCGTCGACCCGCGCACCGACGTGTACTCCCTCGGTGTCGTCCTCTACGAGATGGTGTCCGGGCGGCCGCCGTTCACCGGCGATAACCCGGTCTCCATCGCCTACCAGCACGTCCGCGAGAACCCGCAGCCGCCGAGCCACCACAACCCCGACGTGCCGCCCGAGTTCGACGCCATCGTGGCCAAGGCCATGGCCAAGAACCGGGCCAACCGCTACACCAGCGCCGAGGAGCTGCGCGCCGACCTGACCCGCTTCACCCAGGGCCAGCCGGTGACGGCCGTCCCCATGCCGCCGGCGGACGCGCCGGCGGCGATGACCGGCGTGATGGCGAGCCCCCGCCCCGAGCAGATGCCGGAGCCGACACTGATCCAGTCCCGCGTGGACGGGACCCGCGTGGTCGCTCCCGGCGACACGATCGTCCAGTACGCGGAGGACCGGCCTCGGGCCCGGACCAGCGCCTACATCGTCATCCTGGTGGTGCTGCTGGCCATGTTGGGCACGCTGCTCTTCCTGGTCGGTCGCCAGCTCGGCGTCGGCGGCACTCAGGAGGTCACCGTCCCCCAGCTCCGCGGCCTCACCGAGGCCGATGCCACCCGCGTCCTCCGCGACGCCGGCTTGAAGGTGGAGCGGCGGGAGGTGCCCGACGAGGTCAACCCGGCCGGCCAGGTGACGGAGCAGGATCCGCTGGCCAACACCCAGGTCCGCCGGGGAACCAAGGTGACCATCTCGGTGAGCGCCGGCGCGCCGATCGTCGAGGTGCCCGACGTGCGCTCCCGTCCCCTCGACGTGGCCACCGAAGCCCTGGTGGGCGCCGGCTTCCGGGTCGTCCCCAACCTGGTGAACAGCGACAACGTCGACCCCAACACCGTCATCGACCAGGCGCCGGCCGCCGGCACCCGCCAGCCCAAGGGCTCGAACATCACCCTCACCGTCTCCAAGGGCGTGGAGGAGCTGCCCGTCCCCAACGTGCGGGGCCGCACCGCCAGCGACGCGGCCAACCTCCTGGGCCAGAGCGGGTTCCGCACAAACCAGCAGGCGGAGTCGAGCAGCGACTTCAGCCAGGGCCAGGTGATCCGCACCGAGCCGGCATCGGGCACGCCACTGGCGAAGAACAGCGTGGTGACGCTCATCGTCTCCTCGGGGCCGGCGCCCACCACCACCCAAGCACCGGCGACCACGACGACCGTGCCCACCACCGTGCTGCCCCCGGTCACCATCTTCCCGACGACGACCACGAGGCGGCCATCGACGACCACGTCGTCGCCGGTGGTGACGGTGCCCTAACTGCGCGCCTGGCCCAGGAAGTTGCCCAGGAGCCGGCGACCGTCGGCGGTGAGGATGGACTCGGGGTGGAACTGGACCCCCTCGACGGCAAGCTCCCGGTGGCGCAGGCCCATGATGAGGCCATCGTCGGTCTGGGCGGTGATCTCCAGGGCCGCCGGCAGGGTGGCACGGTCGACCAGCAGCGAGTGGTAGCGGGTGGCCTCGAAGGGGTCGGCCAGACCGGCCAGCACGCCCTGGCCCTGGTGGTGGATCAGCGAGGTCTTGCCGTGCACGACCGCCGGCGCCCGCACCACCTCGGCCCCGTAGACAGCCCCGATGCACTGGTGGCCCAGGCACACCCCGAGGATCGGGACGCTGCCCCCCGGCGCGTGGCGCGGGCCGGCGAAGCGCTCTATGGCGGCGTTGGACAACGTGGCGTCCTCTGGGCGGCCGGGGCCCGGGGAGATGACGATGGCGGCGGGGCGGAACTCGGCAATGCCGTCGAGGGAGATCTCATCCGGGCGGAAGACGTGGGGCTCGGCGCCCAGTTCGCCCAGGTACTGCACGAGGTTGTAGACGAACGAGTCGTAGTTGTCGATGACGACCACCCGGCGCATAGCCACGACCGTACCTGGCGCGTTAGTGTCGGGAACCGTGGCCAAGCCGGTAAAGCCCCCGCACGCCAAGAAGTCGGGCAAGCCCGGCGCGCACTCAGGCCGGGTCACGCCCAAGCAGACCGCCCGCTACACGCCGCCGGTCCCCAAGTCCGAGAAGGTAAGCCCCCGGTGGGTGCCGGTCGTGATGTTCGCCAGCCTCGGGCTGGGGATGCTCGTGATCCTCGCCAACTACGTGAGCCTGCTGCCGGGCGGCGAGCCCAGCAACATGTACCTGCTGCTGGGGCTCTTCCTCATCACCGTGGGCTTCGTCACGGCCACGAAGTTCCACTGAGTTCTCGACTTTCCCCCAGCTTTACTCACAGGGTGGGGAAAAGGCGCTATTCGAACCTCGGCGCCACCAAATCCATATCCTCCTGGCAGTGGCGCGGCGGCATGGGCAGCTCCTCGGAGGCCTGGACCATCCTGACCTCGGCCAGGCAGATCGAGCACCGGTAACGCAGGTTCACCCGGCGCAGCTCCCCGGGATCGGGCGGCGGGTGGGGCCGCGCCAGCCCCCCCAGGATGAGCATGCCGAGGCGCATCAGCACGACGAAGACGACCACGGCCACCACCAGCTTGAGCACGAACAGCACTACAGGCGCTCCAGGATCATCGCGTTGGCCATGCCCCCACCCTCACACATGGTCTGGAGGCCGTACCGGCCGGCGCTGCGCTCCAGCTCGGACAACAGGGTGGCGGTCAGGCGGGCGCCCGAGCACCCCAGCGGGTGGCCGAGGGCGATGGCCCCGCCGTTGACGTTCACCCGGTCCATGTCGGGTCGGTGCTCGGCGGCCCACGCCAGCACGACCGAGGCGAACGCCTCGTTGACCTCCACGACGTCGACCTCGTCGAGCGCCAGGCCGGCCCGGGCCAGCACCGCCGTGGTGGCCGGGACGGTGGCGGTGAGCATCAGCAGGGGGTCGTCGCCGCAGACCGCGAACGACACGAAGCGGGCCCGGGGCACGAGGCCGAGCGCGGCGGCGCGCTCCTCGCTCATGACCAGCACGGCGCCGGCGCCGTCGCTCAGCTGTGAGGAGTTGCCGGCGGTCACCGTGCCCACCTCGGGCACGAACGCCGGCTTGAGGGCGGCGAGCGCCTCCGGGCTGGTGTCGCGCCGGATGCCCTCGTCGGCGTCGAGCTGGCGCTTGCCGGCGGGGGTGTCGACGGTGACCGGCACGATCTCGGCGGCGAAGCGTCCCTCGTCGGTGGCGCGGGCCGCCCGCTGATGGCTGCCCAGGCTGTAGGCGTCGAGCGCCTCCCGGCTCAGGGCCCACCGCTCGGCCACCCGCTCGGCGGCCAGCCCCTGGGGCACCAGGCCGCCGGCGGGCAGGTACCGCTGGGCCATCTGGGGACCGAAGGGCTTGCCCGGACCGCTCAGGATGCTCGACCCCATCGGCACCCGGGTCATCGACTCCACGCCGGCGGCGATCACCACGTCGTAGGCGCCGGCCAGGACGCCCTGGGCGGCGAAGTGGACCGCCTGCTGGCCCGACCCGCACTGGCGGTCGACGGTGGTCCCGGGCACGGTGTCGGGGAAGCCGGCGGCGAGCGCGGCGTTGCGGGCCACGTTGAGGGCCTGCTCGCCGGTCTGGCTCACGCAGCCGGCGATCACATCGTCGACCACGACCGGGTCGAGGTCGTTGCGCTCCACCAGGGCCCGCAGCACATGGGCGAGCAGGTCCACCGGGTGCCAGTCACGCAGGGCGCCGTTGCGCCGGCCGATAGGGGTCCGGACGGCATCGACGATCACCGCGGTGGCCATGCCGCCATTCTGCCGCGCCGGCTCCGGGTGGACGCCCCCGCTACTTGTACCAGCCCGGCGGCACCCAGCGGGCCCTCGCCGGCTCCCGGGCCTTGCGGGTCTGGTGGATGAAGGCGATCAGCCCGCCGCCGAAGAGCGATATGGCCACCGCGCCGAAGGCGGCCGTGAGCACGATCCACACCGTGGCGTCGAGCTGGCCCTGGCCCGCCGCCTGGTCGGCGGTCTCGACGAACGCGCTGTGGTCCAGGGGGATGGCGCCGGGCGCCAGCACCTCGAAGGAGGCCCGAGCCGGCGTTCCCGGCTCGGCGAAGTACACCGGTGGCTGGTCCTCGGGTGCGCCCTCGGCCCGGCGCGGAGTGCGTTGCGTGGCCACGATGATGTAGGTGCCGGGACGGGCCTCGGGGACGGTGAACTCGGCCGAGATCGACCCGTACCGGTCGGGAACGACCTCGGCGATGACAGGACCGCCGTCCCATTCCCAGTGGACGACCACCGGGGTGGGAGACAGGCCGGTGCTCGCCCGCGGCACGGGGAAGGACGCCCCAGTGAAGGTGACCTTGGTGCCCGGCTCGGCGGCGGCGGCGCTGAGGTTGAGCGTGGCCAGGTTGGCGCAGGCAAACGCCGTGGCACCCAGGACCACGACGAAAGTCCCGATCACCGCCAGAAATGCCCACCTGCCAAGCGAAGGGCGCATTCGGATCTCCGTCACGAGAGATGTTCCGGACTCAAGTGTCTCATCGGGTGCAGGCCTACGCCAGGGAGCCTCGACGCCTCAACCCGCCAGCCCATCTTCGGAACCCCCCCGGACACCCGATGACAACGGTCACAGAGTAGCGCTGCCGGCGCCGATCCGGAGGGGCCGGCAGGCGCCGCGCCGTGCTGGTCGGAGACCCCGTCCTCAGGGCGCGGCCACGTCGAGCACCACCCGCTGGGGCGAACCCAGCCGGTTGACCTGGAACGGCACCCTCTCGGTCACACCGACGAAGAAGGTATGGGCGCCCTCGAACACGGTGTCCTCGGCCACCTCGACCACCGGGCCGGCGCCGGGCAGCTGAAGCCGGTCCGGGCCAGCCCAGGGCTCGACCCCATCAGGGGCGTTCGGCGGCAGTGCGATGTTCGTCAACCTGACCTCCAGGACGGCCTCCCCGCCGAGGTCGATCGGCTGGCCGGAACCAGCGGCCCGCGCCTCGTCGACGTAGCGGACGTCCCATCCGGCTTGACCCTCGCCGCCGATGTCGAACACCACGCGGTCGAACCCGTTGTGGCGTCCCAGGCGAACGTCGGTGACCGAGACAGGCGGTTGCGCGCCGCCGGCGACCTCGGCCTCTGTGTCGATGTCGGGGCCAAGCACATCGCCGCCATCGAGGCCACCGTCGGTCCGCAACCAGCGCTGGTTGGCGTCGCCGTTGGCGGGCCACTGGATCATCCGTGCCCCACGCTGCTGGGACGCTCCGGTGACGTCGAGCGCCATCCCGCTGTGGACGGCCACGATCCTCGACCCCTCTCCTGGAACGTCCTCAAGCCGCCAGCGCTGGTTGGTGTCGCCGTTCCATGGCCACTGGATGACCTGGGCGCCGGCTGCAGGCGACGCGCCGAACACGTCGAGCACGAGGCCGCTGTGGCCGGCCACGATGCGGTAGGAGCCGTCCCCGAGGGGCTCGAAGGTCCAGTGCTGGTTCGGTTGGCCGTTCGGAGGCCACTGGATGACCGGGGCGCCGGCGACCGTGGAGATACCCGAAACGTCGAGTGCCTGGCCGCTGTGGGCGGCGACCACCGGCGTTCCCGCGGGCTCGCCGGTCTGGGCCGCGGCCGCCGAGGCACCGCCGGGCACCAGCGCGGCGAACATGGACACCACGCCAACGATGGCCACCGCAATGGTCGCTACTCGCGTGCGGACAATGTGCAACATGTGTCTCCTCCTTGGCGGTGGAAGCCGGCTCCGCTCGTACCGGGCCTCGGGCCCAGGCGGCGGCCGACGGGATGGCACGGCGACACGCCGGCGTTGAGTTGTCGCGGCCTTCCGAGCCCTTCCCGACCGCCGGCCGGTCGAAACGCTCGCCCGCGGGTCGCGAACGAACCGCCACGTCCCGGCCGGAGCGGCGCGGCCTGGGTCCGCATCTAGCCCTCGCCGAGCGGCGACAGGGTCATGCTGTACTGCACGGTCAGATCCTTCGACGCGTTGTCCGGGTCCAGTATGGGCTCCTCCGTCGCGCTGACCCGAAGCTGCCAGTCGCCGTTGGTCCAGTCGGCCCGGTAGGTGCCCACGCCCAGCTTCTCCGGTGCACGGACTACCGTCCACGGAGGTGCCAGGTTGAGGCGGTAGTAGTCGAGCACCTGCTGTGGGGTGGTACCGCGCGCCTGGAAGCTGCGGGCGACAACGTCCTTCTTCTCGTTGCGTGGGCCGAGCGGCTCGCTTCGCGGAAAGCGCGGCAGGTCGTCGAACACGCCTGCTTCGAATGTCGTCACGTTGGGTGTCGGCTGCGCGCCCGGCGACGCGTCCCCCACGGTCCCGCAGGCTCCTGCGGCGAATAGTACGAAGGCAGTGGCCAGACCCAGCCATTTCCGATCGATCATCCTTGGGTTTCCTTTCGTTCGCCTGCTCCCTCGTGACTACCCAAACGCGCCGACGAACCCCGGATCGGTCGGGTCGGTCATGAACACGACGAGGGCAATGGCGGCGCCCACAACCACGTTGAGCAGCCGCAGGTTACGCACGGGCTCGGCCATGGCGATCACCGCGATGACGACCACGACCGCCCCGCCGATGTGTGCGACGTCGGCAGCGCCCCGACAGATGTCGACGCCGAAGACGGCGGGGAACCGGCGTCGGCCGACTGATCGAACGATGGGAACAGTCTCCTTCACGGGCTCCATTGTCCGCTCCTCTCCTCTCGCCGGATCGCTAGCTCGCAGCGGTCGGCTCGCACCGGCGCCCGCCGAACGGGGAGCACCTCCGCCCGGACAGCCTCAAGCGCGAGATCCGACGCCGTCTCAACCTCCGCCGACATCCGGTCCGAGGGACCATGCCGTCGACCAGGTCGAAGCACCGCGGTGTGCGCCGGCTCCGGAGGATCCTCAGATTCACCGAGCCGCTGTTCGAGACGATCGAGCACGTCCGGAAGGTCCGCCACGCCACCGGCGCCCGGCCGCCGCCCGTTGTCACGACTCGGTATCAGTCGGGTGCCGAGGGCCGTACGGCCTTCTCGAGTGGGTACAGACCCCGTGACCGCACAACCGAAGGGAGCGGCAGATTCCGGCCCACGTCGCAGCCATCGCAGTCGCCCTGGTGGTTCTCTCCGCCTGCGGTGGCGAGAGTGTCGAGTTCGGCACCGGGAGGACGACCACCACGAACACCACCGAGCCGGCGCCTACCTCGTCGACTTCGGTGCCGGCCACGACCTCCACAACCTCGACCTCGACGACCTCGACCTCGACGACGGCGCCGCCGGCGTCGACAACCACCGTCCCCCCGACCACCACGACCCCGCCAACCACGACGCCGCCAACCACGACGCCGCCAACCACCTCGACGACCGCTCCCGACCCGGCGGAGGCGCCGGTGCTCGGGCGGGGTGACGAGGGGGCCGCCGTCGCCGGCCTCCAGTCGCAGCTCGAGGCGTTGCGCTTCTGGATCGGGCCGGTGAACGGTTCGTACGGGTGGCTGACGGAACAGGCCGTCTACGCGTTCCAGAAGGCCAACGGGATCACCGTCGACGGTCGGGTGGGGCCGGAGACCCGTGCCGCACTCGGCGATCCCACTGCGCCGTCGGCCCGGAGCGAACAAGGGCGGGTCGTCGAGATCGACAAGGCGCGCCAGCTCATCTACGCCGTGCTCGACGGTCAGGTGCAGTGGGTGTTCCACACGTCGACCGGTACCGAACAGCCGTACGCCCATCCCGACGGGTTCACCGCCACGGCCGACACGCCGCCCGGCAGCCACACCGTCTACTACCAGGTCGACGGCTGGCAGGACGGCCGGCTGGGCCCGATGTACCGACCCAAGTACTTCCACTACGATGGGATCGCCATCCACGGCTATCACGCCATCCCCCCGTACCCCGCCTCGCACGGCTGCGCCCGGGTGAGCTTCGACGCCATCGACTTCATCTGGGCCAACGACCTCATGCCGATGGGCGCGACGGTCCTGGTCTACGGAGAAGCGCCGGCGCCGGGCGACGCTGTCTGATGCTCCCGGGTGCCGAGGGTAACCTTGGCTTGGAGCAGACGCCCGCGTCTGCTCCCCAACGAACCCGACACGCAGCCACCATTCGACACGACGAGAGGGAAGGTCGGTGAACAGGCTGATGGCGACCGTTCTGAGGGAAGTAGCAGTCGAGGGGACGTAGCTCAGTTGGCTAGAGCACCTGCTTTGCAAGCAGGGGGTCGTGGGTTCGAGTCCCATCGTCTCCACGCATAACCGCAGGTCAGATGCGGTGCGGGACCTCCGGGTTTCGGTTCATTTCCCAAACGTAGCCAGTTGAGCGTAGCCTTTGGGCTACTGGCTACGTCGAGGGAGGCCGGTGGGTGGCGCAGCAACCGACGGTGCGCTGGAACGAGAAGGCGGGACGGTGGATGGCGTGGGTGCGGTTCCCCGACGGGACGCGCCGCAAGGTCGAGCGGCTGGAGAAGGCCGACGCCCAGCACGACCTCGACGAGCTGCTCGCCCTCCGGGCCCAAGGGCAGGACCCGGGGCCGCGTAACCTGCGCAAGCTCACGTTCAACGAGGTGATCGACGCCTGGTTCGCCGACGGTTGTCCGAACGTGGCGCCGAGCAAGAAGTCGCGCCACGCCCGGGCCAAGTCGCCGAACACGGTGGCCAATGCCCGCCAGCTCCTGGGTACGAGCATCCGCCCGGTGATCGGCCCCCTGTGGGTCGATCGCGTGTCGACCCAGCGTCTGGAGAAGCTATTCGCCGACATGGCCGAACACGGGTACGCAACGAGCACGATCGACCGCAACTGGAACTACCTCAACCAGGCGCTACAGCACGGTGTCCGGCACCGGACGATCAAGACCAACCCGGCGGCCGACGTGCTGCTCCCCGAGAAGCGGCCCGGCAAGACCCGCAAGAGCCTCAGCATCGAGCAGATGAAGCACCTGGTCCTCGAGACCATCCCGGCCGACCCACGCCCGGCCATGTGGCTGACCGGCCTCATGTGCGGTCTGCGCCCAGGCGAGCTGGCCGGCCTGCGCTGGCCGTTCGTCGACATCGACTCGGACTCGCCCAGCATCCACGTCGTCGAGCGTGCCCTCGAAGTCGAGGACCGCTACATGGGCCAGGCAGAACCCAAGACGCCCCGCAGCAAGCGTCGCATCGGCCTGCACCCGCTCCTCGTCGCCGCCCTGCGCCGGCACCGCGACGACATGCGGGCGCTGGAGCTGTACGACGACGAGGGCTTCGTCTTCTGCTCGCGAAACGGCACGCCGATGACGATGTCGAACATGCGCAGGGCGTTCCAGCTGCTGTGCAAAGGGGCCGGCTTCGGATCCGACTGGACGACCTACGAGCTCCGCCACTCCTTCGTCTCCCTCGTCGCCGATCAGCTCGACGATCTGGTCAAGGTGGCCGACCTCGCCGGCCACGTCGACACTTGCACCACCGAGGGCTACCGCCACCCCGTCCGTCCGTCGATCCCGGATGCCATCGAGGCATGGGAGCAGCTGCTGGCCAAGGGTCAGGAGTAGGGGCCTCCTACACATGCGAGCGCAGCGTCGGTCCGCCCGCGCGGCTCGGCCGGAAGCGGCAAGTCGATTCCGCGCTCGGAGCAGAGTCGACCGTCACCGGGGGGCGCGCACGGCTTCGTCGACCGGCACCAACCGCGCAAGGTAGTCGTGGAGTGCCTCTATCACCAGGAAGTTGGCGCTGTCGGGTCCGGTCGTCCTCCGGGAGCGCGCTCCACCAGTCGGGCGAGCGCACCTCGCCCCGTTGCGCGGAGGAACTCCGTCACGAGTTCCTCAGCCTCTCGACGGATCTCCTGGACCGTACGCCCTTGCTGCACGGCGTACTCTCCAAGGGCCTCGCGGGGGTTTACCTCGTTGCCCTTGCTCAGTTGAGGCGGCGGTAGCAGGAGTACACGGGGCTGGCGGCGTTCGATCATCCGCTTCAGCTGCGGAAGGTACGCCAAGAGATGGCCCCACTCTGCGACCGGATCGCTGAATGGGCGGCGCCACGAGACCACTGTGAGTCGGAGGTTCGATAGGACCCAGAGCTCCTCCGGCTGGTCGAGCTGATGCCAGTCGCGCGTCACGAGAGCATCGAAGCCATCCTCGGCTGCTCGCAGGTAGATCAACCGATCCGGCGTGCCCGCCTCGGTGAGCGCCGGATCGTGGTCGAAGACGTGTACGGCCTCTACGGTCGCATCCACAGAGGCAAGATCGAAGCCGGGGGGCCGCGGAAAGTTCTGATCGAGAAGGAGCCGCAACGTCATGCGGCTCGGCGAAGTCGATCCTCCAAGGCGATTGCGTCGTCGACTTGTTCGACGTCAAGCTCAGGATACAGGGCGACGATGCGCCCGGTGGCCAGGCCACGCTCGTGGCGCAGCGCGTGCAGTGACGCTGTCGGGATGCGGGTCGCACGCACAACGGGCTCGCCGCCCATCACCCACGGCGAGATGACTGTGAGGTTCGATGGAGCGAGGAGGTCGGGCCCCCACAACCGCTTCCGACCCAGCTCGGCGATTGGCTCGAGCAGGTCGAAGGCCGCGAGAAGGCCAGCCATACCGTCGAGGACCTGCTGACCGGTTAGTCGGTCAACGGTCTCCTCGCCAAGAAGGATGATCGAACCGTCGCTGCGGACTTCGGTGACCTGCTGCCCAGCATCAGCCATGACTGACCGAAGCATGCCCACGCGGGTGGCAGCGTCGGGCCGATCGTGCCCCTGTTGTCGCAGCCACGCGAGCAATCGTGCGAACCCGAGATCGCGATAAGACCAGGCCTTCGGGCGAGCGTTTGCGTAGTCGGGAACGAGCACGCCGGCATCGGCCCAGTCGTACAGCGTGCGGGCGGGCACACCCGACAGTTGACCGGCTCGCTCCGCGGAGTAGTGCCCCCGGGGGTGACGGAAGGCATAGAGAACGAGCTGCTGCTCGTCTTTGGTGAGCGAGCGGGCCATCGTCGTCATGCGGCGCCCCTGACTGCGTAGCCGTGAACGTCGGCCCAGGTCTTCACCGCGGGCCAGTTCCATACGACCGATCGACCGACGCGCGCTAACGGGGCTGGGAAGTCGCGCTCCGGAGCCTTGGCCCACTTGCGCACGGCCTCGCGGGACACCCCCAGTCGGCGACCAATCTCCGCGCCTGAGACGAGATCCACGGTCACCGGCCAAGGTTGCCACATGTCAACCGGCACGGTCGACAGCTATCGGGTCACCAGCTCACGATCCCTGTGCAGCACGCTGGTGGCATCGAGCCTGCGGGCCCGATGACCATGTGGAGTGGCGTACAGAGGTTGGATTCGTGAACCACTCGCGCCCGACGTGCCGATGCTCGCAGGCCAGGTCGACTTTCTTGACCGCTTCACAGTGGTGGACTTTCGCACTTCTTGAGCGGCGCTGCCTATACCCCCTGACGCTGTCGCCGGCTGTTCGGGGCGGTGTTCGTCCGGCCCTTGGCTGAAGTTGCACTCTTGG
>JBPCLE010000246.1:0-3845 GCA_051003575.1 Acidimicrobiales bacterium | reverse complement strand
GGCCAGGGCCCGGTCGACGCCGAGGCGCGACAGCTTGTGGCGCACGTATTCCAGGGCATGGGGGTTGGTGAGGTCGTTGCCGGCCACCGCCCGCTCCGCCGGCTTGCCCAGGACCACGTAGGCGCCGTCGTCGTCGCGGGCGACCTGCACGCCCTCGGGCTCCGGGCGGTGGACGATGTAGGTCTCCGGCACCGGCTGCTCGGCCCGGGCGCCGGCGACCAGGGCGGCGGTGCGGTGCAGGAGGTCGGCCACGCCCTCGCCGGTGACGGCGGAGATGCGGGGGCCGTCGAGGTCGCCGCCATTCATGTGGACAGCGGCGGCGTCGGCCTTGGTGCCCACCACGAGGCGGGGCCGCTCGAGCAGCTCGGGCCGGTGCAGGCCAAGCTCGCGGACCAGGACGCGCTCCTGCTCGGCGGGGGTCGCGTCGTGCGAGGTCGGCGCCAGGTCGACGAGCACCAGCAGCGCCCGGGCCCGCTCGATGTGGCGCAGGAACTGGTGGCCCAGGCCCTTGCCCTCGCTGGCCCCTTCGATGAGGCCCGGGATGTCGGCCATGATCATCTCGAACCCGTCGACCACGACCACGCCCAGGTGGGGCTCGAGGGTGGTGAACGGGTAGTCGGCGATCTTGGGCTTGGCCGCCGAGACCCGCGAGATCAGGGTGCTCTTGCCGGCGTTGGGGAACCCGACGAGGGCGACGTCGGCCATGAGCTTGAGCTCCAGGTACAGCCACTGCTCCTCGCCCTCCTCGCCCTGCTCGGCGAATGACGGCGCCCGCCGGCGGTTGGACAGGAACCGGGCGTTGCCCCGCCCGCCGCGGCCGCCCCGGGCGGCCACCCAGCTGTCGCCCTCGCGGACCAGGTCGGCCAGCACCGCGCCATCGGCGTCCTTGACGATGGTGCCCTCGGGCACCGCCACCCGCAGGTCGGCGCCGGCGGCGCCGTGGCGGGCCCGGCCCATGCCATGGGTGCCGCTGGCGGCCCGCCGGTGGGGCCGGTCGCGGAAGGCCAGCAGCGACGCCGACTCGCGGTCGGCATAGAGCCACAGGTCGCCGCCCTTGCCCCCGTCGCCACCGTCGGGGCCGCCCTTCGGCACGTGGGCCTCACGGCGGAAGGAGACCGCGCCGGCGCCGCCGTCACCACCCCGCACGTTGAGATGCGCTTCGTCGACGAATCCGGACATGGCTTGAGGATACGGGACGCAGCAACGGCGCCCACCCGGTCTGGCACAATGGCCCGGTGGCCATCGAGCCGTCCCACCTCCTGTTCACCGTGGACGAGTACGAAGCGCTTGGCCAGATCGGCTTCTTCGGGTTCGACCGCCGCCTCGAGCTCATCGAGGGGGAAATCTTTGAGATGACGCCGATCGGGCCCGATCATGGTGGATGCGTCGTCATCCTGACCTCGCTGTGCATCAAACGCCTGGGCGACCGGGCGGCGGTGAGCGCGCAGGGTGCGGTGGTACTGGGCAACCTGTCGGAGCCTCAGCCCGACCTCATGGTGCTGGCGGGCACCGTCGAGCGCTACCGCCACCGCCACCCTCGCGCCGAGGACGTCCTGCTGCTGATCGAGGTCTCCGACAGCACGCTGCGGTTCGACCGCAAGGTGAAGCTGCCCGCGTACGCCCGCGCTGGCGTGGTCGAGGTGTGGATCGTCGACCTCAAGGGCACGGCGGTGGAGATTCACCGCCGGCCGACACCGGAGGGCTATGCGTTCACCGAGCGCCGGCGCCGGGGCGACACGGTGAGCCCCGAGGCCGTCCCCGACCTCGTCCTCACCGTCGACGAGATCCTCGGGTAGCTATTCCGCCGGCAGGACGTCGACCAGGCGCCGGCCCTTGCGGGAGCCGAACTTCACCTTGCCGTCGGCGAGCGCGAACAGGGTGTCGTCGCCGCCGCGGCCTACCTGCTCGCCGGGGTGGAAGTGGGTGCCCCGCTGGCGAACGATGATCGTGCCCGGGGTGACGGCCTGCCCGTCGTAGACCTTCACACCCAGGCGCTGCGCGGCGGAGTCACGCCCGTTGCGGGTGGAGCCCCCACCCTTGGTCTTCGACATGGCTTAGCCCTCCCGGCTGCCCGGCGAGGTGATGCCGGTGATCTCGATGGTGGTGTACTGCTGGCGGTGGCCCCAGTGCCGGCGCTGGTTGCTCTTGTTCTTGTAGCGGAACCCGACCACCTTGGGCCCGAGCGTCTCCCCGACGACCTTCGCCGTCACCCGGGCGCCGGTCATGGCGGCGGCGCCGGCGGTGACCGCCCCGCCGTCGACCAGCATCAGCGGCTCGAAGCTCAGCTCGCCCCCGGCGGCGGCGACGCGCTCGACATCGAGGCGTTCTCCCTGGGCGACCCGGTACTGCTTGCCCCCGGTCTTGATCACGGCGTACATAGCGGACCATCGTAGCCGAGGCCGCCAACCCGGCCGCCCGCCGCCTAAAGCAGCCGCTCGTCGAGGACGATCCCCCGGCCGTTGCAATCGGGGCAGATGGCGGAGAAGGACTCGACCAGGCCCTCGGAGACCCGCTTTCGGGTCATCTCCACCAGGCCCAGCTCGGAGATGTCGAAGACCTGGGTGCGGGTCTTGTCGCGGGCCAGACAGTCCTTGAACAGCTTGAGGACCGCCTCCCGGTTCTTGCGGATCTCCATGTCGATGAAGTCGATGACGATGATGCCGCCGATGTCGCGCAGGCGCAGCTGGCGGGCGATCTCCTCGGCCGCCTCGAGGTTGTTGCGGTAGACGGTCTCCTCCAGGTTGGAGCTGCCGACGTTCTTGCCCGTGTTGACGTCGATCACCGTCAGGGCCTCGGTGCGCTCGATGATGAGCGAGCCGCCGGAGGGCAGCCACACCTTGCGATCCAGGGCCTTATGGAGCTGCTCGTGGACGTGTTGGCGCTCGAAGATGGGCAACGACGCGTCGTCGTAGAGCTCGATGCGGTCGGCCAGCTCTGGGATCAGGGCGGCGACGTACTCGTGGACCTCCCGGTGCAGCTCGACGTCGTCGATCAGGACGCCGCGGTAGTCCTTGTTGAACTCCTCCCGGATAACCCGCACGGCCAGGGGCGGCTCCCGGTAGAGCAGGGTGGGCGCGTTGGACTTGGTGGCCAGGGCCTCGATCTGGCTCCACTGGCGCAGGAGGCGCTCGACGTCGCGTCGCAGCTCCTCGGGGGTGGCCCCCTCCGCCGCCGTCCGCACGATCAGGCCCTGCCCCGGAGGCCGGACCTCGTCGAGGATGCGGCGGAGGCGCTTGCGCTCCTCGTCGGAAAGGCGCTTCGAGATGCCGTACGTCGAACTGTTGGGGATCAGGACCACGAACCGGCCGGCGAGGGAGACCTCCTGGGTCAGGCGGGCACCCTTGGTGCCGATCGGGTTCTTGGTGACCTGGCAGAGGACGGTCTGGCCGGGTCGGAGGAGCTGCTCGATCCGGATGCTCGCGTCCCTGCTGCCGCCCTTGCCCCCGCCCGCGCCCTTGCCGCCCGAGTCGACGTCCTCGGCGTCGTACTGCACGTCGCCCCGGTAGAGCACCGCGTTCTTCGGAGTGCCGATGTCGACGAACGCCGCCTCCATGCCCGGCAGCACGTTCTGGACCCGGCCGATGTAGATGTTGCCGTGGATCTGGGTGGCGTCGTCGGAGGGGCGGGACACGTAGTGCTCGATGAGCGACCGACCCTCCAGGACGGCGATCTGGGTGGCCTCGGGCCGGACGTGCACGCACATCTGGTACCGACCGACCGGCTTGCCCTTGCGCTCGCGGCCCCGCCGCTTCTCCAGGGTCTCCTCGTCGAGCTCGACCGGGGCCTCGGGCTCGGGCGTGCCGCCCAGGGCCTTCCCACCCACTGCCGTCCCCCGGCCCCGCCCA
>JBPCLE010000245.1:0-3074 GCA_051003575.1 Acidimicrobiales bacterium | reverse complement strand
CGCTGTCCCGGCTGGCGCGTGGCGTGCTGGATCTGCTCTCTCGCTGACGGCCCGCTGCGCCGAACGCCCGAGGGTGGGTTAGGTTCGACCCAGTGACCGGGTTCTACCTGTTCGCGGCGGCTGCCGGCGTTCCCCTCGTGGTCTGGTTCCTCGTGGCGGGCGACGACAGCGGCCAAGACGACGTCGGCGGAGGCGGATCCGGCGACGGGATCGGCGCGGTGATGTTCCGCATGCTCCCGCTCAGCACGATCGCCTTCGCCCTGGCAGCCTTCGGCGTGGCCGGCCTGGCGCTCGGCGTCGCCGGCGCCGGTGGCGGTGCGACCTTCGTGGCGGCCCTGATCGCCGCCGTCGTCGCCGGCGTGCTCAACAGCTCCCTGTTCGCCTACCTTCGGCGCTCGGAGTCCACCACCGAGGTCGGCGACGACCAGCTCGCCGGAAAGATCGGCCGGGTGGTCGTCCCCGTGTCCAGCGACCGCCGGGGCCGCATCTCGGTCACCGTCGGCGGCCAGCAGATCCACCTGTCGGCCCTGGCGGCGCCGGGGGCGCCCGCCGCCCTGGAGATGGGCGACCGCGTCCTCGTGGTCGAGGTGCGCAACGGCATCGCCAGCGTCGCCCCTCTCGACCCGGAACTCAACCAAGGAGTCGATCTATGACCGGTCTCATCCTCGGCGCAGTACTCGCCGGCGTCATCCTGACGATCATCGCCACCATCAAGAGCCTGATCATCATCTGCCCGCCCAACCGGGTGGCGGTGATCTCGGGCCGCTCCCGCCAGCTCAGCGACGGGCGGACCGTAGGCTACCGGGCCATCCGGGGCGGGAGGACGCTGCGGGTGCCGCTCCTGGAACGCGTGTCGTGGATGGAGCTGAACACCATCCCCATCGAGGTGTCCGTGGCCAACGCCTACTCCAAGGGCGCCATCCCCCTGCACGTCCAGGGCATCGCCAACGTGAAGGTCTCCAGCGTGGAGGGCCTGCTCCAGAACTCCGTCGAGCGCTTCCTCGACGTGGGGGTCGACGAGATCGCGGCCATCGCCAAGGAGACGCTGGAGGCCAACCTCAGGGGCGTCCTGGCCACCCTCACGCCCGAGGAGGTCAACGAGGATCGGCTCAAGTTCGCCCAGACCCTGATCGACGAGGCCGACGACGACATCAAGACGCTCGGGCTTGAGCTCGACGTGCTCAAGATCCAGAACGTCACCGACGAGGTCGGCTACCTCGACTCGGTCGGGCGCCGGCAGACGGCCGAGGTGCTGAAGGAGGCCCGGGTGGCCGAGGCCATGCGCAAGGCCGAGGCCGAAGAGTCCGAGGCGTTGTCCCGGACGCGCGCCGAGATCGCCACCGCCCAGGCCGACCTCAAGATCGTCGAGCAGCAGAACGCCCTGCGGGTCCGCCAGGCCGAGCTGGAGGCCATCGCCGGCGCGGCCGAGGCGGAGGCCAAGGTGGCGGGCGAGAAGGCCAAGGTGATCGCCGAGCAGGCCCTCGAGACCGAGCGCGTCGAGCTGGAGACCCGCCGGCTGGAGGCCTACGTGGTGGCCCCGGCCCGGGCCGACCTGGAGGCCAAGGAGCTGGCGGCCAAGGCCGACGCGGCCAAGATCACCGAGGAGGGCAACGCCCAGATCGAGGTGTTCCGCCGGCTGGTGGAGCAGTACAAGGCCGCCGGCCCCGACGCCCAGCGGGTCTTCGTCCTGCGCATGCTCCCCGACCTGATGGACAAGATCGTCTCGGTGGTGGCCGGGGTCGACATCGAGAAGGTGTCGATCATCGACAGCGGCGGCCAGGGCAACGGCCTGCCCGGCTTCATGGCCCAGCTACCTGCCGCGGTCATCGGCCTGACCGAGCAGATCGAGAACGCCACCGGCGTCGACCTGCTGAAGGCCCTCCGGCCCGACGACGGGTCGTGACACTGGGACGGTGACGACGACCCACCCGCCGGCCGGGCGGGTGGTCCTTCAACGCTTGGATGCGCACTCCATGCAGAGCCTGGCGGCCGACTTGGCCTCGAGGCGGTCGGGCGCGATCTGCTGCCCGCACCGCTCACAGGCTCCGAAGGTGCCGTTGTCGAGCTTTACCAGCGCGGCCTCGACATCGCTCAGGGCCTCGCGCAGGCTGCCGGCCAGCGCCTCGACCTCACCGCGCTCTGCGGTGACCTGGCTGGAGTCGGCGAAGTTCTGGTCGAACCCCAGCTCCCCCCCGCTCAGCAGGCCCATCTCGGCCAGCCGCGCCCGCAGGTCGGACCGCTCCTGCTCCAGGGACGCGCGCAGGTCCGAAAGGGTCGATTCGCTCAACACAGGGGCCACACTACTCGTGCATTCTCCGCTTGGCGCGAGGATGGGCCGACTCGTAGATCCGGCGCAGCCGGGTGGCCGACACCTTCGTGTACACCTGGGTCGTCGAGATCGACGCGTGGCCGAGCAGCTCCTGGACCACCCGGATGTCGGCGCCGTGGTCGAGCATGTGGGTGGCGCAGGAGTGGCGCAGCACATGGGGCGACAACCGGTCACCAAGGCCGACGTCGTCGCCGTGGCGGCGGACGATGCCCCACGCACCCTGGCGTGAGAGCCGCCCGCCGCGGGTGTTGAGGAACACGGCTTCGGCGTCGCCCCGCCGCGCCCAGCGCTCGGGGACCAGCTCGTCGCGGCCCCCCGGCCTGAGCCACGCGGCCAGGGCGTCGGCGGCCATGCGGCCGACCGGGACGACCCGCTCCTTGGATCCCTTGCCGAACGCCCGGAGCAGGTGGGCGCCCAGGTCGAGGTCGGCAAGGCTCAGGCCGACCAGCTCCGACACGCGGAGCCCGCAGCCGTAGAGCACCTCCAGGATGGCCCGGTCGCGGCGGGCGACCGCCTCGTCGCCGGTGACGGCGCTCAGGAGGGAGAGGACCTCGGCCTCGGAGAGCGCCTTGGGCAGGCCGGAGGGCACCTTGGGCCGCTGGACGTCGCCGGCGGGGTTGGTGGCCACGACGCCCTCGTCCTCGAGGAACCGGTGCAGCGACCGCCCCAACACGAGGGCGCGGGCCAACGAGGCCGGCGCCCGGTACGCGGCCCGGAGGAAAGCAAAGCAACCCTCGACCACCAG
>JBPCLE010000244.1:0-11303 GCA_051003575.1 Acidimicrobiales bacterium | reverse complement strand
TCCATCACGAAGCGGTCGCGGCCGGCGGCCAGGCGGGCCCGGGCCGCGGCGCCGGTCACCGCGCCGCACAGCACCGGGTAGTACCGGTCCATCCACCAGCGGTCCTTGGGCAGGAAGGCGCTGGCCGGTTCGCCGGCGACGGCCCGGCCCAGGCGACCGGCGGCCGCCGGCCAATGGGGGCGCTCGTGGCCGAGAGCGGCCGCCACCCGCACCGCGCAGCGGAGGCTGGCGTAGGTGCTCGACGACGCGGTGAGCAAGGCGAACGACCAGGGCGTGCCGTCGGCGTGGCGGGCCCAGACCACCTCGCCCCGGGGCGTCTGGAGGTCGAGCACGAACCCGACTGCGGCGTCGACCGCCGGCCACATCGACTCCAGGAAGCCGGCGTCGCCGGTCAGCACGAAGTGATGCCACACGCCGGTGGCCACGTAGGCGGTGACGTTGGCGTCGAGCGTGGGCTCCTCCACCAGGCCGGCCCGGTAGTACTGGTGCCAGGCGCCGTCGGGGCGTTGGGTGCGCCGCAGCCAGGCGTAGGCGGCCTCGGCCTCGGCCCGCCGGCCGCCGGCGGTGAGGGCCATGGCCGCTTCGACGTGGTTCCACGGGTCGCCGTGGCCGCCGGGGAACCAGGGGATCATCCCGTCGGGCTGTTGGACGGAGGCGATCCAGTCGACGGCGCTCACGGCTTGACCGCGTACACAACCAGGCTCTTGCCCAGGACGGGGTTGAGGGCACGGTCGAGGGCCCGGGTGAGCAGGGGGCGGCGCATGAGGTCCCACACGAGGAACCGGTGATAGGTGCGGACCGGCCAGCGGTCGGGCCGGTCGAGGCCGAGGGCGCACTTCAGCCACCAGTACGGCGAGTGGAGGGCGTGGGCGTGGTGAGAGGCCGCGGGGCGCAGGCCGGCCTCCACCACCCGCCAGACCAGCGTGCTGCGGGTGTAGATGCGGACGTGGCCGCCGGGCACGTGAGGGGCGTGGTAGGTGTCGGTCAGCGCCCAGCACACCCGCTCCGGCCACCAGCGGGGCACGGTCACGGCCAGGGTGCCGCCCGGCCGCAGCACCCGGGCCAGCTCGGCGATGGCGGCCACGTCGTCGGGCACGTGCTCGAGCACCTCGGCGGCCACGACCCGGTCGAAGGCACCGTCGGCGAACGGAAGCGAGAGGGCGTCGCCGTTGACCGCGGCGCCGAGGGCGCCGGCCGGCGCATCCCCGGCCAGGCGCATGGCGCCGAGCATCGCCGCGGTGTCCTTCACGTCGCCGGCGTTGCGGTCGTAGGCCACGGTGTGGGCGCCCCGGCGTTGGGCCTCGAAGGCGTGGCGGCCGGCGCCGCAGCCCAGGTCGAGCACCCGGTCGCCGGCCCGCAGGCCGAGGCGGTCGAAGTCGACCGTCAGCAAGAGCCGATGACCGACCGGTACACCTCGACGGTGGCCTCGGCCGTGGCCCGCCAGGTGAAGCGGTCGAGCACCCGGGCCCGGCCGGCAGTGCCCATCCGGGCCCGCAGGCCGGCGTCGTCAAGGGCGGCCACAACGGCGCCGGCCAGCGCCCCGGGGTCGTTGGGAGGCACGAGCAGGGCGCACTCCCCGTCGGCGCCCACCACCTCGGGCAGCGCCCCGCCCGTGGTCGTGACCAGCGGCACCCCGCAGGCCATGGCCTCCACCGCCGGCAGCGAGAAACCCTCATACAGCGACGGCACCACCGCCAGCTCGGCCTCGGCGTACAGCTCCACCATGCGCAGGGTGTCGACCACGCCGGCGATGGTGACGGCGCCTTCCAGGCCGAGGCGCTCGATGGTGGCCGGCACCAGGCTGTCGCCCCGCGGCTGGCCGACGATCACCAGCTCGGCGTGGCGCTCGGTGCGCACCTTGGCCAGCGCCTCCAGCAGCGGGACCAGGCCCTTGAGGGGGACGTCCGCGCTGGCCGTCGTCATCAGCCGGCCGGGCACCCGCTCGATCTCGGGGAGGGGGCGGAACAGGCCGGCGTCGACCCCCACAGGCACCACCGACATCCGGTCGCGCCGCACCCCCATCTGGGCCGCGATGTCGCCGGCGGAGGACTCGGACACGGTCACGACCCGGGCGAGGTGCCGGGCCACCCGCTTCTGCATGCGCACGAAGCCGTACCAGCGGCGCACGCTCATCTGCCGGCGCCAGCTCTCGGCCCGGGCGTGGGCCAGCTCCACGGCCCGGTCCACGGTGATGGGGTGGTGGACGGTGGCCACCACCGGGAGCCCGTCGGCGGCAATGCCGAGCACGCCGTAGCCCAGGCACTGGTTGTCGTGGACGATGTCGAAGTCGCCCCGCCGGCTGCGCAGCGCCCGCCGGGCCCGCAGGCTGTAGGTGAGGGGCTCGGGGAAGCCGGCGGCGCACATGGTGGCGAACTCGGCCACGTCGATGAGGTCACGGAACTCCGAGAGCGCCGGCGTGCGGAACGGGTCGTCGGGCCGGTACAGGTCGAGGCTGGGCACCTCCACGCACGGCACGCCCGGCGCCAGCCGGGGGTACGGCGGCCCGCTGAAGACCTCGACGTGGTGGCCGAGCGCGGCCAGCTCCCGGGTCAGGTAGTGGACGTAGACGCCCTGGCCGCCCGAGTTGGGGTTGCCGCGGTAGGAGAGCAGGGCGATGCGGAGCGGCTCGGGCACGGTGCCAGGAGCCTGACCGCGCCCGAGCCGGGAATCAAACGCCTCCCCGTGGGAGCCGGAGGCGGATCCGTTCCAGGTTGGTCAGGACCAGCGCGGCGAGCGACGCCAGCACCCACGGGGCCGAGCCGAGGGCCACGAAGATGGTGTGGCCGGTGCGCAGGTCGACGCCGGCGGTCAGCACCTCGGCGCCGCCCAGGCCGCCCCGGACGACCACCCGTCCACGGTGGTCGACGATGGCGCTGTAGCCGGTGGGCGCGGCCTGCACCACCCAGCGGCCGGTCTCGACGGCCCGCAGGCGGGCCACCGCCACCTCCTGGGCCGGGATCTGCTCGTCGCGGTACGACGAGGCGTTGGTGGGCACCAGGACCACCCGACCGCCGGCGCGCACCGCGGAGCGGCCCCGGTCGGCGAAGAACACCTCGTAGCTGATGACCACGCCGAGGCGGCCGGCCGGCGTGTCGAGCACCGCCGGCCCCTCGCCCACCAAGGCGTCGCGGGGCACGGCCGACAGGTCGGCGAGGCGCTCGAAGAACCCCCGGGCCGGGACGTACTCGCCGAAGGGCACCCGGTGGACCTTGTCGTAGCGCTCGTACATGGTGCCGTCCGGGCCCCACGGCACCGCCGAGTTGCGGAAGCGGTCGCCCTCCTCGCCCTGGACCACGCCGGCCACCAGCGTGGTGCCCAGCGCCTCGGCCAGGGCGGCCAGCGCCCGGCCCTCGGGCTGGCCGGCGACCTCGCCCTCGACGTCGACCACGTCCTCGGGCCACAGCACGAGGTCGACTGGCGGCCGCACGCCGGCGGTGGCGTCGAGGTGGCGCTGGAACACCGCCCCCGGGTCGGTGTTGACCGCCCGGGTGCCCCGCGGCCCGCCGCCCTGGACCACGGCCACCCGGAGCTCGCGGTCCACGGCGCCGTCGGGCGCCACCGCGCCGAGGCCGGCGACGACCGCCACCAACGCGGCGCCCACGCCGGCGGCCAGCCACCGCCGGCGCACCAGGCCGGCGAGGGCCACGCCGGCCACCCCCACCAACGCCACGAGCAGCAGCCGCCCGCCGATGCGGGCCGCACCCTGGAGCGGCCCGCCCACCTGCCCGAGGTCGATCCCCGAGATCGGCAGGCCCCCGAACGGCCAGGTGCCCCGCACCGCCTCCACGAGTACCAGCGCGGCGGGGAAGGCCGGCGCCCGCCAGCGGCCGGACACCAGCGACACGCCGGCGGCCAGGATGCCCGCCTCCAGCAGCGTGGCCACCACGTAGCCGGGGATGGAGAAGTCGCGCATCCACCACAGGCCGGGCAGGTACAGGCCGGCGCCGGCGGCCAGGCCGGCGGCCCACCGGCGGGGCCCGTCGAGGGCGAGGAACACCAGCGCGGCCCCGGCGAGGCCGAGCGGCCACGCCCCGACCGGCGGCAGGCTGGCGGCGAGGAGCAGGCCCCCGACGAACCCCGCCCCGACACGCACACGCGGCCCGATTGCGATCTCCCTGTGGTTAGGTGGACCGATGGCCGTCACCGATCTGGCTGCAGCACTCGCCGAGGCCAACCTCAGCAGCCCCATGCTGCCCGAGAACCGCGGTGACCCGTACCCCATCTACCGGTTCATCCGCGAGCGGGAGCCGGTGCACCACGCCCCCGACGGCAGCTGGGTGCTCACCCGCTACGACCACAGCGCCGCCCTCCTGCGCGACCCGCGGTTCAGCACCAACCCGGCGCTGCTCACCGAGGGCCCCGACGCCTCGGCCATGGGGCCGATCCGCCAGGTCGGATCCAGCCTCATGATGTTCCTCGACCCGCCCGACCACACTCGCCTGCGGTCGCTGGTCAGCCAGGCGTTCACGCCCCGCATGGTGGAGTCCCTGCGGCCGCGCATCCAGTCGCTGGTCGACGAGCTCCTCGACGCCGTGGTCGAGACGGGCGAGATGGACGTGCTGGTCGACCTGGCCTACCCCCTGCCGACTGTGGTCATCTGCGAGCTGCTGGGGGTGCCGCCCGAGGACCGGGAGAAGTTCAAGGGCTGGTCCGCCGATGCCTCCCGCCTCCTCGACGGCTACCTCGACAAGGAGGCGATGGACCGGGGCATGGTGGCCGGCATGTACCTCTTCCAGTACTTCACCGACCTGGTCGAGGCTCGCCGGTCCGAGCCCCGCGACGACCTGCTTAGTGCCCTACTCGCAGCCGAAACAGGTGGCGACACCCTGACCCATGCCGAGCTGCTCAGCACCGCCACCCTTTTGTTCGTCGCCGGCTTCGAGACCACCATGAACCTTCTCGGCAACGGCACCCTCGCCCTGCTGCGCCATCCCGACCAGCTCGAGCGCATGCGCCGCGAGCCGAGCCTGGTCCGCTCCGGCGTGGAGGAGCTGCTCCGCTACGACGGGCCGGTCCACGTCACCGCCCGCATCGCCACCACCGACGTGGAGATCGGCGACCAGGTCGTCCGCGAGGGCGAGCAGGCCGTCGCCATCCTCGGGGCGGCCAACCGCGACCCTGAGCAGTTCGCCGACCCCGACGTCCTCGACGTCGGCCGCGCTCCCAACCGCCACCTGGCCTTCGGCGGCGGCCCCCACTTCTGCCTCGGCGCCGCGCTGGCCCGCATGGAGGGACAGATCGCGTTCGAGACCATGCTGCGCCGGCTCCCCGACCTGGAGCTGGCCACCGAGCGCCCGACCTACCGTGACCACTACGTGATCCGGGGCCTCGACGAGCTGCGGGTCCGCTTCACGCCGCGGCCGCCGCGTGCGAAGGCGTAGCCTGCCTCTCGTGCCCGCGCTCACGCGAGACAAGCCCATCGTCCACCTGATCATCCCGAAATGGGGTGGCACTGGCATCCACCAGACCTTCGGGCACCGGATGCCCCCGATGGCCCTGCTGGTGCTGGCCGCCCATGCCCGCCGGGCGGGCTGGGAGCCCAGGGTCATCGACCAGAACTACCAGAAGATCCCCGACGAGACACCCGACCTGGCCTGCCTCACGGTCTGGACCTCGATCGCGGCCCAGGCCTACCGCCTGGCCGACGCCTACCGGGCCAGGGGTGTGCCCGTCGTCCTCGGCGGGGTGCACGCCTCGCTGATCCCCATCGAGGCGCTGCGTCACTGCGACTCAGTCGTCTCCGGCGAGGCCGACACCATCTTCGGCACCGTCCTGGCCGATGTCGCCGCCGGCAACCTCCAGCGCCTATACAAGGGCAGCTTCCAGGATATGGAGGCCGTCCCCATGAACCACGAGTGGGCCGACATCCTCGACAAGTGGCCCATCTACCGCTACGCCCCGCTGAACACCCTGCAGACCACCCGCGGGTGCCGGTTCAACTGCGACTTCTGCTCGGTGATCCGCATCAACGGCCGCGGCTCGCGCCACAGCGCGCCCGAGCGCGTCATCGAGGAGATCAAGGTCCTCAAGAAGGTCGGCCAGCACCTGGGCGAGTTCGCCTACGTGTTCTTTCTCGACGACGACCTGGCCGCCGACCTCGATTACTGCGGCGAGCTGTCCGAGGCCATCCTTTCCTCGGGCGTGAAGGTGCGGTGGGGGGCCCAGGCGTCGATCGGGCTGGCCCGCAACCCCGAGCTGCTCGCCGTAGCCACCCGCAGCGGCCTGCGCACGATGTTCATCGGCTTCGAGGGCATCGACCGCGACGCCCTGGTGGAGTGCAACAAGAAGAACCGCCCCGGCGAGTACGGCGAGCTGGTGGCCAAGGTCCACAAGGCCGGCGCCGGCATCGAGGGCGGGTTCATCTTCGGCTTCGACAGCCAGGGCCCCGACTGCTTCGAGGAGACGGCGAAGTTCGTCGACAACATCAACGTCGATGTCGCCCACTTCTCGATCCGCACGCCCTACCCGGGCACCGCCACCTACGCCCGCATGCTGGCCGACGACCGCATCACCACGTTCGACTGGAAGCGGTACAACATGTACAGCTGCGTGTTCGAGCCGGCGAAGATGACGGCCGAGCAGCTTGAGACCGGCCTGGCCACGGCCTACCGCACGTTCTACTCACGGTCGCGGCGCTTCAACCGGTTCCGCCGGAACTTCAAGGGCCGCGAGACGGTGTTCCACATGGCCCTGTCGACCGCGAACGAGAACTACGCCCGGCGCTACCGCAACCCCCACGTGTCGCCGGAGCCGGGCTACGAGGCGGCCAAGGAGGACATCTCCGCCCTCATGGCCGCCAGCCAGGCGCCGGCGCAGGAGGCGCTCAACGTGGCCTTCCTCAAGGCCAAGGTGGCGACGACCTAGACGTTCTTTGTCCGCTGGACCACCCCTGTGGTAGTCCAGCGGACAAAGAAGCCTGAGATCACGGGGCCGGCAGCTGAATGAGCTTGAAGTTGGCGCCCATGGGGTCGGCGCCGGCGGCCATTCGGCCGTAGGGGGTGTCCTGCGCGGGCTGGCTGATCGACCCGCCGAGCTCGGTGACCCGGGCGACAGCGGCGTCGGTGTCGTCGACCGCGAAGTACACCGACCAGTGGGCGGGCACGCCCTCGGGCAGGAACCTCGACGCGTCCATGACGCCGGCCAGCATCGTGTCGCCGTCGTTGGCCGTGGAGTACCGGAACTCATCCGTGTCGTCCATGGAGCGGACGTCCCACCCGAATACGGTCCTGTAGAAGCTGGTGGCGTCCTGGAAGTCGCGGGTGAACAGCTCGAACCAGGCCGGCGCGCCGGGCTCGGCGATGACCCCCATGCCGTGGAAGGAGTTGGGCTGCCACATGCCGATGGCCGCGCCCGTCGGGTCGACGACGACGGCCATGGTCCCCAGGTCGCCGACCGCCATGGCCGGGGCCACCACCTGGGCGCCGTTGGCCGACGCCGCCTCGACGGTCTTCTCCGCGTCGTCGGTGGCCAGGTAGATCGACCAGATGTCGGCCGCCCCGGCTCCGGGCATCACCGGCCCGCCGCCGGCGACGGCGACGCCGTCCTTGCTGAACATGAAGTAGCCGCCGAACGCCTCGTCAGCGTCGCCGGCCGTCCAGCCCAACAACTGGGTGTAGAAGTCGCGGGCGCGGCCGACGTCGGAGGTCATGAGATCGACCCAGCACGGTGCACCGTTGGGTGCGGACTCGCGGGTAGGCATGGTGTGGCTCCTTTGCTGCGTGGACGGGGTCTTGCCCTACAGACGTCGGATTGCCGCCGGAATCATCGGCGGTACGGTGAAGTCTATGAGCGACTCCGGCCCGGAAGCCCTGGTGGGGCTGCTGGCCGAGGAGGGCCGGCTGAAGGTGGTGGCGGCCATCGCCCTGGGCGCGGCCACGCCGGCGGCCATCGCCGAAGCCGCGGGCCTCGATCCCACGGCCGTGACCAAGGCGCTCGACCGGCTGATCCGTGGCGGGCTTGTGGAGGCCGGCGCCGACCGCCGGCTCCGGGTGGCCACCGAGCGGTTCAAGGAGGCGGCTCGCCAAACGGCGGCCGAGCGGCCGCAACGCCGGCCGGAGGACCTGGGCGCTACCGCCGACCAGGCCGGCGTGCTGCGCAACTACCTGGTCGACGGGAAGCTCTCGCACATCCCGGCCAACCGAGCGAAGCGCCTGGTCGTGCTCGACTTCCTGTCGGGGCAGTTCGAGCCGGGCCGCACCTATCCCGAGGAACAGGTCAACTACCTGCTCGGCCGCTTCCACGCCGACTACGCAGCGCTCCGCCGCGACCTGGTGGAGGAGGAGTTCCTCGAGCGCCGGGACGGGTTCTATTGGCGCGCGGGGGGTACGTTCGAGCTCGGCTGAGCTTCGGCCGACAACAGGGAAGGCAGCGACATGGGTGAGAGGGTCGTGCTCGGGCGGAAGGGCCCGTCGTCGATGGTCAAGATCCGCTGGACCGACAAGATCCCCGGCTCGATCAACGATGTGTCCGACGCCGAGGAGATGGGGGCCGTCTGGGAGGGCGAGGAGCTGGTGACGTATGACTTCGACGGCTTCCTTGAGCAGTTCGCGTTCTATGAGTCGAACGACTACATGAGCGACAACGACTGACTCGCCGACCGCAGGGCCGTCAGTACCATCCCGGTATGGTCACGCAGATCACGGTTCGCCTCCCGGATGAGCTGGTGGCGTTCATCGACGACTGCGTCGCGCACGGCAGAGCCGAGAGCCGCTCCGCTGTCGTCTCCGCCGCGCTGGACAGAGCGCGCCGCAGCGAGATCGCCGAACGGGACGCCGGGATCCTGGCGCGATCGAAGGCCGGGGACGACTTCGACGACCTGGCGAGCTTCTCGGCACGGGTAGCCCTCGACGATCTCGCGTGATGCGTCCGATCCACGTCGCCCGGCTGGACAAGGCCCGGCCCGGTGGCAACGTCTGATGTCATGCAGCACGTGCGGGGGTGGGCGTCTGCACGGCATGCGCTGCCCGGTGCTCGAGTCGAAGCTCCGGACAGTCCTCGTGATCCTCGTGGTGTTCCTCGGCGGAGCCGCCCTGCTCGAACAGCTGGGCGCCCGAATTGGGGTGCGCCGGGACATCGCCCTGGGCATCGTTGCGTTGATGGCAGCGGCATGGTTGCTCGTCCGGCGAGCGGTCCGGCGAGACCATGACCCCAAGCCCTGACCTCCGGGGCATGATGGCTTCGGCTGGATGCCGAGCCGGGTCGGCGCCAACCTGGTATCTCTGACCCGTGAACCTCGCCGGCGGGCTACCAGCGGCGTTCGGCGACAGCGATGACGTGCTCCACGTAGGACTCGGCGAAGCGTCGGGCGGCGCCGGCATCGAACAGGCGGTGGGGGTAGCGGAAGGTGAGGTGGAGCTGGCCGGCCACGACCATCGTCCCGATGCAGAGGCTGTGGGCGGCCCGGGCCGGCAGTGAGCACCACAGGGCCGTCGCCTCGCCGGCCTCGGCGCCGAACGACGGGGCCTCCGCCCTCCAGCCGGCGTCGGCCAGTAAGGCGGTGTCGACGTCGCAGTTGCGGGTGAGAGGCTGGAGCACCACCAGCGACTGCTTGCACCACAGGGGCAGGAGGCCGTTGCGTTCCAGGCCGGCGAGGAGGGCCACGCCGGTGCGGAAGCGCTTGTTGCGGGTCTTCTGGCCGGTGATGGCCTTGAGCGCGGCCCGGGCGCCCGAGCGGTGCCGGCGGCTGGTCGACACCCGCTGGGTCACCGAGAAGTTCCCGACGACCTCGGGGGGCCAGTCCTGCGGCCGCAGGTCCACCGGCACCAGGATGCCGATGCGCCGGCCTGGGGTGCCGTGCTCCAGGTTCCACTCACCGATGGCCAGGTGGAGGCCGGCGAGCATGACGTTGCGGGCGGTGCCCTGCCGGTGCACGTTGGCCACCCGCCGCGTGTCGGCCACCGACAGGCGGGCCATGTGGAAGCCGTAACCGGGCGCGCCGTCGGGGTGGTCGGGGGCCAGACGGGCCGGGTTCGACAGGGCGTCGCGCACCCGCTCCACCGCCATCCGGTACCAGGCATCGACCATCGAGACCGGCCGCGACGACGGCCGCACCGGCAGGTCGTTGACGGCCGGGAAGTCCACCGGTGGCGCCGGCGGGCCGGCATCGGCGTAGGCGGCGGCGATCGACTCCATCACCCGCACCGCGCCGAACCCGTCGCTGGCGGCGTGGTTGACGTTCAGCAGCAGGGCGTCGCCGGCGGGGTGGTGGGCCAGCACGACATGGAACGGCGGCCACTGCGTCATGGCGACGGCGCCGGCCATCAGGTCCTCCCGGGCCAGGTCGAGGGCATCGTCGCCGTAGCAGGCCACGGTCCGCAGCAGGTCGTGCTCGGCCGGGCGGTGGCCGGCGACGGTGGCGATGGCCTTGCGCAGCCGGTTCTCGTCGAGGGTGCCGGCCACCCGGGCCTCGACGTGCACGCCCCACTTCCACGGCTCCAGCAGGTGGACGGGGTCTGGGGTGTGCTCGTGGTCCTCCCACACCCAGGCGCAGGCGAGGTGCGATCGGTGGTCGCCCTTGCGGCCCCGCAGCAGCCGGACCAGGTCCTGGGCCGCGCCGACCACGTTGTGCAGGGCGGCCCGCTGGACCGAGTAGCCCGTATGGGCCCCGAGGGGCGAGACCCTGTCGACGTGGGCCGAGATGTGGTCGTCGTGCACGACGATGTGGAGGCTGTCGGCCGGGGCGTTCTCCCGGAGCGACACGCTGCCGGGGTGGTAGAGCCGGCCGAGCCCGCCGTCCTGGTGGAAGCGCCCGCTGATCACCAGGCGGCGGAGGAAGGCAACCGGGTCGGCGATCGTGGGCTCCCGCGCCGGCGTGTACGGGCCGGCGGTCTCCTCAAGGCGGGACTGGAGGCTCACGGCCACCGCAGAGCGGCCGCCGCTTCGAGGCGGACCCGGAAGTCGGCGTCGCCGGCGGTGGCCTCGATGGCGGGTCGGCTGGGGGCCGGGCCGAGCTCGACGAGGCCGCGCAGGGCCTTCCAGCGGGCCCAGGCGTCGGGGTCGGCCAGGGCCTGCTCCAACAGCGGACGCAGCTCCTCGCGGCCGGCGTCGACCATGGCGTCGACGGTCGCCCGGCGCACGGCCCGCACGGGGTCGCGCACCAGGCGGGACCAGGCATCCCGTGCGGCGCCGGGGTTGGCCTCGCGGAGGAGGTTGGCGGCCACCTGCCGGCGGGCGGTGTCGGGGCCGGCGGCGGCGTCGAGCACCTGCGCCAGGTCGTCGGGCGCCGCCGGGCGCAGGCCGCCAAGGTCGCGCCAGGCCCGCTCCAGCCGGCTCAGCCGGCGGTCGTCGCCGGCCGGGGGCCGGCC
>JBPCLE010000243.1:0-3896 GCA_051003575.1 Acidimicrobiales bacterium | reverse complement strand
GCCCCGAGCGCCACACCCGCATCCTCAGCCCCCAGGACCGCTACCGCATCGCCTTCCACGAGGCCGGCCACGCGGTGGCCGCCACCGCCCTGCCCGGCACCGACCGGGTGGGCAAGCTGAGCATCGTCGCCAGGGGCCACGCCGGCGGCTTCACCTGGTACGTGCCCGAGGGCGACAGCCTCAGCGTCACCCGCTCCCAGCTGGTGGACCGCATCGCGGCCATGATGGGCGGCCGGGTGGCCGAGGAGATCGTCACCGGCGAGTTCTCCTCAGGTTCGCAGACCGACCTGGAGCAGGCCGGCACCCTGGCCCGGCGCATGGTGGCCGACTTCGGCATGTCGGCCAAGCTGGGCCCCTACATCGTCAAGCCCTTCACCGACGGTTACCAGGGCGAGGCCGGCGTGGGCTACTCCGAGAAGGTGGCCGCCGACATCGACTCGGAGACCCAGGCCATCCTGGGCGAGGCCGAGGCCCGGGCCACCGAGGCCCTCACCGCCAACCGGGCCACCCTCGACCAGCTGGCCCATGCCCTCATGGAGGCCGAGAGCCTGGAGGGCGACGCCCTCGACGAACTGCTGCTCAACGTCATCGGAATATCCCACCCATGGGCGAAGGGGCCGGCGGATGCCGCCCCGGCCGGCGCCGGCTCGAGCACCTGACCTTGCCCACGGCGACCCCCACCACCTGCGTCAACCACCGGCGCCGCCCCCGGGTGGCCAGCTGCGGTGCGTGCGGCAACCCGATCTGCGCGGACTGCATCGTGCACACGGGCGTCGGGGTCAAGTGCCGGAGCTGTACGGGGGTCAAGGCGGGGAAGGCCCCCAAGGCGGCCGCGGTCGACGCTGCCGCCTCCCCGCGGGCGGCGTCGGGCGGCCGGCGCCGGCCCTGGGCGGTACCGCTGGCCCTGGGCGGGGTGGTCGTGCTCGCCGCCGCCGGCTTCGGGCTCGCCACCCACGACTCCCCGCCCAACCGCCCCATCGACGTCGGGCTCGGGCCCGTTGCCGACGCGCCCGTCGAGCGCCAGACCGAGTTCGTGGGTGCCGGCGGCCTGCGTATCGGCGGCACCCTCACCCTGCCCCCGCTCGCCGAGGGCAGTACCGCCCCGGCCGTGCTCATCATCCCCGGCCTCGGTGCGCTCGACCGCAACGGGCCGACGGAGGCCAACCCGCCCGACGCGCTCCGTGACGCCCTCGTCACCACGGTCGGTGGCGTCGGGCTGGCCACGCCCGACCCCTTGTACCGGGACCTGAGCGAGTCACTGGCCAGGGAGGGCATCGCCAGCTTCCGCTACGACAAGCGGGGCACCAGGCCCAGTGCGCTGCCCGAGGGCCAGCAGCTGTCCTTCGACGACGAGGTCGCCGATGCCCGCGCCGCTCTCGACCTCCTGAGCAACCGTCAGGAGATCGGTGTGGCGCCTGTCATCCTGCTCGGCCATGGCACCGGGGGGGTCGTGGCCATGCGGCTGGCGCCGGGGAACGGCCGGGTCAGGGGCGTGGTGGCCATCTCCACGCCGGCCAAGCCCATGGGCGAGGTCCTGGCCGCCGACCTCACCCGCTCCCGCGGCCAGGAGGTGGGCGACGCCTTCCGGGCCGCCGCGTCCACCCTGGCCTCGACAGGGGCGCCGCCACCGGTCGGCACGCTGCCCGAGATCCTGCGGCCCATCTTCTCGCCGGGCCACCACGCCTACCTGGCCAGCGTGTTCGCCCTCGACCCCGTCGCCGAGGTCGGCAACGTGCCCGTGTTGGTGCTGCTGGTGCGGGGCGGCGCCGACCCCACCATCGCCGCGGCCGACGTCACCCGCATGCAGAGCTCATTGCGCATCGGCGGCCAGGTCATGGCCGGCAGCGACGGGGCCAACCGCAACCTCGCGTTCTCCGCCGCCGGCCACGAGCACAGCAATACCGCCTCAGGTCCCACCATCCAGCGCGACGTCGACACCCGCGCCGCGCTCACCGGGTGGGTCAAGGTGCAGCTCGGCACCTAGTTTTTCCACCGCCTGCGAATCACACGAACCATTCACACCACGAAGGGAAGTTGCTCATGAGAAAGCGGTCGTTCGGAATCCGAATGGCGACATTGGTCGGCGCCGGCCTGCTGGTCAGCCAGGGCGCCTCGCTCGCCCAAAGCGCGCCGATCGGGCTCACGACGCCGGTGCAGGCCACCAAGGCCGACCTCAACCCGGGTCGCCTCTACTCGGCGCCGAGCTTCGCCGTCGACCCTGGCAACAACCTGCGGGTGGTCGCGGCCGTGGTCGACCACCGGTCGCGCCGGTGCCACACCCTGCGCTCCCTCGACGGCGGCGAGACGTGGACCCCTCTCGAGGCCTCGCCGGCGCTGGCGTCCTACCCGTTCTGCGGCCAAGGCCAGGGCGGCGTCATCCAGACCCGCCTGGCCTTCGGGCGCAACGGCACGCTGTACCTGGGCATGAACGCCTGGGACGACCAGGACGGCTCCCGCCGCGGTGGAGCCATCGTCCTGGCCCGTTCCCGCGACTTCGGCGACACCTGGGAGACCACGATGGTCTACAACGCCCGGGGCAAGACCGGTGACGCGGAGGAGACGGTCCGCCCGCTGCACTCGATGGCCGTCGACACCAAGACCGGTGGCGACGACGTGGTGTACATGGCGTTCAACCTCATCCTGCAGGGCCTGAGCGCCCCCAACGCCGAGCCCGCCAAGTCGATGGTATCGGTCAGCCGCGACGGCGGGCGCACCTTCGCCGAGCCGAAGAACCTGGCCGAGGGGCAGTTCGAGGCTGCCGAGGTCCGCCAGCAGGCGCTGTCGGCGGTGACCACCACGGTGCCCACCGGCGCCACCACGACCACCACCGCCCCGCCGGCCAACTCCAAGGCGGCCCAGCCCAACCAGGCCGCCAACTTCGGCGGCAGCACCAACCGCAGCAGCATGACGGCCGGCGTCGACGGCAGCGGCAAGGCCTACATCTCCTGGCTCACCGGTACGGCCAACGTGACACCCACCCCGCCCTCGGCGCGGATGATGTCGACCTCCACCGACGGCGGCCAGACCTGGACAACCACCCAAGCGATGCCGCCCGGCTATAACACCCCCAGCCGTCCGGGCATGGCGGTGAGCAAGGACGGCATCATCCACATCGTCTTCCAGGAGAACCCGACGCCGACCGTCTCGGGCATGGGCGAGATCTACCACCAGGCATCCACCGACGGCGGCAAGACGTGGTCGGAGGCCAAGAAGCTGACCGACGACAACGACGCCGACCTCCGGGGCCAGTACTTCCCGAACATCAGCGTGGCGCCCAACGGCCGGGTCGACGCGGTGTGGTGGGACACCCGTGACGACCCCGGCACCCGGTCCAACGACCTGTACTACGCCTACAGCGAGGACGACGGGCGCACGTGGAGCGCGAACCGGCGCATCACCGACCGCAGCGTCGACCGCCGCCTCGGCGTGTGGGGGGCGAACTACGACATCAACTCGCCGCCCGAGGTGGCGTCCGCCAACGCCTATGCCCTCTTCGGCTGGGACGACACCCGCAACACATCCGAGGTCTACAGCGAGGACGTACTCAAGGAGGTCGGCGGCGGCCTCTCGGACATGTACACCGCGGTGGCCCAGTTCGAGGTCGTGGGGCCGGCCAACAACGATACCGTCCGCATCGTGCTGGCCGCCGTCGCCGGCCTGTTCTTCGTGGGGCTCGTCCTGCTTGGGGTCGCGGTGGCCGCCAAGCGCCGGAACGGCCCCACGCCGGCGGCCATGACGGGCACGCAGTCCACCGCGAAGGTCGGCTGAAATAAGTTGCGGTAGCACATGTCGCACCGCCCCGCACCCCGTCGGGTGCCCGGCGGTGTCGCGCCCTCGTAGCTGCCTTTCCCTCCCCCCCCCGCGGACGCTCCCCCTCCCGCTCCCCGCCCCTCGGG
>JBPCLE010000242.1:0-8557 GCA_051003575.1 Acidimicrobiales bacterium | reverse complement strand
GGCCGGTGACCACCTGGGTCTTGGGGTCGAGGATGCGGGTGTACCAGAACTCGGTGACCAGCAGGCCCCGCTCCACGCCGGCCACCAGCTCCTCGACCGACCGGGTGCCGGGTGCCATGAACAGGTTGGTGGCCACCCCGCCCGAGTCGCCGCCGAACCCGTGCCCGGTGGCAGCGGCGCCGGCCTTGGCCGCCGTCTTGCGGTCGTGGCACAGGCCGACGGGCACGCCGGCAACCACCAGGTCGACCCGCCGCTTGGGCGTGCCCTCGGCGTCGAAGCCCCGGCTGATGGCCCGGGGGTCGGTGCCGTCGTCCCAGATGGTGACGGCCGGATCGAGCTGGGGCTTGCCCAGGCGCACGAACGACCGGTCCTCCTCCACGGTGCGGGCGTTGAAGCCGTCGCGGAGGAACTCCAGCATGTTGGCCAGGCAGAACGGCTCCAGCACCACCTCGTAGCGGCCGGGCTCGATGTCGACGGGGTTGTCGCCCCGCCGGGCCTTCGCCGCCGCGGTGGCGCCGGCGGCGGCCCCGTCCATGTCGCCCAGCCGGGCCGAGCTCTGCCAGCCCCGCCCGTCGGAGGTCTCGGTGCGGTGGATGGCCTCGATGGTGGCCGAGCTCGACCGCCCCAACAGGCGCTGGCCGGCGGAGTTGGCGAAGGCCGAAAACGAACCGTTGGAGTCGACGTAGCCGGCGGCGCGCAGCGCTGGGGCGCCGGCGCCGGCCAGGCCGGCGTCCACGAAGTCCCTCACCACCTGGGCGCGCAGGGTCGGGTCGGCGTAGTGGGTGGCCTCGTCGTAGCACCGGGTCAGCGGTGCCGGCGCCGGCGGGGCCAGGCCCGGCCACTCGGGGTCGACGGCGCGCATCTGCGCCGCGGCCAGCGTGCGCTCGACCAGGCCGGCCAGGCCCTCCTCGGTCGGGCGGTCGGTGCCGGCGGAGGCCAACCGGCCGCCCACCGACACCCGCACCCGGGCCCACACGAAGTCGTCGGCCATGTTCTGGTGGATGGAGGAGTTGGCGAACCGGGTCAGGGCCGAGCGGCCGGTGCCGCACGCGGCCTCCGCCTCGGCCCGGTCACCCACCAGCTCCACCAGACGGTCGGCGATGGCCAGCGGGTCGATCACCGTCGCCTCCTCATCGCGACGGCCGGCGGCGTACCCGCTCACCGCGACCTCACCCCCACCCGCACGCCCCGGAACCGCGCCGGCACCGCCGGGTGGCCGGTGTGGCCGTACTGCTGGGGCTGGCCCTTGCCGCAGTTCGGCGTGCCCCAGAACACCCACTCATCCGCCCCGCCCAGCATGTCGAGCGACGCCCAGAACCGGGGCGTGATCCCGGTGTACGTGGGGTTGCGCAGCAGGCGGCCGAGCTTGCCGTTCTTCACCTCGTGGCCCCGCTCGCAGCCGAATTGGAAGTTGAGGCGCTTGTCGTCGATCGACCACGACCGGTTGGTCTCCATGTACACGCCGTCGTTGGTGGCGGCGACCATCTCCTCCAGCGACGACTCCCCCGGCAGGATCCCCACGTTGGTCATGCGGACCATGGGCAGGCGGTTCCAACCGTCGGCCCGCACCATGCCGCCCGGGGGCAGGCCGGCGACGTGGGCCGAGTCGCGCCCCGACAGCACGCCCACCCACATGCCGTCGCGGACGATGTCGACCCGCTGGGCCGGCGTGCCCTCGTCGTCGTAGCCGAAGCTGCCCAGGGCGCCGGGCAGGGTGGCATCGGCGGTGATGTTCATCAGCTCCGAGCCGTACCTGAACGTGCCGAGCTGGGCCAGGTCCAGGAACGACGTGCCGGCGAAGGCCGCCTCCCACCCCAGGATGCGGTCGAGCTCGATCGCGTGGCCCACCGACTCATGTATCTGCAGAGCGAGCTGCTCCCGCCCGAGGATGAGGTCGGTCACCCCCGAGGGGCACTCGGGCGCCGAGAGGAGCTCGACGGCCTCCTCCCCGATCCGCTGGGCGTTGCCGGCCAGGTCGGCGGCCCGCACGATCTCATATCCCTGAGTGCCCCAGATGCCGCCGATGCCGCCGTAACTCCGCCGCTGGGTCTCCGACTCGCCCACCGCGGTGGCCTCTATGGACGTCCCGCATTCCACGAGATGCTGCGATATGCGGTGGCCCTGGGACGACACGAACCACTTCTGCGTGTCCCAGGCGTGCATGTGCCCCCCCGCCACCCCCACGCCGGCCACCGCCTTCATGGTGGCGGTCACCCCCACCAGGAGGTCGCCCCGCTCCGACAGCGGCACCTCGAAGGGGTGCTCCAGGCACGGCGACTCCCAGTGGGCCTCGGCCGCGCCCACGTCGGCCAGCTCCACCGGAGGCCCTGCGACCAGGGCCGATGCCCGGGCGATGGCCGCCGCCTCGTGGCCGGCCTTCCGGGCCACCGCCGTCGACGGGTCGGGCGTGGCGAAGAACCCCCACGACGACCCGATGAGGGCCCGCACGCCCACGCCGGCGGTCTCGTTCTGCGACATCCGCTCCAGCACCCCGTTGCGCGCCCCCAGGCCCTCGGTGGTGGTGCACACGAACCGGGCATCCGCGTAGGTGGCGCCGGCCGCCAGCGCCCCCTCGACCGCGGCCTCGGCGACGTCGAACATGGGCGGGGACGCTACCGGACGGCGACCGACCCCTTACCAACTGGTGACGATCCGACACGCCAGGGCGTGTCGAAGCGTCACCAGAACGGGTCAGGAAGCGTTCAGGATGGCCTGCGCCGCCGCCAGCCGGGCGATCGGCACCCGGAACGGCGAGCACGACACGTAGTCGAGCCCGGCCTGCTGGAACAGGGTGATCGACTCGGGGTCGCCGCCGTGTTCCCCGCACACGCCCAGCTTCAGCCCCGGCTTGGCCTCACGACCCCGCTGAGCAGCCAGTTTGACCAGCTCGCCCACGCCGGCGGCGTCGATGGTCTCGAACGTGTTGCGCTTCAGCAGGCCCTGGCCGAGGTAGGCCGGCGTCAGCCGGCTCTCGATGTCGTCCCGGCTGAAGCCGAACGTCATCTGGGTCAGGTCGTTGGTGCCGAAGGAGAAGAAGTCGGCCTCCTCGGCGATGTCGCCGGCCCGCAGGGCGGCGCGGGGCGTCTCGATCATGGTGCCGATGGTGACGTCGACCCCAACCGCGGCGCCAGAAACGGCCGCCTCGACCCACCCCCGGGCCAGGGCCATCTCCTCACGCCCCACGGTGAGGGGGATCATGATCTCGACGATGGGCGTGCCGCCCGCGGCCACCCGGTCGGCGGCCGCCTCCATCAGCGCCCGCACCTGCATGGCGTACAGGCCGGGCTTGATCACGCCCAGGCGCACGCCCCGCACGCCGAGCATGGGGTTGAACTCGTGCCACGACTCGGCCGCCTTGAGCAGCCGCAGCTCGTCGTCGCTCAGCGAGCCGGTCTTGGCCTGCTTGACCAGCAGCTCCTCGGTGCGGGGCAGGAACTCGTGCAGCGGCGGGTCGAGCAGCCGGATGGTGACGGGCAGGCCGTCCATGGCCTCCAGCACCTCGTAGAAGTCGGCCTTCTGGGCCACCCGCAGCTCCTCGAGGGCGGCGGTTTCCTCCGCCTCGGTGGCGGCCATGATCATCCGGCGGACGATCGGCAGCCGGTCCTCGGCCAGGAACATGTGCTCGGTGCGGCACAGGCCGATGCCCTCGGCGCCGAACTGGCGGGCGTTGGCGGCGTCGGGGCCGGTGTCGGCGTTGGCCCGCACCGCGAGCCTGCCGGCCCGGATCTCGTCCGCCCAGCCCAGCACGGTGGCGAACTCCGGCGTCGGCTCGGGCAGGATCACGGGCACCTCGCCGGTGATCACGTTGCCGGTGGTGCCGTCGACGGAGAGGACGTCGCCCTCGTTGACGGTCACGCCGCCGGCCTCGAAGCTGTTGCCTCTTATACGCACGCCGTCGGCGCCGACCACCGCCGGCGTCCCCCAGCCCCGGGCCACGACGGCGGCGTGGCTGACCAGCCCGCCCCGCGAGGTCAGGATGCCCTTGGCCACGCTCATGCCGTGGACGTCCTCCGGCGACGTCTCGGTGCGCACCAGGATGACGTCCTCACCCCGGGCCGCGGCGTCGGCCGCGTCGTCGGCGGTGAAGTAGGCCCGGCCGACCGCCGCGCCGGGCGACGCGTTCAGCCCCTTGGCGATGACCACCTCGTCGCCCTTGTACTGGAACCGGGGGTGCAGCACCTGCTCCAGGTGCTCGGCGGTGACGCGCTGGACCGCCTCGGCGGGGGGGGGGTTCATGCGCTCGTTGGTGTTCATGTCGACGGCCATCTGGAGGGCGGCGACGCCGCCCCGCTTCCCCACCCGGGTCTGGAGCATCCAGAGCTTGCCCTGGTCGATGGTGAGCTCGGTGTCGCACATGTCTCGGTAGTGGCGCTCGAGGTGGGCGAAGATGCCCAGCAGCTCGTCGTAGATGGTCGGGAACAGCCGCTGCATCTCGGCCAGCTTGAGGGTGTTGCGGATGCCGGCCACCACGTCCTCCCCCTGGGCATTGACCAGGAAATCGCCGTAGGCGCCGGCCGCCCCCGTGGCGGGGTCGCGGGTGAAGCCCACGCCGGTGCCCGAGTTGTCGTCGCGGTTGCCGAACACCATGGCCTGCACGTTCACCGCGGTGCCCAGGTCGTGGGCGATGCGCTCCTTGACCCGGTAAGCCACCGCCCGGGCCCCGCCCCAGGACTGGAACACGGCCTCGATGGCGCCCCGGAGCTGCTCGGCCGGCGCCTGGGGGAAGGGTGACCCGGTATGGCGGGCCACGACCTCCTTGTACTGCTCGACCAGCTCGGCCAGCGCGGACGCGGGGATCTCGGCGTCGGAGGCCACGCCGGCCTTCTCCTTGGCCTCCTCGAACGGCGTCTCGAACTCCTCACCGGGCACGCCGAGCACGATGCGCCCGTACATGGCCACGAACCGCCGGTAGCTGTCGTACGCGAAGCGCTCGTCGCCGGTCTGGGCGGCCAGGCCTTTCACCGAGGCGTCGTTGAGGCCCAGGTTGAGGACGGTGTCCATCATGCCCGGCATGGAGAACTTGGCCCCCGACCGCACGCTCACCAGCAACGGGTCGCCCGGGTCGCCCAGGCCCTTCCCCATCGAAGCCTCGAGCTTGGCGACCTGGGCCTCGACCTCCTCGGTGAGGCCCGCCGGCCAGCCCCCGTCCATGTACGAGCGGCAGGCGTCGGTGGTGATCGTGAACCCGTGCGGCACCGGGAGCCGGAGCACCGACGTCATCTCCGCCAGGTTGGCCCCCTTGCCCCCGAGCAGGTCCTTCAGGCTCATCGGCGGCTTCTCGTGCGGGTGGTCAAAGGGGTAGACGAAAGTCACAAGCTCTCCTGGACGCGGCGGGACGACCCCAGCAGCGTAGTTGGACCGCCCCGGACGTCCCGGGGGCTACGCCAGGCGCCCCCGAAGCTCCTCGACCAGCGCGTCGATCGGCACCCGCTGCTGTTCGAGGGAGTCCCGATCGCGGATGGTGACGGCCCGGTCCTCGAGGCTGTCGAAGTCGATGGTCACGCAGTAGGGCGTGCCGATCTCGTCCTGGCGGCGGTAACGCCGGCCGATGGCCTGCGTCTCGTCGTACTCGCACATGAAGTGGGGCTGCAGGAGCGCCAGCACCTCGCGCGCGGTGGGGGTGAGCGTGTCCTTCTTGGAGAGCGGCAGCACCGCCACCTTGTAGGGCGCCAGCTTCCGGTGCAGCCGCAGCACCGTCCGCGTCTCGCCGTTGACCTCGTCGGTGTCGTAGGCGGCCAAAAGGAACGCCATCATGCTGCGGCCCACGCCGGCGGCAGGCTCGATGACGTGCGGCACGTACCGCTCGTTGCTGGCCTGGTCGAAGTACTCCAACCGCTCGCCGGAGAACTTCGCGTGCTGGGTGAGGTCGTAGTCGGTGCGGTTGGCCACGCCCTCCAGCTCGCCCCACCCCCAGGGGTAGGCGAACTCCACGTCGGCCGTGCCGGTCGAGTAGTGCGACAGTTCCTCGGGATCGTGGTGGCGGAGACGCAGCTTCTCGGCCGGGATGTTCAGGTCGACGTACCAGCGCAGCCGCTCCTCACACCAGTACTCGAACCACTTCTGGCCCTCCGCCGGCGGCACGAAGAACTCCATCTCCATCTGCTCGAACTCCCGGGTGCGGAAGATGAAGTTGCCCGGCGTGATCTCGTTGCGGAACGATTTGCCCTGCTGGGCGATGCCGAACGGAGGCTTCTTGCGCGACGTCTGGAGCACGTTGGCGAAGTTCACGAAGATGCCCTGGGCCGTCTCCGGGCGCAGGTAGGCAATGGCGCCGTCGTCCTCCACCGGGCCGACGTGGGTCTTGAACATGAGGTGGAACGGCCGGGCCTCGGTGAGGTCCTTCGACCCGCAGTTGGGGCAGCTCCCGTCTACCTGGTCCTCCCGCCACCGCTCCTTGCAGTTGCGGCAGTCGACCAGGGGGTCGGAGAACGTGGCCAGGTGGCCCGACGCCTCCCAGACCCTTGGCGCCATCAGGATGGCAGCGTCGAGGCCGACGATGTCGTCGCGCTCCTGCACCATGGCCCGCCACCAGGCATCCATGACGTTGCGCTTCAGCAGCACACCCAGCGGCCCGTAGTCCCACGTCGACCGGAACCCGCCGTAGATCTCGCTGGACGGGAACACGAACCCCCGGCGCTTGGCCAGGTTGACGACGGATTCGGTGAGGTCGGCCACGGGGGACGAGCGTAGTGGCCCGGCTCATGCCGCCCTCCTGAGGATCGCGGCGGCGCCGGCCACCAGGTGGTCGATGTCCTCGGGCGCCGCCTCCAGCAGCCGCCAGCCGGCGGTCTCCACCCGATTGCGCCGCTGCCGGTCGCCGCAGAACTTGCGCCGGCCGGCGTGCCAGCGGAACCCGTCGAGCTCCATGGCCAGCCGGAACGGCGGGTAGGCCAGATCGACCCGTGCGATGAAGACGCCATTGACCCAGATCTCGTGCTGCCGCACCGGCGCCGGCAACCCCGCCGCCAGCAGGGCCCGCACCACCCGCATCTCGGCCACCCCCTCGGCCAGCCCATCGCCGTTCCACGCCGCCAGCACCTCCCCCAGCGCGCCCCGAGGGTGCAGGTCCTCGATCCGGCACAGCCGCCGGCACAGCAGGTCGTCGACCGCCTCCTCCAGCAGATCCCCGTTCACGACGCCGGCGAGGTCCATGATCGTGCGGGAGGGCCGGGTCACCGGCACGCGGTCGCGCAGCACGCCGTCGACATCTGACCGGTGCACCCGGGCCAGGGCGTTGCGCCCACTCCGGCCCGCGGGCACGGTGATCTCCAGTGGCCCGGGCCGGAACCCCGACACGCCCCACAGGACCGCCGCCGACCGGTGCGACACCACGGCGCCGGCGCCGCTGATCAGGCACGCGGCCAGGGCCCGCTGCTTCCATGTCACCGGCACGCCGGCCAGCCGGTACACGCCGGCCGCCACCCGCACCCAGCGGCCCGTCGCGATGCGGTGGCGGATCATCTCGTCGGTCATCCCGACCCCGAGCGCCTGCGCCCTCAGGATCACGGCGTGCTGGCGGTAGGCGATCTGTGCGATAGCGGCATCCACGGCGTCAAGTATGCCGAGGGGGTGTGACATCTCCTTTAGTGTGCAGAATTCGTTGCCAGAGACGTAAATATGCACAAGCGCCGGCCGCTCAGTCCGTGGCCAGCGCCCCCGCCACCGGCAGCGACCGCAGCCGGCGCTCCAGGTGGTACTCCATCGCCCGGGTGGCCAGCCGCTCCACCTCGCCCACCGCCGGCCCCGCCGGCGTCGACAACGCCCCGCCGAGGTCGCCGCCGAGTACCCGCCGCACCAGGTCGAGGCCCGCCGGCGACAGCGCATCGCCCATCCGGCCGGCGCAGCCGGCGCAAAGCATACCGCCCTGGGCCAGGTCGAACGCCACCAGCCCGTACCGGTCGCCGCAGACCGCGCACTCTTCCAGCAAGGGGTGGAACCCCTCCATCGACAGCAGCTTCAGGAAGAACGCCGGCACCAGGAGCGGGGCGTCGTGGGCCGACAGGGCCCGGAGGCCGCCCAGGAGCATGGCGAACAGCCGGGGGTTGGCCTGGCGCTCCTGGGCCAGCTGGTCGGTGGCCTCCAGCAGCGACGACGCCTTGGCCAGCCGCGACAGGTCCTCGCGCACCGGACGGAAGTGCTCAATGGACTCGGCCTGAGTGACGATGTCCAGCTCGCGGCCCTCGTAGAAGAGCAGCGAGACGTGCACCATCGGCTCCAGCCGGGCACCGAAGCGGCTCTTGGTCTTGCGGACGCCCTTCACCACCGCCCGCACCTTGCCGTGGCGCTCGGTCAGCAGGTTGACGATGCGGTCGGACTCCCCCAGGCGCCACGTCCGCAGCACGATCCCCTGGTCTCGGTACAGGCCCACAGTGAATTACAAGCTTATGCTTCCAACCCGCCGAAGCGGCGGTCTCGTACGTTCGGCTCCGCCGACCAGCGAGCATCAAGCGTCGAGGCCGCCGAAGCGGCGGTCTCGTACGTTCGGCTCCGCCGACCAGCGAGCATCAAGCGTCGAGGCCGCCGAAGCGGCGGTATCGTACGTTCGGCTCCGCCGACC
>JBPCLE010000241.1:0-25441 GCA_051003575.1 Acidimicrobiales bacterium | reverse complement strand
CCTCGTCGGTCTGAAGGGCGCCGCGTCCCAGAAGAATGCGGCACAGGCCAGGAGGGCTGCCGAGCGCCGAGCCCGCAAGAAGCAGGCGGCGGCGGCTGCCGAGGCGAAGTCGCCGGCGCCGAGCGCCGAGGCCGCTGCCGAGGCGAAGGCGCCGGCGCCGAGCGCCGAGGCCGCTGCTGAGGCGCCGGCGGTGGTGGACACCCAGGTTGGAGCCGGGGCGCCGGTCGCCGAGGCGGAGGCGATGGCGGTGGCCCCCGGGGCTGACGCGCCGGTCGGGCCGGCCGGCACGGCAGCCGCGGCCACCATTGACACCGCCGACGACGGCGGTCCCCCCACGATGGCCGTCCCGCCGCCGGAGGCGCCCAGGACCAAGCCCCAGGCGCCGGCCATCGCCGGCCTGCTCGCGGAGGACCTCTGGGGCCCCGCACCCGGCGACGCCGCCAGGAGCGACCCGGTTGCAGGGGTCGATGACGCAGCCAGCGAGCCGGCGGCCGCGGAACCGGCCGGCGCCGAGGCCCCGGGCGACGACGCCCAGACAGTGACGGCGTGGGCGCCCTTCGACACCGGCTCGACGCCGGCCGTGGGCGAAGAGCTGCCGCAGACAGGGCCGGCGCCCGGTGCCGCCATCCCGCCGGTCCCGCCCGCCGAGCTGTCGTTCTGGGATCTCTTTCCGGAGGACCTTCCCCCGGCGCGGGCCACGGACCTTCCCGACGACCTCCTGATCGACTCCCTCGCCCTGCCCGAGGGCCCAAGCGAAGACGGCCCCGGCGCCGCCGGCGACGATCCCGGCGCCGGCGGCCCTGCACCGGCGGAGGCGGAGGCGGAGGCGGAGGCGGAGGCGTAGGCGGAGATCGTCATCGCCGAGCTGCTCGACGGCCCGTTGCCCACCGGCACGCGGGTGCCGGCCGCCGGGTCGCCGTGGGCGCCGGCGGCCGAGGGCGAGTTCTTTATCGACGACCTCCTCATCGACCGGTCGGCCACGATGTCCCCCGCCCCCGCCCCCGCCCCCGCCCCCGCCACGAGCGAAAGCGACAGCGAGGAGGAGGAGGATGCAGGTGGCGGAGGAGCCAACCCCGCCGGCACCACCGGTGGCCGCCGCCCCGACGCCAAGGCCCGGATCGCCGCCGACCAGGCCCGCCGGCGCCGCTCCCGCCGGGGTGGGCGCGGCGGGAACTGATCGCGCCAGATCGGGAATCGCCGACGGCCGGCAAAGGTTGAGTAGGTTGTTATCAACTTTCCTGAGGTGAGATAGGGAGTACGACGATGCCCCTCGACCCCAACCGGTGGACCCAGAAGACCCAGGAGGCGGTGGCCACCGCCATCGACATGGCCCGCCAGCGCAGCCACGCCGAGGTCACGCCCGAGCACCTGCTGGCCGCCCTCCTTGCCCAGGACGACGGGGTCGTGCCGCCCACGCTGGCCCGCGCCGGCGTGGCCGCGCCCGCCCTGCGCGAGAAGCTCGAAGCCACCCTCGCCCGGCTGGCCCAGGCCTACGGGGGCGGCGAGCCCCGCCTCTCGCGCCAGACCCGCGACGTCATCGACGCCGCCGATGCCGAACGGTCCCAGTTCGGCGACGAGTACCTGTCCACCGAGCACATCCTCCTGGCCCTGCCCGACCTGGTGGGCGTCTCCCGCGACGAGCTGCTGGCGGTGCTGCGCGACATCCGGGGCAGCCACCGGGTCACCAGCCAGCACCCCGAAGACACCTACCAGGCGCTGGAGCGCTACGGCCGCGACCTCACCGAGGCGGCCCGCGACGGCAAGCTCGACCCGGTCATCGGCCGCGATGAGGAGATCCGCCGCGTCATCCAGGTCCTCTCCCGCCGCACCAAGAACAACCCGGTCCTCATCGGCGAACCCGGTGTGGGCAAGACCGCCATCGTCGAAGGCCTGGCCCGGCGCATCGCCGAGGGCGACGTCCCCGAGAGCCTGAAAGGCCGGCGCATCGTCGCCCTCGATCTGGGCTCGATGGTTGCCGGCGCCAAGTACCGCGGCGAGTTCGAGGCGCGGCTGAAGGCCGTCCTCAAGGAGATCACCGACGCCGCCGGCCAGGTCATCACCTTCATCGACGAGCTCCACACCGTCGTGGGCGCCGGCGCCGCCGAGGGGGCCATGGACGCCTCCAACATGCTCAAGCCGATGCTGGCCCGGGGCGAGTTGCGCATGATCGGCGCCACCACGCTCGACGAGTACCGCAAGCACGTCGAGAAGGACCCCGCTCTCGAGCGGCGCTTTGCGCCGGTGACGGTCGGCGAGCCGACCGTCGAGGCCAGCATCGCCATCCTGCGGGGCCTGAAGGAGCGCTACGAGCTCCACCACGGGGTCCGCATCCAAGACGCCGCCCTGGTGGCCGCCGGCGTGCTCTCCGACCGCTACATCACCGGGCGTTTCTTGCCCGACAAGGCCATCGACCTCATCGACGAGGCCGGCAGCCGCCTACGCATCGAGATCGACTCCATGCCGACCGAGATCGACGTGGTCGAGCGCCGCATGCGCCAGCTTGAGATCGAGCACCTGGCCCTGGCGAAGGAGACCGACCCGGCCAGCCGCGAGCGACTCGCGGCGATCGACAACGAGCTGGCCAACCTGCGGGAGCAATCCGACGCCATGAAGGCCCACTGGAACCTCGAGCGGGAGGCCATCGGCCGCATCCGCCAGCGCAAGGAGGAGTTGGAGGCGGTGAGGGCCCAGGTCGAGCGCGAGGACGACCTCGAGGCCGCCGCCCGGCTGCGGTACGGCCGCATCCCGGAGGTGGAGGCCGAGCTGGAGACCGCCTCGGCCGCGCTGGCCGAGCTCCAGGCCGACCGGCGCATGCTCAAGGAGGAGGTCGACGCGGAGGACGTGGCCGAGGTCGTCAGCCGCTGGACCGGCATCCCCGTGGCCAAGCTGATGGAGGCCGAGGTGGCCAAGCTCGTCCGCATGGAGGAGGTCCTCCACGAGCGCGTCATCGGCCAGGACGAGGCCGTCTCGGCCGTGGCCAACGCCATCCGCCGGTCGCGCAGCGGGCTGTCCGACCCGGATCGCCCCATCGGGTCGTTCCTGTTCCTCGGCCCCACGGGCGTGGGCAAGACCGAGCTGGCCCGGTCGGTAGCCGACTTCCTGTTCGACGACGAGCGGGCCACGATCCGCATCGACATGAGCGAGTACCAGGAGAAGCACACCGTCTCCCGGCTCATCGGCGCCCCGCCGGGCTATGTCGGCTACGACGAGGGCGGCCAGCTCACCGAGGCGGTCCGCCGGCGGCCCTACGCCGTCGTGCTGCTCGACGAGATCGAGAAGGCCCACCCCGAGGTCTTCAACGTGCTGCTCCAGCTGCTCGACGACGGCCGCCTCACCGACGGCCAGGGTCGGACGGTCTCCTTCTCGAACGTGGTGTTGATCATGACATCGAACCTGCCCGGCGACCCCGCCGGCTTCTTCCGGCCCGAGTTCCTCAACCGGATCGACGAGATCGTGCGCTTCCGGTCGCTCACCGAGGCCGACATCGAGCACATCGTCGATATCCAGCTCCGCCATCTCGCCGGCCGCCTGGCCGCCCGCCGGCTCGGGCTGGAGGTCAGCGACGACTCCAGGGCCTGGCTGGCCCGCACCGGCTACGACCCGAGCTACGGGGCACGACCGCTCAAGCGGCTCATCCAGCGCCGGATCGCCGACCCGCTGGCCCTGGCCCTGCTCGAAGGCCGCTACAGCGAGGGCGACACCGTGCGGGTCGGCGTGGCCGGCGACGAGCTGGCCCTCAAATAGCCAACCGGTGACACTTCGACACGCCCTGGCGTGCTGAAGTGTCACCAGTGAAGCCGGAGGCCGCCCTCGCCAAGCTGGCGTCCACCCTGGACGGCGGGGGCGAGGTACGGGCGGGACAGATCGAGATGGCCGAGGCGGTGGCCGCCGCCGTGGCGGATGAGCGGCCGCTGGTCGTGCAGGCCGGCACCGGCACCGGCAAGACCTGGGCGTACCTTGTCGGCGCTCTCCTCGGGGGGCGCCGGCGCCGCGTCGTGATCGCCACCGCCACCAAGGCCCTCCAGGACCAGCTGGCCGGCAAGGACCTGCCCACCTTCGCCGGCGCCGGCCTACGGCCGGGCCTGACCTGGGCGGTGCTCAAGGGGCGGAGCAACTACCTGTGCCGACAGGCCGCGGCGGAGGCGGCCAGGGAAGCCGAAACCCCCACGCTGCCCGGCGTCGACAGCCGGGGCATCGGCGCCGAGATCACCAAGCTGGTGGCGTGGGGCCAGGCGAGCCCGACGGGCGATCGGGCCGAGCTCGACTTCGAGCCCCGGCCCCACGCGTGGTCGTCGGTCAGCGTCGGCTCCGAGGAGTGCCCCGGCGCCCAGGCCTGCCCCATGGGCGGGACCTGTTTCGCCGAGGCGGCCTACGAGCGGGCCCGGGAGGCCGACGTCATCGTCGTCAACCTCCACCTCCTCGGCGCCCACGTCGCGTCCGGCGGGTTCATCCTGCCCGAGCACGACGTGGTGATCGTCGACGAGGCCCACGAGACCGAGGACGTCCTCTCCGCCGCCCTCGGCGTCACCCTCACGCCGGGACGGGTGGGGGCCGTCGCCCGGCTCACGCCGGGGAGCGCCATCGTGCGCCACCGCGACAGCCTCGACCGGGCACTGACCCCCTTCACCGGCAAGCGGCTGGCCGAGGGGGCGAAGGCGGAGCCGGCGGTGGCCGAGGCTCTGGGCGACCTGGCCCAGGTGGTGCGGGAGGAACGCGGCTCGTTGCGCAGCGCGCCCGACGGCGAGACCGCCGACCAGAAGGCCCGGCGCGAGCGGGCGGCGAAGGCCCTCGACACCCTGGCCGCCGACATTGACACCGTGCTCGGCGCCGGCGACGACCACGTCACCTGGGTCGAGTCGTCGGGCTCGCAGCCGGCGCTGCGGGTGGCACCCGTCGATGTCGGCGCCGCGCTGGCCGACGTGCTGTGGGCGTCGGCCACACCGATCCTCACCTCGGCCACCATCCCGCCCGGTATCTCGGCCCGGCTCGGGCTCGCCGGCGCCGCGGTCGAGCTCGACGTCGGCAGCCCTTTCGACTACCGCACCCAGTCGCTGCTGTACGTGCCCCGGCTTCCCGGCGTCCGCAACCCCCGGCACGAGGCCGCGGCCCACGAGGAGCTGGCGTTCCTCCTCACCGCCGCCGGCGGGCGCACGCTGGCCCTGTTCACCTCGTGGCGGGCCATGCGGGCAGCGCGGGCCGCGCTCGACCATCTGCCTTACACCCTGCTAGCCCAGGACGACCTGCCCAAGCCGGCGCTGATCGAGGCCTTCCGCACCGACCTGACCTCGTGCCTGTTCGCCACCATGGGGTTCTGGCAGGGCGTCGACGTGCCTGGCGACGCCTGCTCGCTCGTCGTCATCGACCGCCTGCCCTTCGCCCGCCCCGACGACCCGGTGGCCGAGGCCCGCCGCGAGCGGGCCGGTCCGGCCGCCTTCTCCGTGGTCGATGTGCCGCATGCCGCCACCCGCCTGGCCCAGGGCGCCGGCCGCCTCATCCGCAGCGCCACCGACCGCGGTGTGGTCGCCGTCCTCGACCCCCGCCTGGCCGAAGCCTCCTACCGCCCGGCCATCCTCGCCGCCCTCCCGCCGATGCGCCGCACCCGAGACCGTGCCGACGTCGCCGCGTTCTTCAGCAGCTAGCTCGGGCTCCAGCTCGAGGGGCGGTCACGGTGCAACGCTTGCGACCGGAACATGCCTGTGTCGTTCGCCGGCGCTCTCGACGTCGGCGAAGACGCTGGTGCCGATCCACGCCGGCAGCTTCCTGGCCAGTCGGGGGAGGCCGGTGACGATGATCGTGCCGTCGCTGACAAGGTCGCCCAGCGAACGGTCGCCCATCCACATCGCCCCGATGGGGCCGGGCCGGGAGCGAACGACGAGGTCGTCGCCAAAGCCGGGATCGACGACGCAGAGATCGGGCGCGTCCCGATCGAGCACCATCCAGAAGTGCGACTTCTCGGGCGGCGACCCGACAAACTCGAAATGGACTACGACCCGCTCGGTCGGCATCCGGCCGAGATCGAGCGCTCGTCGCATCTCCCACATGATTTTGGCCGGGTCAACGGCATCGTCGGTGATGATCTCGCGAATCCAGCGTTCTCCCCATACACCGAGGCCGTACATGACCTTGTAGAGTTCGGCGCCCGCGTGGGTGGGTGCGTACTCGATGCGCCCGTCGTCGGTCGTGGTGCGCGTGATGATCTCGGCACGGACCAGGAGCTTGAGCCGCTTTGACAGCGTCGCCGGCGGGATTCGGGGCATGACGTCGCGGAGCTCGGAGAACCGGCGCCGACCCAGGAGGACATGGAAGACCACCCCCAGGGTCCACCGATCGCCCAGGAGATCGATCGACTGACTCACTGGGCAGTAGTCCACCTGGATCTCACCGGATCGCATAAGGACGACCCTAGGCGGGTGCCGGCGGCTACGGCAGTTCAACATTTGAACTGGCGAGCGCCCCGCCCGCATCGTCATCGTTCTTGCCAGGGAGCCCCGCTGCCATCCGGCGGGAGGTGCGCTCGTCAGCGACGGCCACGCCCTCTTCATCCACAAGCGAATGGAGCACACATGCAGCTGTACAGATAGAGCGACGCATGGGCCACGTGACGCCCGAGCAGGTGGCCAAGGCCGGATCGGCCTCCAAGCGGGCCGCGGCCGAGCAGTTCCCCGACACGATCGTGTGGAGGCACTCGCTCGTGGTCGAGTCGGACGAGGGCGCCATGACCTACTGCCTGTACGAGTCCACCGACGAGGCCACGATCCGCGCCCACGCCGCGGCCGCCGGCATGCCTTGCGACCGCATCACAGCCGTCAAGATGATCGGGCCCGACGACTTTTAGCGGGAGGGGGGCAAGCCCCCCTCCCGGCCTCCCCCCGAGGCGTGCCGGCCTTCGGCCGACGAGGGGCCATCCGTTGGAGCCGCCTGTCGGCGGCGAGGGCGGCCGGCTGGGAGAACGTGTCACAATGTTCACGGTCCGGACCCCCGAGCGGAGCTAGATCGTCGGGCTCCCAGCTGGTCAGGGAGACTGCGACAGCGTCCGGTCTTCGGGGTCGGCCAGCGACACCAGAGCCGCCGGCATCAGCGAGCCAAAGCCGTCGGACTCGTACCAGCGGCCGGCGAGGTTGCCGATGGCGTCGGGGGCAACGCCAAGCGCCCGGTCGAGGTTCCGGATCAGCGCCCCGTGGCTGACCACCAGCACCCGGTCCCCCGGCTGCGACGCCCCAGCCGCCCTGAGCAGGGCATGGCGAGCCCGGTCGGTGAGGTCCGACCGCAGCTCGCCCCCGGGCGTCGACTCGCTGCGACCCTCCGACCAGTCGGCCAGCGCCTCGGGCGCGCGGGCCCTGATCTCGGCGCGGGTCAGGCCCTGCCAGTCGCCGACGTCGATCTCCCGGAGGTCGGGGTCGACCTCCACCACCAGCCCGAGCGGCCCGGCCAGGATCTCCGCCGTGCGGCGCGCCCGTTGGAGATCGGACGCCACCACGCGGGAGAAGCGGCCGGCGACGAGCCGCCCGGCGGCCTCGCGGGCCTGCTCCTCGCCCAGTGGTGAAAGGGGCGGGTCGGCCTGGCCCTGCCAGCGGCCGGCGGCGTTCCAGGCGGACTGGCCGTGGCGGAGGAGCAGGAGGCGGCGGGGGGGAACGGGCACGCCAGTGAAGGTAGGGGATGGTGGGGTCGACTGAGTCCCTGGCGGGCGGAACCCAGATTTTGGATGCCGACCCCACCATCTCCCTTTGTGTGCGGCATGGCGGGGTGCCGCCCTCCAATTGTCGGCAGCCGCGGTCAAAGCTTGAGCGCGAACTTGGCATGAGCTCAGGCAGGGGGGAGATACACTGCTCGGACCGCCGTAACACTTAGTTGAGGAGAGGCGCGTGCCCGGTACCGTGATCGTCGGCACCCAATGGGGCGACGAGGGCAAGGGCAAGCTGACCGATCTGCTCACCAAGCAGATGCAGGTCGTGGTCCGCTACCAGGGCGGCCACAACGCTGGCCACACCATCGTCGTCGACGGGGAGTCCTTCGCCCTGCAGCTCGTCCCCAGCGGGATCCTCTACCCGTGGGTCACCCCGGTGATCGGCAACGGGGTGGTGGTCGACCCCGCGGTGCTGGTCTCCGAGGTCGATGGCCTCGAGGCCCGGGGGGTCGACTGTTCCCGCCTTCGGGTGAGCGGCAACGCCCACCTGATCATGCCGTACCACTCCGAGCTCGACCGCCTGACGGAGCGCAAGCTGGGCAAGAACAGCCTGGGCACCACCAAGCGGGGCATCGGGCCGGCGTACGCCGACAAGGCGGCCCGGGTGGGCCTGCGGGTACAGGACCTGCTCGACCCCAAGATCTTCCGCGAGAAGCTTGAGATCGTCCTCAAAGAGAAGAACCTGATCCTGGCCAAGGTCCACAACCGCCTCCCCCAGTCGGCCGACGACATCTGCGACCTGTACCTGGGCGACCTGCGCACACGGATCGAGCCGATGATCGCCGACTCGGTGGGCCTCGTCCACGACGCGCTCGATGAGGGCGCCAACGTGCTCTTCGCGGGCGCCCAGGCCGCCTTCCTCGGCCTCGAACACGGCACGTACCCCTTCGTCACCTCGTCGAACCCCGTGGCGGGTGGGGCCCTGATCGGCGCCGGCGTCGGGCCCATGCACATCCAGCGGGTGATCGGCGTGGCCAAGGCCTACGTCACCCGGGTGGGCGCCGGCCCCTTCCCAACCGAGCTGTTCGACGGGAACGGCGAGGCCCTCGTCGACCGAGGCCGCGAGTTCGGCACCAACACCGGCCGGCGCCGGCGGCCGGGCTGGTTCGACGCGGTGATGATGCGCCAGGCCGTCCGCCTCAACTCCCTCACCGAGCTGGCCGTGACCAAGCTCGACGTGCTCGACGCCTTCGACACCCTCAAGGTGTGCGTGGCCTACGAGGCCGACGGCGAGAAGTACCTGCACCCGCCGTACCACCAGTCGGTGCTGCACAAGGTGAAGCCGGTGTACGAGGAGCTTCCCGGCTGGAACACCGATCTCACCGCCGCCACCACCCTCGATGACCTGCCGGCGGAGGCCAAGAACTACCTCCAGTTCCTCGCCGACGCGTGCGGCGTGCCGGTGGGCATGGTGGGCGTTGGGCCGGGACGGGAGCAGTTCGTGCAGTTCACCGACCCGTCGGTCATCTACGCCGACGACGCTGACGACGACGACGATGATGACGAGGACTGGGACGGCGACCCGGGCGTCATCGGCCCTGGCATCCTCGTCATCTAGGTGAAGGTCTGCGTCGTCGGGCCCGGCGGCCGTGAGCACGCGCTCGCCGTCGCCCTCGGCCGCCACGCCGAGGTGGTCGTCACGCCCGGGAACCCCGGCATCCCCGGCTCCGTCGCCACACCTGCCGAGGACATCGACGCCGACCTGTTCGTGATCGGCCCGGAGACCCTTCTCGTCGACGGCCTGGCCGACCGGCTCCGGGCCGCCGGCAAGCTGGTCTTCGGGCCCGGCGCCGACGGCGCCCGCCTGGAGGGCTCGAAGGCATGGATGAAGGAGTTGCTCCGGGAGGCCGGCGTCCCCACCGCGGGCTACGGCGCTTTCACCGAGGTCGAGCCGGCCGTCGCTTTCTTGCGCACCCTCAGCGGGCCATGGGTGGTGAAGACCGACGGGCTGGCCGCCGGCAAGGGCGTGCTGGTCACCGAGTCCTTCGACGACGCCGCCGCCGACGTGGCGGCCAAGCTTTCAGGCCAGGCCTTCGGCGACGCCGGCCGGCGGGTGGTGATCGAGGAGTGGATGGATGGGCCCGAGCTGTCCCTGCTGTGCGTCTGCGACGGCCACCGAGCCGTCCCGCTGGCGCCGGCCCAGGACTTCAAGCGCCTGTCCGACGGCGGCGCCGGCCCCAACACCGGCGGGATGGGCGCCCACTCGCCCGTGCCCATGGCTGGGCCCGATGTCGTCGCCGAGGTACTCGAGCGGGCGGTGGCGCCGACACTGGCCGCCCTCCGAGACCGGGGGATCGACTACCGGGGAGTGTTGTACGCCGGGCTCATGCTCACGCGGGACGGCCCCAAGATGGTCGAGTACAACGTCCGCTTCGGCGATCCCGAGGTTCAAGCCGTGCTGCCCCGCTACATCGGCGACCTGGCCCAGCTCCTGGCCGAGGCTGCCGCCGGCCGCATCGAGAGCGAGCCCACGTTCGACGAGCGGGCCGCGGTCACCGTCGTCATGGCCGCCGAGGGCTACCCGATGAACCCCCGCACCGGTGACGTCATCGAGGGCCTCGACGCCGCCGACGCTCTGGACGACGTGCTCGTGTTCCGGGCCGGCGTCGCCCTCGACAGCGCCGGCCGCTGCGTCACCGCCGGCGGGCGCGTCCTCGCCGTCACCGGCATGGGCGACGACCTGGCCGGCGCCCGCGCCACCGCGTACGGCGCCGTGTCCCACATCTCCTGGCCGGGCATGCAGTACCGGTCCGACGTCGCAAATTTTGGACGTCAATGGTCGTGAAATCGGCGTTTTTCGCCAGAATCACGACCATTTGCGTCCACCACGGGAAGGGAAACGAATGAAGGTCGCAGTCCTGATGGGGTCCGCCAGCGACCAGGGGAAGATGGAGCCGGCGGCGACCACCCTGGCCGAGTTCGGGATCGACGTCGACGAGCGGGTCATGTCCGCCCACCGCACGCCGGCGGTGGTCGCCGAGTTCGCGAGCACCGCCCGGGCCAACGGCTACGCCGCCATCATCTGCGGCGCCGGCATGGCCGCCCACCTGGCCGGGGCGGTGGCGGCCAACACCACCCTCCCGGTGGTCGGCGTGCCCATGTCCGGCGGGGCGCTCAACGGGGTCGATGCCCTGTACGCCACCGTGCAGATGCCCAAGGGCATCCCGGTGGCCACCGTCGCCATCGACGGGTCGATGAACGCCGCCCTCCTCGTCGTCCAAATGCTGGCCATCACCGACGCCGGCCTCGCCCAGAAGCTCGACGAACGCCGGGCATGATCCCCGACGTCCTGGCGGCACGCTACGCCTCGCCGGAGATGGTGGAGCTGTGGTCGCCGGCGCACAAGGTGGTCCTGGAACGCCGGCTCTGGCTGGCGGTCCTCCGGGCCCAGAAGGACCTCGGCGTCGACGTCCCCGCCGGCGTGGTCGAGGCCTACGAGGCGGTCATCGACCGGGTGGACCTGGCCTCGATCGAGGCCCGGGAACGGGTCACCCGCCACGACGTGAAGGCCCGCATCGAGGAGTTCTGCGCCCTCGCCGGCCACGAGCACATCCACAAGGCCATGACGTCGCGGGACCTCACCGAGAACGTCGAGCAGCTTCAGATCCGCCGGTCGCTGGCGCTCGTGCACGACCGGATGGTCGCCGCCGTCACCCGCCTCGGCCGCCTCGCCGCCGACCACGCCGGCCTGGTCATGGTCGGGCGGTCGCACAACGTGGCCGCCCAGGCCACCACCCTCGGCAAGCGCTTCGCCAGCGCCGGCGAGGAGCTGCTCGTGGCCCTGGCGCGCGTCGACGACCTGCTGGCGCGCTACCCCCTGCGGGGCGTGACCGGCCCCATGGGGACGGCCCAGGACCAGCTCGACCTGCTCGGCGGCGACCCCGCCAAGCTGGCCGCCCTCCAGGCCGTGGTCGCCAGCTCCCTGGGGTTCGACCGGGCGCTGGGATCCACCGGCCAGATCTACCCCCGCTCGCTCGACCTCGACGTGGTTGCCGCGCTCGTGCAGGCCGCCGCCGGCCCCTCCTCGCTGGCCACGACCCTGCGTCTGATGGCCGGCCACGAGCTGGTCACCGAGGGGTTCGCCGCCGGCCAGGTGGGCTCCTCGGCCATGCCCCACAAGATGAACGCCCGCACCTGCGAGCGCGTCTGCGGCCTGGCCGTCGTGCTTTCCGGCCACCTGGCCATGGTCACCGGGATGAGCGGCCACCAGTGGAACGAAGGCGACGTCTCCGACTCGGTGGTGCGGCGGGTGGCGCTGCCGGGCGCCTTCTTCGCCATCGACGGCCTCTATCAGGGTTTCCTCACCGTGCTCGACGAGCTGGCCCCGTTCCCGGCCGTGATCGAGGCCGAACTGGCCCGCGACCTGCCGTTCCTGGCCACGACGAAGGTGCTCCTCGCCGCCCAGCGGGCGGGCGTGGGGCGGGAGCAGGCGCATGAGATCATCAAGCAGCACGCGGTGGCCGCCGCCCTGGCCAGACGGGACAAGGCCGACGCCGGCGCGAGCCTGCTCGACCTCCTCGCCGCCGACGACCGGCTCCACCTCGGCGGCGAGGAGGTGGCGGCCACCGTGGCCGACCCCATCGCCTTCACCGGCGGCGCCGCCGCCCAGGTCGAGGCGTTCGTGCGCCGGGCGGAGGTCCTCGGCGGCCGCTTCCCCGACGCCGCTGCGTACCGGCCGGCACCCATCCTGTGATTGCTAGGTTGCCGGGGTGAACCTCCTCTACTCCGGCAAGGTCCGCGACATCTACGACGCCGGCGACGACCGCCTGCTCATGGTCACCTCCGACCGGATCTCCGCCTTCGACGTGGTGCTCGACGAACCCATCCCCCACAAGGGCCGGGTGCTCACCGCCCTGACCGCCTACTGGCTCGACCAGGTCACCGACATCGTGCCCAACCACCTGATCTCCGTCGACGGGGCGTCGATGCTGGTGCGCAAGGCCGAGATGCTCCCGATCGAGTGCATCGTGCGGGGCTACCTGTCCGGTTCCGCCTGGAAGGAGTACGCCACCCACGGCACGGTCCACGGCATGCCCCTTCCCAGCGGCCTGCGCCAGTCCGAGCAGCTCCCCGACCCGATCTTCACGCCGTCCACCAAGGCCGCCGTCGGCGACCACGACGAGAACATCTCCTTCGACCGGGCCGCGGAGCTCGTGGGCACGGAGGTCGCCGCCGAGGCGGCGGCCATCAGCCTCAACGTCTACTTCCGGGCTGCACCCCGGGCCGCGGCGGCGGGCATCATCATCGCCGACACCAAGTTCGAGCTGGGCTGGATCGACGGTCGCCTGGCCCTGTGCGACGAGGTGCTGACACCCGACTCGTCCCGGTTCTGGGAGATGTCGGCCTGGCAGCCCGGCACCACCCCGCCCTCCTTCGACAAGCAGCCCGTGCGCGATTGGTTGGAGGCCCAGGACTGGGACAAGCGCCCGCCGGCGCCGGCCCTGCCCGCCGAGGTGGTGGAGGCCACGTCGGCAAGGTACGTGTCAGCGTACGAACGGCTGACCGGAAAGCCCTTCGGCGGCGACCGCACCGCCGGCGTGGCAAGGTGACGGCCATGCGATTCCCGGTCCTGGTCGAGGTGCGGCTGCGGCCCGGCATCGCCGACCCCGCCGGCGCCACGATCCAGCGGGCCCTGCCGGCGCTGGGCTTCGACAGCGTCAACGACGTACGCGTCGGCAAGGCCATCCGCTTCACCGTGGAGGCCGCCGACGAGGCCGGTGCCCGCCGGCAGGTCGACGACCTGTGCGCCCGGATGCTGGCCAACCCCGTGATCGAGGACACCGAGGTCTTCATGGGCCAGGCGCCCGTTCGATGACCGCAACGGTCGGCGTCGTCGTCTTCCCCGGGTCCAACTGCGAACACGACGTGGTCGAGGCGCTGCGGGGCCTGGGCGCCGACGCGGTCCTGCTGTGGCACGGCGACCGCACCCTGGCCGGCGTCGACGCGGTGGTGCTCCCGGGGGGGTTCGCCCATGGCGACTATCTCCGCCCGGGCGCCCTGGCCCGTTTCAGCCCGGTGATGTCGTCAATTTCCGACTTTGCCGCCGGCGGCGGGCCCGTCGTCGGCATTTGCAACGGCTTCCAGGTGCTGACCGAGGCCGGCTTGCTCCCCGGAGCGCTGCAAAAGAACGCCGGCTCAAGATTTCTCTGCGCACCGGCCGACCTGGTCGTGGCCAGCGTCCAATCGGCCCTCACCTGTGCCGCTGAGGTCGGTGAGGTGCTCCGGCTGCCGGTCAACCACTTCGAGGGCAACTACATTTGCTCGGCCGAGACGCTTGCCGAATTGCGGGCCGACGACCGGGTCGTTCTCCGGTATCTCGACAACCCCAACGGCTCGATGGACGATATTGCCGGCGTGTGCTCCGCGGCGCGCAACGTGATCGGCCTCATGCCCCACCCCGAGCGAGCCTGCGACCCGCTCCTGGGCTCGGTCGACGGCCGCCGGCTCCTCGGATCCTTGCTGACGGCCGCCGGCAGCCGCCTACCTGCGTAGTGCACTAGCTAGCCTGCCGCCCCCGCTTCACGCCGGCCCGCCGGAGCACGGCGGGGTCGACCCCGAGCTGGCGCCAGGCCGCGTAGGTGATCCCCTTGCGCCGACCGTACGGCGCCGCGGCCACCACGTAGTCGTCCTCGACGCCCTGGAGATCCACCGTATTGTCGGTACGTTCCAGCTCGTCGGCCAGGTTCAGGCGTTCCTGGGTCAGGTGTAGGCGGGTGAGCGCGTCGGCATCGACCAGCTTCTCGTCGATCGCAGCCAGGCGCTTCTGCACCGATTCCGGCGTTCGTTTGCGGCCCCGCTTCGGCTTGTGGGCTTCGAGAGCCTCAAGATAGCGACGCACCGCCCTTCCCTGCTCACGGCCTTCCGCTAAAGCGGCCTTGTGAGCGTCGGACATGGGGGAACGAGATCTTTTCGTCTTCACGGCCATTTGCCGATTCTCTACCTAATCGCGAGTGATTTCAAGCCGTTGGCGATATCCGGTAGGTTTCGAGCATGCCGGCTGCCTTGCACCGTGACCTGGGCCTCACCGACGACGAAGCGGAGGCCATCACCCGCCTTCTCGGACGGCCGGCGAACGACCTCGAGCTGGCCATGTACGCGGTCATGTGGTCAGAGCACTGCTCGTACAAGTCGTCGCGCGTCCACCTGGGCCGCTTGCCGTTCGAGGCGCCGTGGGTGCTCGCCGGCTTCGGGGAGAACGCGGGCGTGGTCGATGTCGGCGACGGGATCGCCGTCGCCGTGCGCATCGAGAGCCACAACCATCCCTCCGCCATCGAGCCCTACCAGGGCGCGGCCACAGGCGTGGGCGGCATCATCCGTGACATCTTCACCATGGGCGCCCGGCCCATCGCCCTCCTCGACTCGCTGCACTTCGGCTCCCTCGACGGCCCCCGGAACCGGTGGGTGATGGAAGGCGTGGTCAGCGGCGTGTCGGGCTACGGCAACTCCGTCGGCGTCCCCACCGTGGGCGGGGAGCTGTCGATCCGCGACTGCTTCTCGGGCAACCCGCTGGTGAACGTCGCCTGCGTCGGCGTCATGCGCCACGAGCGTCTGGTGCTGGCCCGGGCGCAGGGGGTGGGCAACCTGGCCGTGCTGCTGGGCTCCGCCACCGGCCGCGACGGCATCGGCGGGGTCAGCGTGCTGGCGTCGGCGGAGTTCTCCGACGGCGACGAAGCCAAGCGCCCCAGCGTGCAGGTGGGCGATCCGTTCGAGGAGAAGCGCCTCATCGAGGCCTGCCTGGCCCTCTTCGACGGTGACCTGGTCGTCGGCATCCAGGACCTGGGCGGCGCCGGCCTCTGCTGCGCCACCAGCGAGATCGCCGCCAACGGCGGGCTCGGCATCGACGTCGACGTGCGCACCGTCCCGCTGCGGGAGACGGGCATGGTGCCGGCCGAGATCATGACCAGTGAGTCCCAGGAGCGGATGCTGGCCATTGTGGAGCCGGGCAACCTCGACGCCGTGCTCGACATCTGCCGGCGCTGGGAGGTCCGAGCCACCGTGATCGGCACGGTCACCACCGGCGACAAGCTGCGCATCCTCGACGGCCCCGGCGGCGAGGTGCTGGCCGACGTGCCCGCCGCCACCCTCCACCACGACGCCCCCAGGTACAACCGGCCGCTGGCGGTCCCCGCGGGGTCCGACGCGGCCAAGGCCGACGACCCGGTCCGGCTGCCGGCGCCGGCCGACTGCGGCCCCGCCGTCCTCGACTGGCTGGCCGACACGTCGTGGGTGTGGTCGCAGTACGACCACCAGCTCTTCCTCAACACCGTGCAGGGGCCAGGCGGCGATGCGGCCGTCCTGCGGCTGAAGGCGCCGGGGCTTCCGGCGTCGGACCGGGCGCTGGCCCTGACCACTGACAGCAACAGCCGCTGGTGCGCGCTCGATCCCCGGAGGGGCACCGCGCTGCTCGTGGCCGAGGGCGTGCTCAACGTTGCCTGCGCCGGCGCCCGACCTCTGGCCGTCGTGAACTGCCTGAACTTCGGCAACCCGGAGCACCCCGAGGTCATGTGGCAGCTCTCCGAGGCCATCGACGGGCTGGCCGAGGCGTGCCGGGCCATGGGCCTGCCCGTAGTCGGCGGCAACGTCAGCCTGTACAACTCCTCCGATGGAGTCGACATCGACCCCACACCGGTCATCGGCGTCGTCGGCGTGATCGACGAGCTGGTCCGCCGCCCGGCCGGCGCCGGCCTGCGCGACGGGGGCACCCTGCTCCAGCTCGGCACACCCTCGGTCGCCCTGGCCGGCTCCCGCTGGGCCGAGGCCGCCCACGGCCACCGCGGCGGCCAGTTGCCGGCGGTCGACACCAACGCCCACGGCGCCCTGTGCCAGCTGGTGCGCGACCTCGTCGACGCCCAGCTGGTCGACGGGCTCCACGACCTGAGCGACGGCGGCCTGGGCCTGGCCCTCGCCGAGATGGCAGTCCTGACGGGCACAGGCTTCGACGTCACCGTCGCCGGGGGCCACGCCGGCCTGTTCTCCGAGGCGCCGTCCCGCGTGGTCGCCTGTGTCGCGCCGGCGTCGGTGGCCGAAGTCACCGAACGGGCCGGCGCTGCCGGCGTGACGGTCACGCCGCTCGGCACCGCCGGCGGGGAGCGACTGGTCGTGCGGGATCTGGTCGATCTCGGCCTGGCCGACGCGGTGGCGGCCTGGCGGGGCGACCTGCCGGGCAAGCTCCAGCTCATCGACGGCTGATTCGGCGAACTCCTCGCTCGGGGGGCCTCTGTGGGAAGATGGGGCAGTGGAGGTGGACGCCGCCGAGGTCGACAGCGACGACGACACCCCAAAGGAGGCCTGCGGGGTCTTCGGCGTCTACGCGCCGGGCCACCCGGTCGCCCACCTGACCTTTCTCGGCCTCTTCGCCCTCCAGCACCGGGGCCAGGAATCGGCCGGGATGGCGGTGAGCGACGGCGACACCCTCACGGTGGTCAAGGACATGGGCCTGGTGTCCAATGTCTTCGACGGCCGAACGCTCGCCCCCCTCCAGGGCCACCTGGCCGTGGGCCACGTGCGCTACTCCACCACCGGCGCCAGCACCTGGGGCAACGCCCAGCCCATCTACCGGGAGACGGGCGACGCCGGCTTCGTGCTCGGCCACAACGGCAACCTGACCAACACCACCGCCCTGACCGAGGAGGCCGGGATCCTGCCCGGCATGGTCGACAGCGACAGCGACGTGGTGGCCGAGCTCGTCCAGCACGCCATGCAGGCCGCCGGCCCCGGCGTCCGCAGCGACGGCCGCGACCTCGAGCGGGCACTGGTCCAGGTGCTCCCCAAGCTGGAGGGCGCCTTCTCCCTCGTGCTGATGGACGACTCGCACGTGGTCGGGGTGCGCGACCCCAACGGGTTCCGCCCGCTGTGCCTGGGCCGGCTCGACAACGGATGGGTCCTGTCCTCGGAGACCACCGGGCTCGACATCGTCGGTGCCCACTTCGTGCGCGAGCTCGACCCGGGCGAGATGGTGGTCATCGACGCCACCGGCACCCGCTCCCTCCGCCCCTTCGACGAGGCGCGGATCGAGCCCAAGCTCTGCCTGTTCGAGTTCGTCTACTTCGCCCGGCCCGACAGCCGCCTGTACGGCCAGACCGTGCACACCGCCCGCCAGCACATGGGCGAGGCCCTGGCCGAGCAGGCCCCCCTGCCGCCCGACACCGCCAGCCCGGCGCGGGAGGCGATGGTGATGCCGGTACCCGAGTCGGGCATCCCCGCGGCCGAGGGCTACGCCCGCCGCAGCGGCATCCCCTTCGGCCACGGCCTGGTGCGCAACCGCTACATCGGACGCACGTTCATCGCCCCGGGCCAGGACCTGCGCACCCAGAGCGTCCGGATGAAGTTCAACCCCATCCGGGAGAACATCGCCGGCAAGCGGCTGATGGTGATCGACGACTCCATCGTGCGGGGCACCAGCACCCGGGCCGTGGTGGCCATGCTGCGGGAGGCCGGCGCGGCGGAGATCCACCTGCGCATCTCCTCGCCGCCCTACCGGTGGCCCTGCTACTTCGGCATGGATACCGGCACCCGCGGCGAGCTGATCGCCGCCAACCTCACCGTCCCGGAGATCCGCGACTACCTGGGCTGCGACAGCCTGGCCTACCTGGAGCTCGACCGGCTGGTCACCGCCACCGGCGTCGCCAGCCGGGGGTTCTGCGACGCCTGCCTCACCGGCCGGTACCCGCTGACGGTCCCCGAGGCGGGCATCGCCGACGAGGCGCTGGCCGAGGTCGACCTGGTCCATCCCAGTGGGTGAGACCTACGCCGGCGCCGGCGTCGACATCGGGGCCGGGGAGGCGGCCGTCGAGCGGATCAAAGCCGCGGTGCGCTCGACGTTCCGCCCCGAGGTCATCGGCGACGTGGGCGGCTTCGGCGGCCTGTTCGCCTTCGACCCCACCCGCTATGTCCACCCGGTCCTCGTCGCCGGCACCGACAGCGTGGGCACCAAGGCCGTGGTCGCCCGCCTGGCCGACCGCTTCGACACCATCGGCATCGACCTGGTGGCCATGTCGGTCGACGACATCGCCGCCCAGGGCGCCGAGCCCCTATTCTTCCTCGACTGCATCAGCGCCGGGCGCCTCGACCCCGCGCAGATGGAGCGACTGGTGGCCGGCGTGGCCCAGGGCTGCCGGGAGGCGGGCTGCGCCCTCATCGGCGGCGAGATGGCCGAGGTGCCCGGCATGCTCGAGCCGGGGCATTTCGACCTGGTGGGCTTCGCCGTGGGCGTGGTCGAGCGCGACCGGCTCATCACCGGCGACCGGGTGTCGCCGGGCGACCGCCTGATCGGGCTCCCGTCGCCCGGCCTGCGCTGTAACGGGTACTCGCTGGCCCGCAGGGTCCTGCTCGACGTGGCCGGGCGGTCGCTCGACGGGCCGGCGTGGCCCAAGGCCCACCACTCCCTGGCCGAGGAGCTGCTGCGGCCCTCGGTGATCTACGCCCCGGCGCTCGTGGCGCTCAGCCGCTCCGTGGACGTCAAGGGGCTGGCCCACATCACCGGCGGCGGTATCGCCGGCAACCTGGCTCGGGTGCTGCCCGGCTCCTGCGACGCGATCGTGGTGTGCAGCAAATGGGAGATCCCCGAGATCTTCAACCAGATCCAGGTCGCCGGCGACATCGGCACCGACGAGATGGCACGGGTGTTCAACCTCGGCATCGGCATGATCGCCGTGGTCGCACCCCGCGACGTCTACCGGGCCCACGACCTGCTGCGCGACGCCGGCCACGACTCCGTCGACATCGGCGAAATCGTCGAGGGCGAGGGCCAGGTCCGCCTCAAGGTGTAGTCGGGGCCGGTAATGCTCCGACCGGGAGCCGTTGTGGTCTTCCACAGCCAAGTGCCGGGTGCGTGCGTATCGCCGCGGCATCCGTCGCGTGCCGGCAGTTCGTTCGAGGGGGAGCCGCAGGGCCGACGGGCCCGCTGCGGCGCGAAATGCTGACCCGATGATCAACGAGACGTACTACTGGGCTCGATCATCACCTTGGCGGCTCGTGCACAACGAGACCAGGGACATTGTGGAACACGGCGTCACTTGAGATCAGACCCACCCCAAGTGCGATGGCCGTCGCCGCGATCCAGCAATCGGCCTCATGGACCTTCTGGCCCAGGGGCATGCCCAGCATGTTCGTGACATCGGTCTAGCCTCTCTCCTACTCGCCAAACTCGACCAGATCACGACCGATCTCGCCGACGGGGCGGTTGTCGTGATCGGCGACGACCGCATCCGCGTCCGACCTCTGCCTGTCGATCGCGATCAGTAGCCCCAGGACGGGCACGAGCTGGCGAGCAAGCGCCTCGACCTGCCGGCGTTCGAGATCGACGACCTGACCCATGCGCCTCCGCTTGTGACCATTTCGTGACCAGAGGGCTCGGGGGCTCGGTCCGCTGAGACGCCGCACCCCCTCTGACCTGCACATTCGTCTAGCGCGCTGGGAGGGATTCGAACCCCCAACCTTCTGATCCGTAGACCACCGGCGGGGGCAACAAGCACGGCTGGGAACAAGCCACCGTCACCTGGGATTGCCGTACACCGGGGCGAGGTCGAGCTGGCACTCGCAAGCTCCGTCTCGGCTTGTGGAGAACCGAGACCCGTGAGAACCGCCGTGAGAACCATCCGCTTATGCCCTCCGAACAGGGCTTTTGCGGGGTTTCGGTTGACCGGGGCCCATCGCTGGCGGGTGCACGTGGTGACGTCGCCGACGCGATGCTCGGACGGCGGCTGTGGTTGTCGCGCAATGGCTCGGTCGTCGGCGCCGGCCGCCGTGTGTCCGACGAAGCAGGTGATCGTAGAGCTTGTACGCCTTGTACCCGCCGATTCGCCGGGGGGGTCACCTGCCGATGAGGATTAGGCCCTCGTGCTCCTCGAAGTCCTTGAAGTCCTTGAAGTCCTTGACGTTCAGAGTCGCCAGCGGCAGGTCGTAGACAAGGCAGCAGGCGGCGACCCAGGTGTCGTTGTGGGGTCGAGGTCGACCACGGCGGGCAGCGCGGGCGGATATGTCGCCCCACCTGCGGGCCACGTCATCGCTGTAGGGCAGGGTCGGACGTGTGGCCAGCCAAGCTGCCAGCTCATCGCGTCGACCGGCGCCCCACTGGCGCATCGTTGCCCACCTGGTCAGCTCGCCCAGGGTGACGAAGGTGATGCCGACCTGTGCGTTGATGAGTTCGCGCACCAACACCGGCGGCAACTGGCCCTTGATGCTCAACGAAGCCACGTCGGTGTCGAGGATGAGCCGCTGCATCCCTCTCAACCCAGTGTCGAGCGGCGCATCGCATAGAGATCGGCAAGGAACTCCTCCACCTCGCCTTGGGCGAAAACTCCCTCGCGAGCCAGGTCCTGAGCGCCCCGTACCGGTTCGGTACCCCCGAACAGCTCATCGATCGATGGCCCCGCCCCGCCCGGCCCCGGTGGGTGCTCAGCGCTACTCATGGTCACGATCAGCACCTCCAGCGCCGGCTCCTGAACCAGTGTCTCATGAGGAGGGTCGCACTCCGTGGGCCTCGTCCAGAGGGCGCGCCGCGGGGCTCGAAGCCGCACTCGCCGTAGTACTCGACCAGGCGGGGGACCCCGGTGTCGAGGTACAGCACCCCGTCGGTCCGCCTCGTCGCACACCGCGTCGAGCAGCGCCCGCGCCGCCCCCCGACGATGGGGGTCACCGGCGAAGTTGTGGATGTTCCACCCGCCTGCCGATCTTGCCTGGCGAGTTGGCGGTGCACGTCACGGAAGCGCCAGGAGAACCACCGGGCCCGGGCGCACACCAGGGCCAGGTCGACCACGATCGCCGCGAGCAGGGGAGGCCAGATCAGGGCGATGATCCCACCAAACAGACAGCGGCGCCCCCAAAGTGAGGGTCCCCGTCGATGAACGGTCAGCCCTCCCGGGCCGGAACGGCAACGAGCTGCTGGACGAGATCGGCGTCGGCACGGGCGAGCCCCATGACCGCACGGGTTACACCGTCGAGGCCGTGGCCAGATCGCTTGAGCGGGCGGGACCACCGGTTCCTTCCGACGAGCTCACGACCGCGTTCGACTGGTTTGGCGGTTATCTGGTCCTCGACGCCCTCGTCGGCAACACCGACCGTCACCAGGACAACTGGGCCACGATTCGCAGCTCGGCCGGCGAGCGCCTGTCCCCGAGCTTCGACCATGCCTCCTGCCTCGGCTTCCAGATCAGCGATGACGAGCGTCTGGATCGGCTGGAGGGGCTAGGCAACCGCACGGTGGCCAGTTATGCCGCCGGAGCGCGCACCAAGTTCGAGGGTCGCCCGTCGACCTTCGACGCCGCCTTGGCCGCGCTGAGCTTGGTCGGCGAGGTGGCCCGCCGGTATTGGGTTCAGGCCGTCGCCGACGCCCCCGACCTACGTGCACTGGTCTCCGACCTCCCCGACGAGCGGATGAACACGACCGCCAAGCGCTTCGCCGTGGCCGTCCACGCGGAGAATCGACGTTCGTTGTCTCACCTCCCTCCGTACGATGGAGCCATGAGCGAAGTAGGACAGGTCCAGGAGCGCGCCCTGTTCGTCTCGTGGCGCGACCCCAAACTGGGTTCTATCCATCCCATCGGCCGACTCGTGCGCCGGGTCAGACCGGATGGGGAGATGTATTCCTTCGCCTACCTCAAGTTGGCCGAGCGTCTGGAGGGTTTTGAGCCGCTCCCTGGGCTCCCCAATCTCCATCGCCGCTACGACAAAGATCGGCTCTTCCCGGTCTTCGCCAACCGGATCATGCCCCGCAGCCGGCCCGACTACGACCTGCTGGCCGCCCACGTCGACCTCCGGGGCGACGCTGACCCCTTCGAGGTGCTCGCCCGCACCGGTGGCCGGCGCGCCACTGACCGGATCGAGGTATTCGCCGGCCCCGAACGCACCGGCGAGGGAGACAGCTGCCTCCTCTTCTTCGCCCGTGGCATCCGCCATGTGCCGGGCGCGGCCGAAGCCCTCTCGACTCTTCAGCCGGGTGATCACCTGGCCCTCGTCGACGATCCCCAGAACCCGCACAACCCACACGCCGTGCTGCTCCGTGTTTCCGACGGTCGGCAGGTGGGTTGGGTCCCCGACTACCTGGTCGATCACCTGCACGAGCTCCGCCAGCTCAACGGGTCCGACCCGATCGTGGCGGTCGAGCATGTGAACGACGGAACCGTCGCTCCTCACATGCGGTTGCTCTGCCGGCTCAGCGCCCCCTGGCCTGACCGGTACGTACCCTTCTCCGGCCCAGACTTCCAGACGTTGGTCGACCTCAGCTGAACCTTCGCGCCGGGAGTCCGTTCGACCGGCTGCACCCGTCGTTGCAGCATCACGTCGTCAACACCCTCGGTTGGGCCTCGCTGCGCCCACTGCAAGCCGATGCGATCGATCCGATCCTCGAGGACCAGCACGCGCTGCTCTTGGCGCCAACCGCCGGCGGCAAGACGGAAGCGGCGGTCCTGCCGATGTTCACCCGTATCGCCACCGAGCGATGGAGGCCGCTCAGCACCCTCTACCTGTGTCCCCTCCGAGCCCTGCTCAACAATCTTCTGCCCCGCCTTGAGAGCTACGCCGGCTTCGTCGGGACCCGGGTCGGGCTGTGGCACGGTGACGTCGGTCCGACCGAACGTCAGCGCCTGGTCGTCGATCCGCCCGACATCCTGCTGACGACGCCCGAGTCGTTGGAGGCCATGTTCCTGTCGACCCGTGTCGACGCCCATCGGCTCCTGGGAAACGTACGATCCGTGATCGTCGACGAGGTCCATGCCTTCGCGTCGGACGACCGAGGATGGCACCTCCTCGCCCTCCTGGAACGTATCCGCCACCTCACCGGCAACGAACTGCAGCGGGTCGGCCTGTCGGCGACGGTCGGCAACCCAGCTCAGCTCCTCGACTGGATGACGCCGGGCTGCGAACGGCCCAAGCAGGTGATCTCGCCCGTGACCGAAGCTCCGACCGACCCCGAGGTCACCATCGACCACGTCGGCTCCACCGCCAACGCGGCCACGATCGTTGGCGGACTGCATAGCGGAGAGAAGCGCCTGGTCTTCGTTGACAGCCGCATGCGGGCCGAGGAGATCACCCACGCGCTCCGGGCCAACGACGTCACCACGTTCGTCACCCATGCGTCCCTCGGTCGTGACGAGCGCCGTCGCGCCGAGCAGGCGTTCACCGAGGGTTCCGACTGCGTGATCGTGGCCACCAGCGCGCTGGAGCTCGGCATCGATGTCGGCGACCTCGACCGCGTCATCCACATCGACGCTCCTACGAGCGTGTCGTCGTTCCTGCAGGCCGCGCTCAGGCCGCGAAAACACGGCCAACCACGGGAAGTCGTGGGGAACGGCGGTTTGGCACAAGGGCAGGTCAGGGCATCTCTACCGGCAAATCCGCAGGTACGCCGCTCAGCATGATCATGCTTTGCAATCGGGGGGTCGCGGAGCCCAACAACCTTGCCCCCGGTAGCAGGGGGAGGGTCGAGGAACGTCCTACGACGCCAGCGTCGGGAGGCGGCGCGTCGCGTACTCCTCGTGACTGTCGGCGCGACCCGGCAGTATTCGGAGCCGGATCGTGCCGTCGGCTTCGCGGGCGGTGACGAGTGCGAGAGCCGGGGCCACCTCGTCATCACCGACAACGAGGTAGTCGCCCGGACGCGGATCGAGGGCAATCCGGGCGTGACGAAGGTGGCCAGTGACCACGCCAGGCTCATACTCCTGGTGGTCGTCGACCCACAGCTCCACGGTCGGTTCACGCATCACGCCCTCCATGGTACGAGCGAATCATTCGTCTGGGACGTAGCCGGGGTTCGACTGGAGATCGCCGAAGCAGTTGCGCAGCGCATCGAACGTCGCAGGCGTGGCGTCGGGGAGCACGACCGAGAAGTGCCACGGGTTCGGGAAGGTCGGCATGACATCGAATCCTGCAGCACGCAACGCCGCGCATCTGGCTACTCGCACGACGCTGCGGATCCGTGGACTTTCGCACTTCTCGCTGACCTATCCGAGCTGAAGCGGTCCGGGCATCAGCGGCTCGGCCAGCGATCGTCGGCCTCGACGATGGACAGCGAGAGAGCCTCCAGCTCGGCGACGAGAGCCTTGAGCTTGCGGGCGTTGTCGAAGAACGCCTGGTAGTCGGCCAGCTGCTCCTCGCTCATGCGGCGGTGCATGGTCTTGCCGCCGACGCTCCGGCTCCACTGGACGTAGGGCCCGTGCAGGCGGGGCGGCTCAGCGTGGCAGGCGCAGTTGGCCTTCCCGCACCGGTAGCTGCGCACCACGACCGAGCCGGGCAGGGCGAAGCCCACCTTGGCGAGGGACCGGCGTAGGCGTCGGAGAGCCGCTTCCCGGTCGTCCTCACTGGGCTTGGGGTCGGGCCTGGCCACCACCATCCACCCTATCCCGGTGTCCGCGATGAACACTCGGCGGATACCCAATCGGCACAAGTAGTCTGGGCACAGGCCCTAAGGGACGCGGCACCCAGCTGACAAGTAGCCGCGAGATTCTCCGCGCCTTGTCCCATGACGTCGGCCGCGGCAGCGCTGCGCAGATGACAGACAACCGAGAAGCGGCGAACTCAACCCCAGACGCCCGGCTTGCCCACGGATACGAGCGCGACCGCAGCGACGGCGAGCACTTTCGCGTGTCGTCCGAGCAAGCGTATGTGGCTCCGACGCACCTGCGCCCGCTGCGAGTTAGGGCTGCATGACGTAGTGCAGCTCGCGGGTCGTGATCCGCGGCTCTATTCCCTCGGGCAGGTTCGGCTTGATCGTTCCCTCACCCGCTGCGGTCTCACCGAGAAACCAGAGCGCCAGGCCGAGCC
>JBPCLE010000240.1:0-4630 GCA_051003575.1 Acidimicrobiales bacterium | reverse complement strand
GGCTGAGCCCCCGCCGGCGCCGGCGCCGGCCGCAGCCCGAGCTGGCCGTGGGCCAGCGTCCAGCCGCCGGCCCAGCGCTCGACCACCGGGCGGCGCCGTACCTACTCGAAGTGCCACAAGTCGCCCTGGATGGGGGCCGCCGTAACGTCGAGGGTGACGTAACCGTGGTGGTGCAGGTCGACCATCCGGAGGTGGGGGTTCTGCCACAGCAACAGCCGCCGGGCCAGCGCCGGCAGGCCGGGTACCCGCGGGAGGGCGGTGCGGACGAAGTTGTCGGTGGTCACGCTGGGCGACACGAACTCGGCCCCCACCGGTAGGTCGGCGGCCCACGACGAGTGGATGTCGCCGGAAAGCACGGCCACGTCCGACGCCCACCCCGACCGCCGCAGGAGGTCGTAGAGGCGCCGGCGTTCGGCCGGGTAGCCGTCCCACTGGCCGGGGTTCAAGCCGATCCCGCCGGCGAGGTCAAGCCCACGCGCCGGCGCCAGCATCACCTGGTTGCCGATCAGCAGCCAGCGCGCCGTCGACGCCGACGCCGCATCCTCCAGCCACCGCCACTGGTCCTCTCCCAGGAGGCCCCGGGGCTCGTCGCCGACCCGCCACGCCGGCCGGCGGGTGTTCAGCACCGGCTGTTCGCGCCCGACCAGGCGCGTGTCGAGGAGGACGAGGTCGGCGAGGGGGCCGAGGCGCAGGGCGCGGTAGACCGACTCCTGGCCCGCCCGCCGGAGGGGCATCCACTCCCGGTAGGCCTGCACCGCGGCCCGCCGGCGCTCCTCCCAGGGCCCGTCGAGGTCGGGGTTGTGGGCGTAGGCGCCGTCGGCCCACGCCCCGCCGGCCAGCTCGTGGTCGTCCCACACCGCCGACATCGGGTGGCGGGCGTGGAGGGCCTGGAGGTCGGGGTCGGTGCGGTACTGCGCGTAGCGCGCCCGGTACTGGGCCAGGGTCAGCAGGCGACCCGCGGGGCGGTGGGCCCGCATCGCCCGGCGGCTGTAGCTGAAGGTGTCGTTCTCGTAGATGTAGTCGCCGACATGGACCACGAGGTCCAGGTCGCGGGCGGCCATGTTGGCGTAGGCGTTGAAGAACCCGCACGACCAGTAGGAGCACGATGCCACGCCGATTCGCAGCGGTGCCTCCTCGCCGCCGGCGCCCGCCGGCGCCGTCCGAGTGTGCCCGACCGGTGACGCATCGTCGCCGAAGGTGAACCCGTACCGGTAGTCCGTCGCCGGCTCGAGGCCGGTCACGTCGACGTGCACCGTGTAGTCGCCCGCCGGCGATGCCTCGGCGGTCCCCCGGGCGACGACATGGTCGGGGGTCACACCGATCCACCAGCCGACGGAGACCGGGCTGCCGGCGTCGGTGGTGCACCGCGTCCACAGCAGCACGCCGTCGGGAAGAGGGTCGGCGCTAGCTATACCGTGGCGGAACGCGGTCAAGGGGGTTCGACAGTACCGCCGAATCGAGCTACCCGGCTGGCGCATGACACTGTATTCGCATATGGACGGTATTCGCACATGGACGTGTCGAGCATGGACGTAGGCATCGTAGGAGGCACCGGGCCGGCCGGCCGGGCGCTCGCGGCCAGGTTGGCGTCGGTCGGCCTGCACGTGGTGATCGGATCGCGCTCGGCGGAGCGGGCGCAGGACATCGTGGACGAGATCCACAAGAAATGGCCGGACCGCGATCTGCCGATCCAGCCCGCCGCCAACGCCGAGGCCGCCGGCGCGCCGCTCGTGGTTCTCGCCACCCCGTGGGACGCTGCCGCCGGCACCGCAGCCGCCCTCCGCGGCGAGCTGGCCGGCAAGGTCGTGGTGTCGATGGGCAACGCCCTGGCCAAGGTCGACGGCGAGCTCCAGGCCGTCCACCCCCCCGGTGGCTCGGTGGCGGCCGGCGTGCAGGCCGAGCTGGCCGAGTCGCTGGTGGCGGCGTCCTTCCACCACCTGCCCGCCCGGTCGCTGGGCGACCTCACCCGGCCGGCCGAGGGCGACGTGCTGATCTGCAGCGACCACCCCGAGGCCATGAAGGCCACCGCGGAGCTGATCGGCCGGATCCCCGGTCTGCGGCCCTTCGACGCCGGCTCCCTTGCCGCCGCCGGCCCGGTGGAGGCGTTCACCGCCGTCCTGCTGAGCCTCAACGCCCGCTACAAGGGGCGGGCCACCATCCACCTCACGGGCATCGACGCCGACAACCGCCGGTAGCAGCGGTGATGCGCATGTACGACACCGCCCGCCGGGCGGTGGTTCCCTTCGAGCCCGGCCCGCTCGTCACGATGTACACCTGCGGCATCACGCCCTACGACGCCACCCACGTCGGCCATGCGGCCACCTACGTCCTCTACGACGTGCTCCAGCGCCGCCTGCGCGACCTCGGCCACGAGACCCAGTGCGTGCGCAACATCACCGATGTCGACGACGACATGCTCCGCAAGGCCCGCGAGGTGGGGATGCCCTACCTGGAGCTGGCCGCGGCCGAGGTGGCCAGGTTCCAGGCCGACATGCGTGCCCTCAACACCCTGCCGGCGTTCAGCGAGCCGGCGGCCACCACCGCCATCCACGACATCCTGGGCTTCGTCGGCATGGTGCTCGATCGAGGCCACGCCTACCAGGCGGCCGGCGCGGTGTACTTCAGCGTCTCGAGCTTCGAGCGCTTCGGCCAGGTCAGCCACCTCGGCCGCGCCGAGATGCTCGAGCTGGCCGCCGAGCGGGGCGGCAACCCCACCGACCCCGCCAAGCGCGACCCGCTCGACTTCGTGCTGTGGCAGCCCTCGGCGCAAGACGAGCCGTCGTGGGAGTCGATGTGGGGGCCGGGCCGCCCCGGCTGGCACATCGAGTGCTCGGCGCTGGCCATGCGGGAGCTGGGCGCCACCATCGACCTCCACGGTGGCGGCTCCGACCTGATCTTCCCCCACCACGAGTGCGAGGCCGCCCAGTCCGAGGCGGCCACCGGCGAGCGGTTCGTGCGTCACTGGCTGCACGCCCCCCTGGTGGAGCTCGACGGCACCAAGATGTCGAAGTCGCTCGGGAACCTGGTGTTCATCAGCGAGCTGGTGAAGGATTGGGATCCGATGGCCGTGCGACTCGCCATCCTCGACCACTCCTACCGGCAGCCGTGGGCGTGGCACCACGGGCTGCTGCCTGACGCGGCGGCCCGGCTGGAGCGGTGGCGGGCGGCCCAGGCGGGCGACGAAGGCGCTAGCCTCGACGCGGTCCGGTCGGCCCTCGACGACGACCTCGACCTTCCACGGGCCATCCAGGTGATGGACGCCGCCGCGGCCGGCGGGCGGGGGGTGCGCCGGATCGCCGAGCTGATCGGAGTCGCCCTCTCATAAGCGAGAAGAAGTCCTAGCGGGTCACCGAGGTCCCAATCGAGGCCAGCGCGCTCCTGTAAGCGGCTATGGCTCCAGGGAGAATGGCGGGTACGCGTCGGTCATCAGCAGGAGGTAGGCGTCAACACGCGGCCCGCCGACGAACCGCCCGCGCTGGGGTACCCCGGCAGGTGCGTCCGGCACCGGCGCTGACCGGTACTGTGGCCCGACATGGGCCCCGCCGGACTGCGGCCGCTGGGGATCGGCGAGATCCTCGACGTCGCCATCAAGATCTACCGGGCCCGTTTCCCGGTGCTGGTCAAGACCGTGGCCATCGTGCTCGCGCCGGTCTTCGTGCTGTCGGCGCTGATCCGCATCTCGTTGCCTGCCGGCGACAACTTCCTGGTCGAGACCCAACCGGGCGCCACCCCCGATTTCGACCTCGACGCCCTCTGGCCGTTCCTGGCCGGCGGGTTGGTGATCATCGTCCTCTACTTCCTCGCCTCACAGCTCGCCACGGGCGCCTGTTTCAAGGCGGTGAGCGGCGCCTACCTCGACGAGGATCCCGACGTGGGGACATCCTTGCGCTTCGCCCGGTCGAAGTTCTGGTCGCTCATCTGGCTCGCAATCCTGACCGCGGTGTGCCTGGTCCCGGCGTTCGTGGCGGGGGTGCTGCCGGCGGTCTACCTCTGGGTGGCGTGGGCGGTGGCGGCGCCCGTCCTCCTCCTGGAGGACCTGCGGGGTTGGGGGGCGATGAAGCGGTCGCGCCAGCTCGTCAAGAGCCGGTTCTGGCCCACGTTCGCCGTCCTGATCCTCGTCGCCATCCTGAGCTTCATCGTGCAGGCCGTCTTCTCCGGCATCCTCCTCGGGGTCGTCGGCGTGAGCGGCAACGAGGTGGCGGTGGCCATCGCCGAGGCCATCGCTCAGACCGCCAGCGGGGTGCTCACGACACCCCTGTCGGCTGCGGTGCTCACCGTCTTGTACTTCGACCTCCGCGTGCGGAAGGAGGGATTCGACCTCGAGCTGCTCTCGCACCGGATGGGCACCGACCCGACCACCCTGGCCGACCCGGCCTTCCTGCCGCCGCAAGACGCGGCACCGCCCCCGCCACAGGATGGCCCGCCGCCCGGCTGGCCGTCACCGGACGCGCCGCCCCGGGATGGCTGACCGGCGCCGGCGAGCCGGCGCATTGGTGATCGCCGTCGCCATCGGCATCGCCATCGGCACCGCCGCCGTCCCGGCGGGGGCCCAGGGCGTGACCGGCGCCGAGCTGGCCGAGCTGGCGTCCCAGGCCGCCGGCGATCCTCGTGCCCTGGCCCGGCTCCGCTC
>JBPCLE010000239.1:0-16810 GCA_051003575.1 Acidimicrobiales bacterium | reverse complement strand
GGTTTGGTGGTTTGTGGTGAGGCGGAGGGCTGACGCCCCCCCCTGCCGACAAACCCCGGCCCGGGTCGTGCGCTCCGATGCCGAGGCCGGCTAGGTCCAGGCCCGGCCGGCGGCCATGCCCGCCCAGGCCGCCAGCAGGCCGACCCCGACCGACGCGGCCACGTAGCCGAGGGCGAGGCCCACTTTGCCGTCCTCGCTGAGCCGCACCGCCTGGAGGCTGAAGGTGGAGAACGTCGTGTACGCGCCCAGGAAGCCGATGGTGAGGGCGGGCCGCAACGACGGGTTGGCGTCGAAACGTCCAGACGACCAGGTGAAGAGCACGCCGAGCAGGAAACAGCCGGAGACGTTGACGAGCAACGTCCCCCACGGGAACGCGCCCCGCTCGTAGTGGCCGACGAGGCTGTCGAGTTGGTAACGGGCCACGGCGCCGCAGAAGCCGGCGACCCCGATCCAGAGGATGCGCACCGCCGGAGGGTACCTACACTCGCCGGGATGGACGGGCAGGAACCCAATCGATGGCTGGCAGAGGCGGCCGACCGGAGCCGCACCTACGACCGCCGCTGGGAGGAGGCGGCCGCCGCCGGCGCGAGCGTCCACGGCGAGGCCGACTTCGTCGAGCAGCTCGGCCCGGGGTCGGTGCTCGACGCAGGCTGCGGCACGGGGCGGGTGGCCGTGGAGCTGGCCCGCCGGGGGATGCAGGTCGTGGGCGTCGACCTCGACGACTCCATGTTGGAGCGGGCGCGGGCCAAGGCGCCGGACCTGGCCTGGGTGAATGCCGACCTGGCCGGCGCCGACCTGGGGCGGACGTTCGATGTCGTCGTCATGGCCGGCAACGTCATGATCTTCCTGACGCCGGGCACTGAGGCACGGGTGGTGGCCAACCTGGCCCGCCACGTGGCGCCCGGGGGCGCACTGGTGGCGGGTTTCTCCCTGGAGGCGGGCCGGCTCGACCTGGCCGTCTACGACGCCCATGCCGGCGCCGCCGGGCTGGCCCGGGCCGAGCGGTGGGCGACATGGGACCGCCAGCCCTTTGCGGGCGACGGGTACGCGGTGAGCGTGCACCGCCGGGAAGAGGCGTCCTAGGCCGAGCCCCTCTTGGACTTCTCCGCCTTCTTCGCCTTCTTGGCGGATCGCTTCTCCTGCAGGGTCTTGCCCTGCTTCTTCTCGTTGCTGCCCGGCTTGGACTTCTCGGCCATAGCCGGAGACTAGGCCCGCCCGGGCTCCTCCGCGGGGCCGCCGGCCCAGTCGCCCTCGTCGACGTCCCAGTCGATCGATCCCGGTCCGGCCATCTGGACGGTGAAGTGGGTCATCGGTGAGTCCGCCGCGGCCCCGTGCCAGTGCCACTCGCCCGGTGCGGCGACCACCACGTCGCCCGCCTCGACCACCCGCCGGCCGTTGCGGTCACCGACCACACCCCGCCCGGATGTGACGAGCAGCATCTGGCCGTGGCGGTGGGTGTGGGGTCGGCTGCGGCCGCCGGCCTCGAAGTGGACGGCGAACACCGCGGTCCCGTCGGCAGGGAAGGGGTTGGGGAAGAGCTGGACCTTGGCCCGCCCCTCGAAGTGCTCCGGCCACTCGGCCGGCGGCTCGCCCACGGTGTCGTCGACGCGGTCGTATTCCATCGGCTACCTCCATGGCCATCATGGCGCAGCGGTAGCCTCGGGTCGTGCGGCGCATCGTCTTGGTCCTCTGCGTCATCGCCAGCTCCGCCGCTGGCGTGAACCTGGAGCTGGCATGAATCTCGAGGGTCGGCCCGTCCTGCGGCTGGGTTCGGGCGCGCCCTGGGAGCCGCTGATCGGGTACAGCCGGGTGGTCGTCGCCGGTCCGCTGATCTTCGTCGCCGGCACGACGGGCACGGTCGGCGGCCGCGTCGTGGGGGTCGACGACGCCTACGCCCAGACCATCCAGGCGTTTCGGAACGTGGAGGCCGCGCTCGCGTCGGCCGGCGCCGGCCTGGCCGACGTGGTCCAGACTCAGCTGTTCGTCACCGACATCGCCCGCTGGGAGGAGGTCGGCCGGGCCCACCGGGAGCTCTTCGGCAACGCGCCGCCGACCACCGCCCTGGTCGGCGTGTCGGCGCTGATCGACCCCGCCATGCTCGTCGAGGTCCAGGCCACCGCCTATCGGCCCGGCGTGTGAGGCCGAGCACGGGGCTCCGGCATCGGGACGCCCCGTGGCCGGAGCGGACCGACCAGGGCGACCGAGAGTTCACCGAATCGTGAGGTGCTCGCCGTGTGAGGCAGCCGCTCAATGGCTACATCTACCGAGATGGCCGATGCTCGTGGTGCCCTTGCTCGACGAGGCCGGAGCCATCGGCCGGCTGGTTCAGGCCCCGTCATGATGCTCGCGCCCCGCCTGGCCGCCCTGGCCCTGGCATTCGCCGCAGCCTGCGGCAGCGGGGGCGGCTCGGGATCGGCGCCGGCGCGTGACGACGTCCCCGAGCCGGCCGAGGCGCCCGGTGCCGCCGCCCGCCTGCCAGGTCGGGTAGTCCCCCTTCCCGGCGAGCCCGAGGGTCTGGTGTGGGACGCCACCACCCAGCTCATCGCCGCCGCCGTGCGTGCTCCCGACGGCGTGGTCCTCGTCGACCCGGTTTCGGGCGCCGAGCGTGTACGCGTCCCCCTGGCCGGGTCGGCCCGCCACCTCCAACTCCTCGGCCCCGGCGGTCCGGTGCTCGTGCCCACGGAGGGGAACGACCGCCTGTACCGGGTGGCCCTGCCTGGCGGCGAGGTCACCGCCGACACCCCCGTCGGCCGCCAACCCCACGACGTCGCCCCGGTCGCCGGCGGCCGGGTCATCGTCGGCGACGAATTGGCCGACACCGCCCACGTGCTCGGCCCCGGCGCCGCGAGCCAGGTAGTGCCTGCGCCCGTGCAGCCGGGCGGCGTGGCGTCGTCGGCCGACGGCTCCGTCGCCGTGGTCATCGGCGTCCGCGGCCGGCGCATTGCCGCCTACGCCCCCGACGGGCGCATGCTCGGCGAGGCGCCCTGCGGCGTCGGCCCCACCCACGTGCGCGCTGGAGTGGGGAACATCTTCTACGTCGCCGACACCCAGGGCGACGCGCTGCTGGTCTTTCGGGCCGGCCCGGACGGCATCCGCCAGGTAGGACGAACCCCAACCGGTGGCGGTGCCCCCTACGGCCTGGCCGTCGACGTCCCCCGGTCCCGCCTCTTCGTCACCCTCACGAGTACCAACCAGCTGCGGTCCTACCGGATCGACGGTGAGTCGCTGGCCGAGGACCGCAGCTGGCCGACCGTCCGCCAGCCCAACGACGTGGCCGTGGACCCGGCGAGCGGCCGCGTGGTCGTGGCCGGCACCGGCGACAGCGTCCTGCAGTTTCTGGACCCCACAGCATGAGGCTGGCGGCCGCCAGCTGCGCACAGATCACCGACCCTGGAGGATGTCACCATGACCAACGCTGAGCGCACCCCCGACCTGCGGGCGGTCGCATCCGGTGTCGTGTTCCTGGTCGGGGCCGGCGTCTACGCCCTGATGCAGGGCCCGGGTGGAGCCGACTTCCTCCTCACGCCGCTCACGGTCGGCATCATCGCCATCGTGGCCGGCCTGTCGAGCGGCCGGCGCCGGCCCCTGGCCACGGGCCTGGTGCTGGCCGGCTGGGGTCTGGCCGTGCTGGCCATCGACCACGATGTGGTCGACGCCGAAAGGGTCACCCCGGCGTACATGCTCGGGATCGGCGCCGGCCTGCTCGCCGCCGCCGCTGTCGCCCGGCGCGAGCACCGCAGCGAGCTGATGACGAGCGCGGCGATCACCGCCTTCCTCGGCCCGCTCAGCCTCTACCTCTCCTACGACGTGGAGGCGCTCGGCCGGTGGCCGGCGTGGGCTCTCACCCTGGTGGGCCTGGCCGCCTGGGAGCTCTTCTGGAGCATTCGCGGCCTGCAGGCGCAACCGCGTGCCCGCTGAGCCGGGGCAAAGCCGGCGGCGTGCAATCAAACCGGCCACGCCGGGGTCTCCCATCTCCGAACCCGACATGACCGACCAACGCTTCCTCGACGCGACCCTTCCCCACCTCGACGTGGTGTGGAGCATCGCCCGGCGCATGAGCCCCGACGCCGCCGGCGCCGAGGACCTGGTGCAGGAGACCTACGCCCGGGCCTGGCGCGGGTTCGCCGACCAGGGCCGGGGCGACCTGCGGTCGTGGATGGTGGCCATCTGTATGAACGCGGCGCGCTCGGAGATCCGCCGCAGTCGGCGCCGGCCGGTGACGCTCCTCCCGGACGCGGCGGCCGATCGAGCGGCGGGGCACGACGTCGAGGGCGACGCGGTGGCCGGGATCGAGCGGGAGGCAGTGGCCCGGGCACTTGCCGCCCTCCCGGAGCCCCAGCGCCGGGCCGTCGTTCTCGTCGACATCGGCGGCCTGAGCGCCCGCGAGGCGGCCGAGGTGGAAGGGGCGCCGCGGGGCACAATCCTGGCCCGGGTGCACCGGGGCCGCCGTCAGCTCGCCGCCCTGCTCGAGCGGGAGGGGCTGCACCATGGCCCATGAGGACCCGCGGCTGGCGTCGTACCTTGAGCGCGATCTCGGCCCCGCGGAGGTCGAAGCCCTGGAGGCTCATCTGGTGGACTGCGACGGTTGCTGGCAGGCGGTCATCGCTGTGCGCCGGGGCCGGGCGCTGGCCGAGGGCCTGCGCGAAATGGCCCCGGCCCAACTGCGCGACCGCGTCCGCATGGAGGTCGGCACCGGGCCCGCGCCTCGCGGCCGAGCCCGGTTGGGGGCCGGCCGCCTTTCGGCAGCGCTGGCCGTCGCCGTCCTGTCCCTGCTCGGGGCGGTTCTGTGGACTTCGTCGGGATCGGATGTCGGCGATCCTGTTTCGGTCGCCGCCGTCGTCAGGGCTGCCGACGACCTCGTCCTGCCGGCGTCGGTCACCGCCGAGGGTCGGGAGATCGTTCTTACCCGCCAGATGCTCGACGGCCGGCCGGTCACCGTCGCCCGGGCCGACGCCTCCTTCGACATGCCGCCCGGCGGTCGGTCGATGGGCGACGGCCCGAACGCCCCGTGGGTCGCCCACCGGGCGTCGATGACCGTCGTGTGCCTGAGCGTCCCCGAGAACGTCCTGGTCGTCGCCGACCTGCCCGCCGACCGCCTGGTGGAATGGGTCCGTGCCGGCGGCGCCGCGAGGCCGGCATGACCGCCGGCGCCGCCGGCGCCGTGACCGCAGCTCACGCCGGTCCCCAGCGCCGACCCCCGCTCGTACCCCTCATCGAGGCCAAACAGGCCCCGCTCCTGGCCAGGGCATATTTCGAGGGCGGCGACCCCGGCCCCATCGTCGCCGCCCTGGCCCAGGTTCCGGAGCTGCTCGAGGTCACCGCCCCGTTCCTCGGCCGCGTCCTCGGCCCGACGTGCATCCCGACCCGGGCCAAGGAGATCGTGGTGCTGCGGACATCGGCCCGGGCCTCGTGCCGCTACTGCGTGGAGGCCCACACCGTGGTGGCCCGCGACGCCGGCCTCACCGTCGAGGAGGTGCGCGCCCTGCGGGGCGAGCTGGCCGCCGCCGAGGTGTTCACCGACCCGGCCGAGCGGGCGCTCGTCGAGTGGTGCGACGCGCTGGTCGACACCGGGCCGGTCGCCCCCGAGATCCAGGCCGCCATCCGAGGCGCGTATGCCGACCACGAGGTCGTCGAGCTGACCCTGCTGGGCGCCACGACCCTCCTGCTGAACCGGTTCTGCACCGCCCTCGACCTGCCCACTGCACCCGAGGTCCTCGACCGCCTGGCCGCCGAGGGTCTGCGATGACCGGCCCGGGAGGCCGGTCCGGCAAGCACTCACCGGTCCATCGCCTCGAAGTGGATGGGCCGATGACCGGCCCGGGAGGCCGGTCCGGCAAGCACTCACTGGGCCATCCCTCGAAGAGGGTGGAGCGATGACCGCCGCCGCGGTGGGGGAGCGGGTCTGGCTGTACAGCAACTACCACTGCAACATCGCCTGCGCCTACTGCCTCACCGACTCGGCGCCCGCGGCGCCCCGCCGGTCGCTCCCCGCCGCCACCATGCTCGGCGTGGCCCGCCAGGCTGCCGACCTTGGCTTCACCGGGCTCGGCGTCACCGGCGGCGAGCCCTTCCTCCGCCCCGAGATGCCCGAGATCCTCGTTGCCATGGCCCGGGTGCTCCCGACCGTCGTGCTGACCAACGCCACGCTCTTCGGCGGTGACCGCGTCGAGCGACTTCGGCCACTGGCCGACGTCGACGTGGCCGTGCAGATCTCCCTCGATCGCCCCGAGCCGACCCTCAACGACGAGCTGCGGGCGCCGGGGAACCACGCCCGGGTGATCGACGCCATCCCGCGGCTGGTCGACTTGGGCATCCGGGTACGGATCGGCACCACCCTCGACCCCGCTGCCGACGTCGACGACGACGAGAAGGCCGCCCTCTGCCGGCTGCACCGGGGGCTCGGCGTCGACGACGACGACCACGTGGTGCGGCCCGTCGTGCGCCGCGGACGTGCTGACGCCACCGACATGGGCGTCCGGACCACGCTGGCCGACCTGCCGCCGGAGCTGACGATCACCGCCGACGGCGCCTTCTGGAGCCCCTTCGGCCCCACGGTACGCGACGGCCGCCCCGATACCGACCTGCTCGTCACCCGCACCATCGACCCCCTGCGCATCCCCGCCGCCGCCCTCACGACCATCGTCGAGGGCCAGCCCCCCGGCGGCGACACCAAGCTCGGCATCCGCTGAGCGTGACCCCGAACACGGCCCGGTCGGGCCGCACCGACAAGCAGCACCAACGACAGGAGTACCCATGAGCACGACGAACACGGACGAGACCCGCGGGGGCCTCGGTGCGTCCACGCTCGGCCCCGCGCTCGCGGTGGTCCGCATCCTCCTCGGGATGACATTTCTCCTGAACGGGTTGGCCAAGCTGTTCGGCATCCACCGGGTCGAGATCGGCCCGTACGTGGGCAACCTCATCAATCGGGCCGACGCCCGGTTCATCCTCGACGTCGAGGTCAACAACAACGCCCAGCACGAGATCCCCCTGCTCAAGCGCATCACCAACGATCTGGTGCTCCCCAATTGGGAGGTGTTCGGCTGGGCGCTCACCGCGGTGGAGATCGTGGCCGGCCTCCTCCTCGTAGCCGGCCTGGCCTCCCGACTGGGCGCGATCCTCGCCGCGGGGCCGGCGATCTTCCTCCTGTTCGTGTACCTGGCCAATGACCGGTGGCTGTTCGAGAAGCCCCTCGAGCTGGTCCCCCTGGCCGTGCTGGTGCTAGTGCCCGCCGGCCGTTGGTGGGGCCTGGACCGGCGCTTCGCCGACCGGGGCTGGCCCTTCTGACATAGCGCTCGCCCGAGCGCCCGGCTGATATAGCGCTCGCCCGAGCGCCCGGCTGACATAGCGCTCGCCGAGCGCCCGGCTGACATAGCGCTCGCCCGAGCGCCCCGGCTGCCGACCGAGACGTCGACCCACCCGACCCGTGGAGGACCTTGCATGCCCGCGCCCCGACCCACCCCGCTCTCCCGCCGACTGTTCCTGCGCAACGCCGGCCTTCTGGCCGCCGGTGCAGGCGGCCTGGCCCTGGCCGGCTGCGGCCGCAGCGATGCCCCCACGGTCGGCGCCGGCACCGCGACCGGGTCGGGCTCGCTGAAAGTACCGTCGAAGCTGAGCTTCGGTGTGGGCCCGCTGCTCCCCACGACCACCGATACCAAGGCGGCCTACGGACCGTTCTTCGCCTGGCTCGCCAGCCAGCTCGGCACGAAGCACGAGCTGGTCGCGGTCGACTCGTGGGGCGGCATCTCGGTGGCCCTGGGCAGTGATCAGCTCGACGTGGCCTGGATGGGCCCGTTCGGCTACGTGCTCGCCAACGCCCGGTCCGGCGCCGAGGCCGTGGCCCCGGCCAAATCCGACGGCCAGCCCGTCTACCACGCCATCATCGTCGGGCGCCCCGATCTGGAGGTGCGGACCTGGCCCGACGACGCCAAGGGCCGATCGATCTCCTTCACCGAGGTCAGCTCCACGTCGGGTTGGCTGGTCCCGACGCACTGGTTCAAGTCGCGCGGTATGGACCCGAAGACGTACTTTTTTCGCTACACCGAGGGCGCGTCCCACGCCGCCAACGAGCTGGCGGTGGCCTCGGGCCAAGCCGACTTCGCCACCGACTTCGACCGCAACCGTCGGGCCATGATCGAGACCGGCAGGCTGAAGGCCGACGCCAACCGGGTGGTGTGGACATCCGACCCGCTTCCCAATGACGCCATCGGGGTGCGCAAGGGCCTCGATCCGGCCCTGGCCGACCGGATCCGGGAACTGCTCACGGCGATGACGCCGGAGTTCGCCGCCACGGTGCTGCCCACCCACTACGACGGGTTCGTCGCCGCCACCAACGAGACCTACAAGCCCATCCTCGACGCTGCGCTCTCTGTCGACGCCCTCAAGCGCTGAGCGTGGTCGACACTGCTGCCCGGCCCAGGCGCGCCGGCCGCCGGCCGTTGCTGGCCGGTCCCGGCCGCCAGCGGGCCCGGTGGGGACGACGCAGCCTGATCTGGGCCGGCGTCGTCGCGGCCTACTGGTACAGCCTGCGCCTGACCGATGTCGACCTCGGCCGCCTGGCCCGCGGCCTGTCAACCATGGCCGGATGGGCGGCAAGCTCTTGGCCGCCATCGGGCCAGGACCTCTCACTCATCGCGGCCCGAGCTGCAGAAACGGCCGCGATCGCGCTGATCGGCACCACACTCGCGGCCGCCATCGCCGCCGTGCTCTCGGTGCCGGCAGCCCGAAACGTCACGCCCCGCCTGGCTGCCCGGCTGCCGGCCCGCTTGGTGCTGAACACCCTCAGGGGGGTCGACTCCTTCGTGTTCGCCCTGCTGTTCGTGGCCGCCGTCGGCCTGGGGCCCTTCGCCGGCATGCTCGGCATCGCCCTGCACACCGCGGGCAGCATGGGCAAGCTGTTCGCCGAGACCATTGAGGGGCTGCCCGCTGGGCCGGTGGAGGCGGCCGGCCTGACCGGTGCGAGCCGGCTGAAGGTGGCGGTCTACGCCCTCGCCCCCGACGCTCTCCCTGCGCTGGCGTCGGTGGCGCTGTACATGCTCGAGTTCAACATCCGGTCCTCGATCGTGCTCGGGGTGGTGGGTGCCGGCGGGATCGGCCAGCAGCTCAAGAACTCACTGGAGCTGCTCGACTTTCCCCGGGTGCTGACGATCCTCATGGTGATCCTCGACATGGTCACGGCCGTCGACCAGGCTTCAAGCCGGCTACGGAGGCACCTGTCGTGACCGCGGCCCTGCAGGTCGTCGGCGTCACCCACCGCTACGACCGGGTGGTCCTCGACGACGTCTCCTTCGACGTGGCCCCCGGCGAGGTCGTGGCCGTGGTGGGACCGAGCGGGGCCGGCAAGACGACGCTGTTCCGGGTGGCCACCGACCTGGTCACCCCCGAGCGGGGCCATGTGGCTGTGGGCGGGCGGGTGTTGTCCGGCCTACGGGGCCGTGCCCGGCGCGTCGCCCGTCGGGAGGTAGCCCTAGTGTTCCAGCAGTTCAACCTGATCCGGCGGGTGTCGGCCCTCGACAACGTGGTAGCGGGGCGCCTGGCGGAACTGCCCATGTGGAGGGCGGTCGCCCATCGCCCCGGCGCCGCCCACCGGGCCCTGGCTTTGGACTGCCTCGACCGGGTGGGTCTCGCCGACCACGCCCACGCCCGGGCCGACCGGCTTTCAGGGGGCCAGCAGCAACGGGTGGCCATCGCCCGGGCCTTGGCCCAGCGCCCAACCGTCCTGTTGGCCGACGAGCCGGTGGCCAGCCTCGACCCCGCATCCTCGGCGGCGGTGCTCGGCGCCATCCGCACCGCGGCGGACGACGCCGGCATCGCCGTGGTCTGCAGCCTGCACCAGATCGAGCTTGTCGCCGGCTTCGCCGACCGGGTGATCGGCCTGCGCAACGGTGCCGTGGTGCTCGACGAGCGCGCGGCCAGCTTCGACGGCCGGGGCCAGCGCCTGGTCTACGACGACGCGCCGGCCCTCCGCTCAACGGCCCGGTGACGGTCGCACCGCCAAGCGGACATGACCCCTCGACGATCCCTTTCATGCGATCCCCGAGGAGTGACAGGCGCCCAGTCCGGGCATACTTGTACCTATGAGGCGACGCGGCAGTGATGGCGGCACGACGATGGTTGTTACCCGCTCATCGCGGCTGCGAACGCTGAGCATTGCCGCCCTCGTGGTCTTCGCCGTGTTCCTCGGCGCCGGCAGGCTGGGCGGCCTCCTCCCCACGCTGCCCAACCCGTTCGGATCCGAGACCGTCGACCGCACCCAGCCGGCACTGTTGCAGTCCCTGGCCGACCTGAGCGACTACCACGCCGCCCGCGGGAACTTCCAGGTCATCGTCGACACCGAGAAGGACACCCGCTTTGTCCCCTCGTTCATCCGGGGCGAGCGCACCATCTACGCGGCCGGCGGCTCCGTCGACGCGATCGTCGACTTCTCTCAACTCAACGAGCGGTCGGTCCAGGTGTCGCCGGACCGCACGTCGGTGAGCATCGTGCTGCCGGCGCCGATGGTGGCCGAGCCGATCGTCGACGCAGCGCAGAGCCGGGTGGTCAGCCGCGACCGAGGCGTACTCGACCGGATCGGCTCCGCCTTCTCCGACAACCCGGCAACCGAGCGGCCGCTGATCCTGGCCGCCGAGGACAAGATGCGGGAGGCGGCCCTGGCCAGCGACCTGGTCCCCCGGGCCGAAAAGAACACCCGCTCGATGCTCGAGGGCATGATGCGGGCGCTGGGGTACACCAGCGTGAACGTCTCATTCAGCCAGAGCCCGGTCTGATCGCCCGCACCGTCTCGATGTCGTCGGCGTCCGCCGGCGACTTGTCGGGCCGGTAACGCTTCACCCGGGCGAAGCGCAACGACACGCCCCCGGGGTACCGGTCGGAGGGCCTGGATCCGGGCCCCGTCGAGCTTCCACTCCACCGACGACAGCCCGCACGCACCGAGCGCCTCGGCCACGGTGGCCGCTGTCGCCGCCAGCATGGGCTGCACGGGCCGCAGCACCTGGAGCCTGACGGCGCACAGGCCCGCCTCGGCGGCGGTGACCGCGGTCTCCGCCACCCGAGCGAGGTCGCCGTCGAGCATGACGGCCCGGCGCACGATGTCCGGCTTCACGCCCACGGCGACGGCCAGGGCATCGCCGACGAGCGCCTCCAGCGCCCCCTGGCGGAGGTCGCCGAGGAGAAGCCGGCGCAGGAAGTCGGCTTCGCCCTTTGTGGCATGGCCGAACAGGCGGGCCAGCGTGGCGCCGCGGGCGGCCCCGGAGCCGACGCCCCCCAGTGCGGCGAGCTCGTCGACGGCCCAGTCGACGTCGTTGACGGTCAGGGTGGGCGAGGGGGCGGCCTCCGTCGCCACGGCCGAAATGGCGGCCCAGCCCACGCCCACCCGGCCCTGGCGGAGCTGCCCGGCCAGGAACGCGGCCGCCGGCCCCACCTCGCCGGCGCTGGCCCGGCCGAGCACCTCGGCGAGGGCGGCGAGCTTGGCCTTGCGGGAGCGCGTGGCGGCCACGCGGGCGGACGCGTCGACCAGGTCGGCGAGGAGCACGGGCAGGATCCTGCCCCAACCGGCCAGAATGGGGCGATGAAGATCGCGTTCGTTGGTTCCGGCAACATCGGCGGCACTCTTGCCAGGCTCCTCGCCGACGCCGGTCACGAGGTCGTCCTCGCCAACTCCCGGGGGCCGGCGTCGCTCGCCGGCCTGGTGGCCGCGATCGGGCCGGCGGCGACGGCCGCCACGCCGGCGGACGCCGCCGAGGCCGGCGAGGTGGTGGTCGTGGCCATCCCGTTCCTGCGCTACCGCGACCTGCCGGCGGCCGAGCTGGCCGGCAAGCTCGTGGTCGACGCCACCAACTACTACGAGCCTCGCGACGGGACGTTCCCCGAGCTGGCCGGCGGTGCCGTGTCGCCCAGTGAACTGCTGGCCTCGGCCCTGCCGGGCGCCACGGTGGTCAAGGCGTTCAACACCATCCACTTCCGCCACCTCGTCGACCACGCCAAGCCGGCGGGCACGCCGGGCCGGCGGGCCATCCCGATCGCGGGCGACGACGCCGGTGCAAAGGCCACCGTGGGTGGGCTCATGGACGAGGTCGGCTTCGACGCTTACGACGCCGGGCCCCTCGCCGCCGGCGGCCGGTTCGACCCCGGGACGCCACTGTTCAACGTCGCCCTCACCAGCGACGAGATTCGCGCCGCGCTCGGCTGACGCCCAGCGTCAGGCGGGGTCGACGGTGGCGACCAGCTCCTCGCGGTCCATCGACGACCGCCCCGGGATCTCCTGATCGCGGGCCAGCTGGCGAAGCACCTCGGTAGTGAGGTGCTCCTTGTCGGCTGCCGTCGCGGCGCCGAGCTGCGCCTTGCGTGCCTCGAGTCGGGCGCCGAGGTCGTCGAGGGTCGCCCCTCCTTCTCGGAAGTGTCTGGCTGGCGCCTACCCAGCGGCGGCCGGCGCAAATACACCTCGGCCGGCGGCGGCGTTGCCTAGCGTGGACAGGGCGATGACTTCCGACGCCTTCCGTCGTCATTCCCGGAGACGGACCACGACCTGGAGGGCAACATGACGACGGGCCACATGACGACGAAAGCGCCCCTCGCCATCGAGGCCACCGCCCTGGGCAAGTCCTTCGGCGACACCCGCGCCGTCGACGGCGTCGACCTCGCCGTCGCCACCGGTTCGGTGTACGGCGTGCTCGGGCCGAACGGCGCCGGCAAGACCACCACCATCCGGATGCTGGCCACCCTGATCCGTCCCGACACCGGCCGCGCCCGGGTGTTCGGCTACGACATCGTCGACGATGCCGATGCGGTGCGGGCGCTCGTTAGCCTCACAGGCCAGCTCGCCTCGGTGGACGAGGACCTCTCCGGGCGGGAGAACCTCATCCTCCTCGGCCGCCTGCTCGGCCTGAAGCACGCGGATGCCAAGGGCCGCGCCGACGAGCTACTCGAGGCCTTCGGTCTGGCCGACAGCTCGGCCAAGCTGGTCAAGCACTACTCGGGCGGGATGCGGCGCCGGCTCGACATCGCGGCCAGCATCGTCGTGACCCCCGACCTGATGTTCCTCGACGAGCCCACCACCGGTCTCGACCCCCGGTCGCGCAACCAGGTGTGGGACATCGTCCGCGCCCTTGTCGCCGAAGGGACCACCATCCTGCTCTGCACCCAGTACCTGGAGGAGGCCGACCAGCTCTGTGGGGGTATCGCGGTGATCGACCGGGGCACGGTGATCGCCGAAGGCACCCCCGCCCAGCTCAAGTCATCGGTCGGCTCCGGCGCCCTCCATGTCCGCCTGCTCGACCCTGCGCAGCGCTCGCAGGCCGAGGCGCTGCTCGACCGCGAGCTCGGCGCCGTCGTCCTCGAGTCCGATCCGTCGGCGTTGTCGGCGTCGTGTGAGGACGCCGACCGCGCTGCCCGGGCGGTCGCCGCGCTCTCGGCGGCCGGCGTGGGGATCGCTGCCTTTTCGCTGGCCCAGCCCAGCCTCGACGAAGTCTTCCTCGCCCTCACCGGCCACCCCGCCGAGCAGGTCCCCGACGGCCGGCCCGGCGATCTCGACAAGGAGCGTGCGGTATGACGACGCGACCCACCACCCAGTCCGAGCACTCGGGGTCGGCGGACCAGGCGCTCGTGCGCCGGGCCATCGCCTCGACGGCCCGGCCGCCGCGGGCCGGCGCGGTGTCGTCGACCCTGACCTTCGCCTGGCGCGGGATGCTCAAGGTCAAGCACGTGCCCGAGCAGCTGCTCGACGTCACCATCACGCCCGTGATGTTCGTGGTGATGTTCACGTATATCTTCGGCGGCGCCATCTCGGGCTCCACCGGCGAGTACCTCGACTACCTGCTCCCTGGCATCCTGGTCATGTCGGTGATCTTCACCACCGTCTACTCGGGCGTGGCGCTCAACACCGACCTGACCAAGGGCGTGGTGGACCGCATCCGTTCCCTGCCCATCTGGCGCCCGGCGCCGCTGGTCGGATCGATGATCGGTGACAGCGTGCGGTACGTGCTGGCGGGCGTCGTCATCATCGTGGTCGGGGTGATCCTCGGGTTCCGCCCCGAGGCCGGCGTGCTCGGCGCGGCGCAGGCCCTGGCGCTCGTGGTGACCTTCTCCTTCGGCCTCTCCTGGGTGTTCACCACCCTCGGGCTCCTGCTGCGTACCCCGAACGCGGTGATGAACGCCGGGTTCATGGGCATCTTTCCGCTGACGTTCCTCAGCAACGTCTTCGTCCAGGCCGACACCCTGCCCGGGCCCCTGGAGGCGTTCGTCAAGGTCAACCCCATCTCGATCCTGGCCGACGCGTCGAGAGGGCTGATGGACGGCAACGCCCACACCGCCGACATCGTGGTGGTCCTCGCCGTCGCCGTCGGGCTGACCGCCGTGTTCGCCCCGATCACCACGCGGCTGTACCGCCGGGGCTGACGGGCCGTCTACCTGACCAGCGGGCGGTACTTGATCCGGTGGGGCTGGTCGGCGGCCGCCCCCAGCTCCTTGTGCCGCCAGACCTCGTAGTCGGCGAAGTTCCCTTCGAACCACCGCACCTGGCTGTCGCCCTCGAACGCCAGCACATGGGTGCAGATGCGGTCGAGGAACCACCGGTCGTGGCTGATGACGACGGCGCAGCCGGGGAACGACTCGAGGCCGTCCTCCAGTGCCCGCAGGGTGTCGACGTCGAGGTCGTTGGTGGGCTCGTCGAGCAAAAGGACGTTCCCGCCTCGCCGCAGCATCTTGGCCAGGTGCACCCGGTTGCGCTCGCCGCCGGAGGCCAGGCCCACCGGCTTCTGCTGGTCGGAGCCGGTGAAGTTGAACGAGGCGACGTAGGCCCGACCGTTGACCTCCCGGGTGCCGATCTTGAAGAACTCCTGGCCGCCGGTGATCTCCTCGTAGATCGTGCGCTCCGGGTCGAGGTCGTCGCGGCTCTGGTCCACGTAGGCCAGCTCCACCGTGGACCCGACCTTGATCGAGCCGGCGTCGGGCTGTTCCTGGCCGGTGATCATCCGGAACAGGGTGGTCTTGCCGGCGCCGTTCGGGCCGACGACGCCGACGATGCCGGCGGGCGGCAACGAGAACGACAGGTCCTCGATGAGCAGCCGGTCGCCGTAGGCCTTGCTCAGCCCCTCGACCTCGATGACCAGGTCGCCCAGGCGGTCGCCGGGCGGGATGGCGATCTCAATGCGCTTGGCTGCGGACTCGGCTTCACGGGCCTCGGCGAACAGCTTGTCGTAGGCGTCGATACGGGCCTTGGACTTGGCGTGACGGGCCTTCGCTCCCATGCGGACCCACGCCAGCTCGCGCTGGAGGGTCAGGGCCCGAGCGCTGTCGGCCTTCTGTTCGAGGCGCAGCTGCTCCTGCTTCTGCTCCAGCCAGCTCGAGTAGTTGCCCTCGAACGGGGCCCCCCGCCCGTTGGCCAGCTCCAGGATCCAGTGGGCGGCGTTGTCGAGGAAGTACCGGTCGTGGGTGATGGCCACCACGGTGCCGGGGTACTCCTGGAGCGAGCGCTCCAGCCACGCCACCGACTCGGCGTCGAGGTGGTTGGTGGGCTCGTCGAGCAGGAGGAGGTCGGGCTTGGAAAGCAGGAGCCGGCACAATGCGACCCGCCTGGCCTCCCCGCCGGAGAGGTTGTCGACGGCGGCGTCGCCCGGCGGGAGGCGCAGGGCGTCCATGGCGATCTCGATCTGGCGGTCGAGGTCGTTGGCTCCCTTGGCCTCGATCTCTGCCTCCAGCCGGGCCTGCTCCTCGCCGATCTTGTCGTAGTCGGCGTCGGGGTCGGCGTAGCGGGCCAGCACCTCGTCGTAGCGGGTCAGCAGGTCGGCCACCGCCCCGACCCCGTCCATCACGTTGGCCTTCACGTCCTTGGCCGGGTCGAGATGCGGCTCCTGCTCAAGCAGCCCGACGGTGAAGCCGGGGGAGAGGCGGGCCTCGCCGGTGAACCCGTCGTCGGTGCCGGCCATGATCCGCAGCAGCGACGACTTGCCCGACCCGTTGGGGCCGATCACCCCGATCTTGGCCCCCGGGTAGAAGGCAAGGGTCATCTCCTTGATGACCTCCTTGTCGGGAGGATGGCAGCGGCTGACCTTGCGCATGGTGAAGATGAACTGCGCGGCGTTCGACATGGGCCTCGACCTTAAACCGTGCGGAGTCGCGGGCCGGATGCTAAAACGACACGGACCCGTGCCGGAAAGGACCTGCGCATGCCTGACGAACCCGCACGCCCGCTCTACGAGGATCCCGTGATCTTCCGGCGCCGGTGGTTCCTGCTCGGCGTCATGTGCCTGTCCCTGGTGATGGTGGTCATGTCGGTGGCCGGCCTCAACGTCGCCATCCCCAACCTCCAGACCGACCTCCAGGCCAGCGCGTCGGAGCTCCAGTGGATCATCGACGCCTACGCCCTGGTCTTCGCCGCCCTCCTCCTGCCCGCCGGCGCCCTGGGCGACCGGTTCGGGCGCAAGCGGGCCCTCCTCCTCGGTCTGATCATCTTCGCCCTCGGCTCGGTGGTGGGCGGCCTGGGCACCGCCGCCCCCCAGATCCTCACCGGCCGCATCATCAACGGCATCGGCGCCGCCCCCGTGATGCCCGCCACCCTGTCCCTGCTGACCACCATCTTCCCGCCCGAGGAGCGCAGCAAGGCCATCGCCACGTGGGCGGGCTTCGCCGGCGGTGGCGCCGCCCTCGGGCCCATCGTGTCCGGGGCGCTGCTGGAGCGCTTCTGGTGGGGGTCGGCCTTCCTCGTGAACGTCCCGATCGTGGTTGCGGTGGTGGCGGTGGTGGTCGTGTTCTCCCCGACGTCGAAGGACCCCGAAGCGACCCCGCTCGACCCGGTGGGCGCCCTGCTCTCCCTGGT
>JBPCLE010000238.1:0-9863 GCA_051003575.1 Acidimicrobiales bacterium | reverse complement strand
GGCCTACCCCTCGCGCTACGAGGGTTTCGGCTTCCCGCCGCTGGAGGCCATGGCCACCGGCGTCCCCGTGGTAGCCACTCGGGCCGGCGCCCTCCCCGAGGTGCTGGGCCGCGCCGCCGCCCTGGTCCCTGTCGGTGACAGCGACGCTCTGGCCGGGGCGCTGGCCTCGCTGCTCGACGATCCCGACCGCCGGGCGGCGCTAGTAGCCGCCGGCCACACCCGGGTCAACGCCTACCGCTGGGACCGCTGCGCCGACGGGATGCTGGACCTCTACCACCGGGCCACCGACCGAGACAGGTAGCAGGCTCGCGGCGCCTGATAGGGGGGGGACACCGGCCGCCTCAACGCGGAGGGCGCCGGCTCCGCCGGCGCACCATCAAACTCGCTCGAACGGAGCGAGCGCAGCGAGCGAGTGAGGGCGATGTCGCAGCGAGCGAGTGAGGTCGGCCTCAAGCTGGCGTAGCGGCGAAGCCCTCCTCCACCAGGTAGTCGAGGGTGCGGGCGATGAAACTGGCCATCTGGTCGCGGCGCACCGACCCGGCGGGGTCGTAGAGCCCTCCGCCGGTGCCGACCACGATGCCCTCAGCGGCCAAGCCGTTGATGTTGGCCTCGTGCACGTTGCCCTCGTCGTCGGTGAAGGCGTTGGCGGCGGAGGCGAGCGGCGCCCCGGTGACCTCGTCGATGGCCCGGTTGAGGAACGACGCCATCTGGTCGCGGCGCACCTGCTGGCCGGGCCCGTAGCAGGTCGGGTCCGAGCCGCCGGGCCCCCCGAGCACCACCCCGGCGGCCGCCAGGCGCTGGATGTTGGCGAAGTGCACGTTGTCCGGCTCCAGGTCGCAGGGGAAGGCGTTGGCGGTGCCGGCCTCGGGCAAGGCGTCGGGATCGGCGTGATCGATCATGCGGGCGATGAAGCTGGCCATCTGGTCGCGGCGCACGTCCAGGAAGGGGCCGTACTGGTCGGCGGGCAGCCCGGCGGGCGCACCCCTGGCGATGCCGTACCAGGCCAGGCACTCGATGGACGTCTCGTGCACGTTGCCGGCGATGTCGACGAAGCCCGACGCCGGCACCTCCGCCGGCGGGCAGGCGAAGCTCAGGTCGATCCGGGGGGAGGCCACGAAGGTGAAGGCGGCCGGGATGGTGACGGCGCCGCCGGGCGTGGTCACGGTCACGTCGACGGTGCCGTCGGTGCCCCGGGGGCTGATGACGGTGATCTGGGAGTAGGAGTCGACGGTGAAGCTGGCCTCGACATCGCCGAAGCGCACCGAGGTGGCCTCGTTGAAGCCGGAACCGGTGATGACAACCGTGGTGCCGCCAGCGGTGGGACCAGTGGCCACGTCGATCCCCGTCGCCTCCGGTGGCGACGTGTACAGCTCGATCGAGCCCAGGCCGTCGTTGTTGCCGATGACCATGAGCTTGCCGCAGTTGGCCCCGCACACCGCGGCGTCGGCCTCGAACTGGTCGGGATCGCTCGACAACACGATGCCGGTGTCGGTGTTGGACAGTGAGCTGCCGCTCCCGTGGGCGTGGGCCATGAGGCCGGCCGAGCGCCACTCCCCCGTGGCCGGGTCAAAGAGCTCGGTGGTCGCCCCCCCAAGCGCTCCCCCGGCCACCAGAGCCAGGCCGTTGGGCAACACGCCGACGGTGAAGTTGAACCGGCCATCGACATCGAGGATGCCGGTGAGCTCCCACAGCCCGGTCTCGGGGTTGTACAGCTCGGCCGAGTCGCCGCCGCCGAAGCCGGCCACGACCAGGACCTTGCCGTTGGGGAGCAGGGTGGCGCCCTGGCGGGCACGGCCCTGGCCGAGCTCGCCGGTGAGGCCCCAGGTGCCGGCGGCCGGGTCGTAGAGCTCGGCCGAGGCGTTGTTGCTCGGCGTGAACCCGGCGGGGACCAAGACGTCGCCGGTGCCGAGCAACGCTGCGCCGGTGGTGTGGCGGGCGATGTTCAGCGACCCGGTCGGTGACCATGTGCCCGTGGCCGGGTCGTAGCGCTCAGCGGTGTCGGACCGGAACAAGAAGTTGCAGGCAGCGGGCGGCGGCTGGTCACAGGTCCGGCCTCCGGCCGCCAGCACCTCCCCGCTGGGCAGCCGGATCGCCACGTGCAGGCCACGGCGGTCGGTCATCGCCCCGGTCGGGCTCCATGTGCCGGTGGCCGGGTCGTAGATCTCGGCGCTGTCGTGTACGGGTTGGGCGTTGGAGCCGGCCAGGAGCTCCTCGAAGCCGCCGGCCACCAGGACCCGGCCGTCGGCCAGCAGGGTGGCGGTGTGGCGCCAGCGCACGGATGCCATCGATCCCGTGGCACTCCACGTGCCGGTGAGGGGGTCGTACAGCTCCGCCGAGCGCAGCGACGGGCCGCCCCGACTGGCCAGGCCGCCGGCCACCAGGACCTTGCCGTTGGCCAGCAGGGTGGCACTGTGGTCGATGCGGGGGGTGAGCAGCGAGGCGGTGGGGGCCCAGATGCCTTCGGCGTACTCGAAGCTGGCCACCGGGTTGGCGGGCGAGGTCCCTCCTGCGGTGGTCACCGTCACCGCCACCGTGCCCTTCGCCTGCGCCGGGCTCACGGCGGTGATCTGGGTGGGCGAATCGACGCTGAAGCTCAAGGCGTCGACCGCACCGAAGCGTACGGCGCTGGCTCCGGTGAAACCCCTCCCCGTGATCACCACCGGGGTCTCCCCCGACGCCGGGCCACTGCGGGGGGCCGTCCCGGTGACCAGGGGCGCCGCGCTCACATCGGCGGCCAACTTGGCGATGAAGGCGTCGGCGCTGCCGCCATTCGCCGCTTGGAGCGGCCCGACCAGCGGGAAGTTGGCCGACGGGTCCTTGGCCCGAGCGTCGGTCTGCCCACTCACGTAGGCGTTGCCGGCGCCGTCCACGGCGATGCCCCGGCCCCGGTCGTTGCCCACGCCCCCGAGGGCGCTGGCGTAGGCGAAGGCGGACCCGTCTGCCTCCACCTTGGCGGCGAAGGCGTCGAAGTTGCCGGCGAAGTGGGCCACGGGGTTGACCGCCGGGAAGTCGGCCGAGCCCGTCTGGCCGATGAGGTACGCCTCCCCGGCGTGCACCGCCACCGCATCGGCCTGCTCGTAGTAGGTGCCGCCCAGGTACGTCGAGTACGCCAGCGCCGAGCCGGCGGTGTTGACCTTGGTCACGAAGGCGTCGTTGCCGCCACCGTAGGCCGGCTGGGCGGCGTTGGCGGTGGGGAAGTCGGGGGAATCGGTCGACCCGGCGAGGTAGGCCCCGCCCGAGTCGGCAGCGACACCGAATGCGGTGTCGTCGCCGCTCCCACCCAGGTAGGTGGCGAAGCCCACCGCCGAACCGTCGAGTGCGATGCCGGCCAGGAAGGCGTCGCTGCCGCCGGCGTTGGCCCATTGGAATGGAGCAGTGGTGGGGAAGTCGGTGGATTCGGTCGACCCGGCGACGTAGACCGTGCCGGAGCCGAGAGCGACGCCGAAGGCCGAGTCGTCCGCCGTGCCGCCGAGATAGGTGGCGAAGTCGAGCACGGACCCGTCGGCGGCGACCTTGGCGACGAAAGCGTCGGTGCCGCCGCCACTGGCCGGCTGCACGGCGGAGGTCGTGGGGAAGTCGGTCGAGTCGGTCGACCCGGTGACGTAGGCGCTACCGGCGCCGTCGACGGCGATGCCGTTGCCGGAGTCGGCCGCCGTCCCCCCGAGGTGGGTGGCGTAGACGAGGGCCGACCCGGCAGGGTTGAGCCTGGCCACGAAGGCGTCGGTGCCGCCACCGGCCGGCTGGAGGGGGTTGGCGGTCGGGAAGTCGGCCGAGTTGGTCGACCCCGTGACGTAGGCGCTGCCCGAGGAGTCGACGGCGATGCCGTTGCCGAACTCCGAGCCGGCGCCGCCCAGGTAGGTGGCGTAGGCCACGGTGGAGCCGTCGGGGCCGAGCTTGGCCACGAAGACGTCGGTCCCGCCACCGAAGACCGGCTGCACCGCACCGGTGGTCGGGAAGTTTGGCGATGCCGTCCGGCCGGCGACGTAGGCGTTGCCGGAGGGATCGACGGCCATGCTGAGGCCGCTGTCGAAGCCGGCGCCGCCGAGGAAGGTGGAGTATGAGATGACCGGATCGATGACCAGCGCCAGGTCCGGGTCGTAGTCGCCGACCTCGAAGCCGACGCGGCCGTCGCCCCGGAGGGCGAACGCCCCGGTCACGGCGTGACGCTCGCCGTCGCGCTCCTGGTAGAGCACCGGCTTGGACTGGCGCAGCGTGCCCGAGGCGGTCTCGACCACCAAGTCGCCGGCGGCATCGATCACCGGCTCTCCCGGCCCGTCGACATCGACGGCGATGGCGCCGGGATCGGCTCCGGGAGCGACCACGAAGTCGTACTCCACCTGGCCCTGGTTGTCGCCGAAGACCAAGTCGATGCCCGGGTAGAGCTGGCGGTACCGCACCTCGCCATAGCTGGGGACGTCGGTGAGCCCGGCGCCGTCGCCGTCGCTGCCCAGGTAGTTGCTGGCGCCGGGGAACTCGCCGACCCCGGCGATCTCGGGCCGGGGATCGGCGCCGACGAACGCCAGCCGGACGGCCTCGGCGGCCGCCGGCGCAGTCTCTGCGTCTCCTGCCCCGGCCGTAGGCTCACCGGGCTGCCCGGTGCTCCCCAAGGTGTCCGGAGCGACAATGGCCTCGTTCGCCGTCAGGAACAGGCGGTAGCCGCGGCCCCGGGCCAGGAACTGGGCCTGGGGATCGGTCTGGCCCCGGTTGGCCTCGAACCGCAGGGGCAGCCGGTCGAGGACCTCGTCGGCGGTCGTGCTGTGGCCGGCGGTGCTGTGGCCGGCGGTCCCTCTGGGCGTGGCCGGCACGCCCGAGGCTCCTCCGGCGACGGGCACAGCCACGCTGGTGGTGGCCACGACGGCCAGCACTGCGGCCAGCTTGACCGAGAGCCGCCGCACTTCGCCGACGGAGAACCGAGCCCTACCCTGTCGCAACGTAGTCACGCTGGGTGACCATAAGTGCGCCGGCCACTCAGGTCAATGGCCTCGAACGCCTCGACCGGCAATTGGAGGCCGCTACCGCGTAGCCGGCCCCGCGTCGGCATGACTGCGCCGCCGTGCCGTCACCGTTGCGACAGCACCGCCGAACAGGGCCACCAACCCGGCGGCGAGGAGAGCCATCCCCATCGTGAGGGTGGCGGTACGGCTGGACGTCGACGGGGAATCGGTGAGGCTGGGGGCGGCAACGTCCGGCCCGGCGGCGAAGCCGCTCCAGAGATCGCCGGAGATGATCTCGGCCAACGGGCGGGCCGGCGTGGCCTCTGGCGCTGCGAGCGGGGATTCGGGAGGCGCTGCGGCTGCTGGCACCCGATCGGCCACGGCCGGGGCCCGTCGGGCCTCGGGCTCGGCGGAGGCGTTCGGTCCGGCCGGGCGAACGACCGGGGCGGCGGGGCCGGCGGCCGGAGCAGCCGTCGGCGCCGCTGCGTCAGTGGCGGCAGGCTGCTCCGCTTCGACCTGGTCCGCGGGTACGCCGCCCACCGGTGCCTGGTCCACCGGTGCCTGGTCCACCGGCGGCTGGTCCACCGGCGGCTGGTCCACCGGCGGCTGGACGGGCGGCGGCTTGTCCGGGCGAGACTCGGCTGGCGGCGCCGTCACCTCGAACGGCTTCGCCCTCGAGGTGTACTGGCCGGCGTCGTCGTAGGAGACGGCGGCCACGAAGTACACCCCGGGTGCGGCGGGGGGGATGGTGACCGAGGTGGAAAAGTCCGGCCCCTGGGCCACACCGATGACCGGCCCGTTCCGGCCGCCCCAGCGGATCTCGACCGGACCGTCCTCGAACGTCGAACCGGTCACGGTCACCACCGTTCCCGGCGGGGACTGGAAGGGCGTGAATGCACCGAGGGATGCCTGGGGCGTGCACGCCCACGCCAGGCTGGCACCTCCGAGAACGAGCGCCACGAACCCGACGGCGACGGCCACGGTCTTGTTCATGCCAACCTTCTTTCTCGCGCCGGCCAGCGTGCTGACCACCAAAGCTGGCGGTAATTTAATCACATTTCGGGCGGCGCGGCAAGGGTCTTTCTCCCGTGGCGCTCGGTAGATGTCGGGAACAGCTATTGTAAGCTGCCGGCTGAAAGAGCATCATGCCCACCCATAGAGGTCGATGCGCACGCTTGTGCGCCAGGGGGTTGTGGGGGCATGGGAGCATCAGGGATGCAAGTTTCCGGCGCAGCGCGAGGATGTCGGCGGCGAGGGTTGGCGGCACTGGCGGCGGCGGCCGTCGTGGTGTCGGTGTTGACGCCAACCGGCGTCCCGGCGTCGGCCCGCGAGCTCGACGCCGGCGACGTGCGGGCCGTTCGCCTCGATCTCCTGGGCAGCTCCGACCTCGCCAGTCTCGGCCTCGACGGAGAGGTCAAGCCGCGGGGCCAGAACGGCGACGTGGCCACGCTGGGCGACACCGCCTTCGTCGGCGGCGGGGCGCTGTTCCACGGGGCCCAGGCCAGCTCCGGGCGCATCTGCACCGACTACGGGGGCGTGAAGGTGGTCGACCTCAGCGATCCCGCTGAGCCCGCCCTCGAGACCACCATCACCATCGAGGACACCGTCGGCGCCGCGCTGCGCGGCGGTGAGGAGCTCGACAACGTCTCGGTCAGCGCCGGCGCCGTCGATGCCCTCACCGTCACCACCCCCACCTTCAGCGGCGACGTGCTGGCCATCGCCATCCAACGGTGCGAGCCGTCCTTCTTCTTCGGCGCCCGGGTCGAGTTCTGGGACGTGAGCAACCCGGCAGCCTCCGCCCAGCTGGGGGTCTTCGATCCGGCGACCATCCCCAACCCGAACTGCGACCCGGCGCCGGCGCCCTGCAGCCCGGCCACCGGGCAGTGGGGCATCTTCGAAGACGTGCGGATGTTCACCCGGGGCGACCGCCTTTTCGCCCTGGCGACGACCCCGTTCAGCATCGGCAACGCCCACGACGCCTCCCCCTTCGGCGACCTGCGGGTGCTCGACATCACCGACCTCCGCAACCCCGTCCAGGTCGACACCTTCCCGCCCGTGCAGATCGGCGAAGGCTCGGTCAACGGTTGCCGGACCTTCCTGGCCGGCCGGGCCGCGGCCCCCACGCCCGACGGTGACGGCGCCTACGTTTCGTTCTACGACGGGTCCAGCGACTTCGGGATCGAGACGACGGCGGTGTTCAAGCTGGACTTGGACAACATGCCCGAGCACGTCCCCGGCACCGAGCTACCGCCCGAGCTCACTCCCGATCCTCCCAGCTGGGGCTACCTTCCCGATCCCGACATCGAGGGCAACGCCGCCGACGTGGCACCCTTAACCGGCCCGGGGGGCGAATCGCTCGTCATGGTGTCCGAGGACGATATCGACCCAGCGAAGACACGTCTGTCGATCACCTCCCCGGCCACCGCAGCAGGGACGTTCCGGGCCTGCGAGAACCCCATCAACCAGCGGCTGTTCGAGTTCCCGGGCCAGCAGGTCAGCGGTGAGATCGCCTACGTGGGCCGGGGTTGCCCCGAGACCAGCACCACGCCCGACCGCTACGTCACCGACCCCGCCGGCAAGATCGCCCTACTCGATCGCGGAGGAAGCCCCTTCTTCGGGTGCAGCACCGTCGAGAAGGCCCAGCGGGCAGCGGCAGCAGGAGCCACCGCGGTGATGATCAACTACGGCAGCGAGGAGCTGAACTCCCCCAACAACGGCCCCACCGGCGGGATCCCCGAGATCCCGGTGATGGTCATCCCCGGCAGCGCCTACGCCGAGATGCAGTACGTGCCCAACCCCACCCTCAGCGTCGGTGCGGCGGGAGGGGTCTTCCCCAACACGTGGGAGCGCACCAGCACCACCAACGTGCGGGTGGTGCCGTTCCCGGGCTTCACGACGGGTACGGGTCGCTTCGAGAGCGTCGCCAATGCCGACGACCGGGTGAGCCGAGGCGAGGTCAACGCCGTCTCCCGCTTCGAAGTCGTCCCCGGCCAGAGCTACGACGCCGGCGCCTTGCTCGAGGTGGCCTCGGTCACCGCCGGAGCCTTCCGGGCGGCGGTGGTGTGGTACGCCGCCGATGGCAGCGCCGTCGACGAGAGCGAGATCGCCAGCCTGAGCGCGCCGACGGCCGAGCAACGCTTCCAGCAGACGGTGGTGGCCCCGGCCGGGACGGCGACCGGGTCGGTCAAGTTCGAATGGACCGGCGCCGGAGCCGAGGGCACCGCCTTCGCTCACGGCTTCTCCTTCGTGCCCTCCGGGCTGGCCGGCGACCTTACCGACGAGGAAGGGGAATGGGGGGCGCAGCGCATCATCGACTTCTCCCATGACCCGCCGACGGAGATCGGCACCTACCGGAGCCCGAGCTCCGAGATCTGGCCCCCGCCCGACAACGGCCTGTACGGGCCGCGGTTGTCCCGCATCGTGAGTGACGACGTGGCGTTCACCACCTGGTTGTCGGACGGCCTGCGGGTGCTCGACGTCTCCGATCCCGGCGCACCCCGGGAGCTGGCCTCGTTCGTCCCGCCGGCGGTCGCCGACCCTGCCCCTGAGGCCGGGGCCGGCCTCGGCCTCCAGCGAGGCCAGGTCTGGCCCGACGTCACGCTGGTCACCGGCGTCGACGTCATCGAGACCAGCGAGTCCTCGGGCCTGGTGGTGATCAGCGACATCAACGCCGGGCTGTACGTCCTCGGCTACGACGTGGAGCGGGTGGGCACCGATCCCCTCGCCCGCGCCCTCACCACCGCTTGCCCGCTGGAGCAGGTGCCCACCGGCGCCTTCACCGACGTGGCCGGCAACGTCCACGAGCAGGCCATCAACTGCCTGGCCTGGTACGAGGTGACCATGGGCGGTCCCGCCGGGCTCCCGGCCGACCAGTACGGCCCCGAGTTGGAAGTGGCCCGGGACCAGATGGCCAGCTTCATCGCCCGCACGATCGACCACGCCGCCCCGGGCAAGCTGCCCGCCGCCGGCGCCGGCAACCCCTTCCCCTGCCCCTCGGACCCCACCGCAGCGCTGGCCCCGGACAACGTCCACTTTGAAGCCATCAAGCGCCTGGCCGCGGCCGGCGTCGTCCAGGGAGCGGTAGGCGGCAGGCCAACCGACTGCTACGGCCCCGACCTGCTCGTCAGCCGGGACCAGATGGCCAGCTTCATCAACCGGGCCCTGACCTTCGTGAGCGACGACGAGCTCACCTCCGGCCAGGACTTCTATGACGACGACGACGGCAACGTCCACGAGACCAACATCAACGCCATCACCGCCGAGGGCATCGCCCAGGGCACGGGCGGAAGGAACTACGACCCCGACTCGCCCGTGCGCCGCGACCAGATGGCCTCGTTCCTGGCCCGTACCCTCGACTCGCTCGTCAGCACCAATCTGGCTCTGACGCCGACGTAGTCACCGGCCAACCGAACTTTGGAACGGCTCAGGTCGGCGTCGGCGGGACTGCTGCCGCAACGACGGGCGCAGGAGGCTCTGCGCCATTGGACGGGCTGGACTTGGCCGCCATCCTGGCTTCGACGGCCTCGGCGAACGGTTGCTGATCTGGTTCGCGCAGGGTCTCGTGGGTGATGAGCTCGCTGGCCACCCAGTCCAGGAGGTCACGATGGGAGTGCACGATGGCGGTGGCCTGCTCGAGCGCCTCGCCCACCAGCCGGCGGATGAAAGGGGGCTGGCACGTGCCGGCCCCCTTTCCCGTTCTCCAGGCGAACCCGTCGTTCTTGCGTAGCTGAGTCCCGGGAACCGGGACTGCTTGACGCCAGAACGCCAGGACGTCGCCCAATCATGAACTCGAAGCCCCGCCTGTCGACCGGCTGGCTACACGCCGACCTCGATCACGAAGTCGAGGGTGCGGGCGATGAAGCTGGCCATCTGGTCACGGCGCACGTCGCCGGCGGGCTGGTAGAGGCCCCCGCCGGTGCCGAGGACGAT
>JBPCLE010000237.1:0-18350 GCA_051003575.1 Acidimicrobiales bacterium | reverse complement strand
CCCCCCCCCCCCCCCCCCCCCCCCCCCCCCCCCCCCCCCCCCCCCCCCCCCCCCCCCCCCCCCCCCCCCCCCCCCCCCCCCCCCCCCCCCCCCCCCCCCCCCCCCACCCCCCCCCACGCCTCGGGGGGAGGCCGGGGGGGGCCTGCCCCCCTCCCGTTAATGGAGTCGGCCGGTATGCTCGGCCGGCGATGGACGACCGGGGGCTTGCGCCGCTCAACGCCCAGCTGCAGACCTCCTGGTTCATGCTGTGGGCCGACCTGTAGGGGTTGTCGGACCCCGAGTACCTGTGGGAGCCGGCGCCGGGCAGTTGGACGGTGCGGGCCCATCCCGACGCCCGGTGGAAGCGCGACGGCGGCGAGGGGCGGCCGGTCGTGCCCACGATCGCCTGGCGGATGTGCACCCTGGCCGGCACCCAGGTGCTCCGCCACGACTGGACCTTCGGCGACCACCGCCTCCAGTGGCACGACATCGACCTGCCTGGCTCCGCCGCCGGCGCCATGGCCTTCCTCGAACGGGCCGCGGCCACCTGGATCCAGGCCTGCGCCGGCGCGGCCGGCGCCGACACCGATCTGGCGCGCTGCGACTGGCCGGGCGGCCCCCAGGACCGCCCCTTCGCCGAGACCCTGTGGTGGACGAACCGGGAGCTGATCGCGGCCGGCGCCGAGATCACCCTACTTCGGCACCTCCACCGGTCTCGCGCCCGCCAAGGCTGAGGTCGCTCAGGCGCCCTCGCCGGCCAGCGCGGCCAGCCATGCCGCCGCTTCCTTGGCCCGGGTGAACCGCAGCACCGCCGGCCCGCCTGGCGTGTCGGCCCAGCACCGCATACGCCGGCGCTTGCTGGCGAAGGAGCGGAAGTGCCACACGACGATGGATTCCCGGGAGAACACCATCCTGAGCGACTGTCGGTTGCCGTTGCAGATCTCGGTTCCCCCCACGGCCCGCATGACCGTCCGCCGCAGGAGGCGCTGGAGGGAGAACCACCGGGGGTAGTCCAGACCGACGACCAGGTCGGCCCGCCCCAGAGGAATATCGACCCACTTCGCGTAGGCGTGGTCGAGGATCCACTCCTCGCCGGCGCAGACCTCGGCGATCCGCCGACGCTGTTCCTCGGCCGGCACCGGAACCCACCCCGGCTCCCAGGTCAGGGCGTCGACCGGGTACCAGGGCAGTGACGTCGCCCGGCTGATCGCTTGGGCCATGGTGGTCTTGCCGGCGCCGGTCACGCCGTATACCAGCACCCGGCGTGCTCCGCCCAGCCCGCCCGTCTCGTCCAACGATCAGGGCCGGCTGGCGACCAGCCGCCTCGCCCGGCTCCTGGCCAGGTTGACCTGCTCCTGCACCGCAGGGTCGTGCGAGATCAGGTAGCCGACAGCTTTGGTCAGGAGTTCGGTGTTCTCCTGGAAATCAGCCAGCGCGTTATTGCAGCAGAAGCACAGAATGCCTCGGACCTTTCCGGTCGAATGGTCGTGGTCCACATGGAGGGAGCTGTCCTCACGAGGCCGCCTCCCACAGATGAAGCACCCGCCGCCCTGCGCCTCGAGCATGGCGTCGTACTGCTCGATGGTAATGCCGTACTTCCGTTTCAGGTGACTCCTTCGGTCGGCCAGCTTCTTGCCACCCGATGCGATGAAGGCCGCCTGGTTCGCCAGGTATCTTTCAGGGTTGGCCAAGCGCCACTCCTCCGTTCGCCTCCGAGCTGGCTTCGGGTCCAGCCGATGGCGCTCAGCCTGGGCCGCCAAGTTGCATCGGATGCAGTCGCCTCGAAGACCATCCCCGGATCTCCCGCCGGCCCGGTAGAAATCGGAGGCCGCCTTCAACTCTCCGCACTTAGAACATCTCCTCATGCTCTATTTCTATCGAATATCCGTTCGACAATGCAAGCCATTTCACACCCGTTGGGCGTCTATTGACCGCCCTTCTGGATATAGGATCTGACGAACTCCTCGGCATTGTCCTCGAGCACCTCGTCGATATCGTCCAGGAGATCGTCGAGCTCGGCCTTCAGCTTGTCGCCCTGCTTGGTCTGGGCGGGTACGGTCTCGACCACCTCGTCGCTGCGAGTCGTCGACTGCTTCCGCTTCTGCTCTCGTTCTGCCATGGTCCGGCTGCCTCCTACGGTGACCCCAGCGCTTCAAGGAGCTGGGCTGGAGTCTCACACTCTTGTAACAACCTATCGACGTGCGCCGCTGTTCCTTTTAGCGGTTCCATCATCGGGACCCGGCGCAGCGGGTCGGAGCCGAGGTCGAAGACCAGGCTGTCCCAGTTGGCCGCGGCGATGGAGCCGGCCCACTTCTGCAGGCAGCGGCCCCGGAAGTAGGCCCGGGTGGTGGTGGGCGGGTTGGTCATGGCCGAGACGACCGCATCCTCGGACAGCAGCCGCTCCAGGCCGCACTTCTCGTACAGGGAGCGCCCGGGACGGACGTCGTGGTACTGCAAGTCCAGCGCGGCCAGCTTGTGGTCGCCCCAGCCCAGGCCGTGGCGGTCGCGGTAGGCCGACACCATCTGGTACTTCGCCACCCAGTCGAGCTGGTTGGCCAGGGCCAGGAAATCGGTCTCCAACCCGTGCAGAACCGCTTCCCACCGATCGAGCAGCGCCCGCCCCACCTCCTCGCCCACGGCCTCCAGGCCCCTACTCTCGGCGTACTTCTTGGCCCGGTCGAGCAGCTCCCACTGGATCTCGAGGGCCGTCATGGTCCTGCCGTCGGCCAGCGCCAGCGGCGCGGCCAGGGTGAGGTCGTAGGAGACCGCGCGGTGGGCCTGCACGGGCGACGCCAAGGTCAGGTCCACCCCGGCCAGCTCGTCGTCCTCGATCATGGCCAGAACGAGGGCCGTCACGCCCACCTTGAGGAAGGTGGAGACCTCGGCCAGGTTGGCGTCGCCCACTATGACGTGGAGCCGGCGGTAGCGCTGGGAGTCGGAGTGGGGCTCGTCGCGGGTGTTCACCAGGGGGCGCTTCAGCGTGGTCTCGAGGCCGATCTCCTCCTCGAAGAACTCCGCCCGTTGGGTGAGCTGGAACGGCACCCGGTCGGCACCCAAGCCGGCGGCCTCGCTCCCCACCTTGCCGGCGCCGGTGTAGATCTGGCGCGAGACGAAGTGGGGCGTGATCTGGGCGGCGAGACGGGCGAAGGGGACGGCTCTGTCGAGCAGGTAGTTCTCGTGGCAGCCGTAGGAATTTCCCTTGCGGTCGGAGTTGTTCTTGTAGACGACGATCTCCTGGCCGGCCGGGAGCACCTCCGCCGCAGCCTCGATCGAGCGGGCGAGGATGCGCTCGCCCGCCTTGTCCCAGAGGACGGCTTCCATGGCGTCGGAGCACTCGGGCGAGGAGTACTCCGGGTGGGCGTGGTCGACGTAGTACCGGGCGCCGTTGGTCAGCACCGCGTTGACGAGGTGGGTCTCGATCTCCGGGGCCATGGCCCCCTCGCGGGCGAAGCCGCGGGCGTCGCGGCCGGGCGACTCGTCCTCGAAGTCCCAGCCCACCTTGCCGGCCCCCCCGGCGGCCTGGCGGGCCAGCCGGGACACATACGCGTTGATCAGCAGGGACGACACGGTGATCGGGTTGGATTCCGCGCCCCGAAGGATGATGCCGTACTCGGTCTCGACCCCGCAGACCTTCCTGATCGCCATGGCGCGCGGACCCTACCCTCTCGCCGGGGCGCGGCTTCTCAGCCCGAGCGCCCTACAGGTACTGGCCGGTACCGACACGCTCGATGGCCCGTCCCCCAGTGGCCTCCTTGCCCTTGGACATGAGCGTGCGGACGTAGACGATCCGCTCGCCCTTCTTGCCCGAGATCTTGGCCCAGTCGTCGGGGTTGGTGGTGTTGGGCAGATCCTCGTGTTCCTTGTACTCCTGCTTGATGGACTCGAGCAGGTCAGAGGTGCGGATGCCCCGGCTCTCGCCGGCGATGACCCGCTTGATGGCCAGCTTCTTGGCCCGGCGCACGATGTTCTCGATCATGGCCCCCGACGAGAAGTCCTTGTAGTACAGGATCTCCTTGTCACCGTTCTGGTAGGTGACCTCGAGGAACCGGTTGTCGTCGTCGTCCTTGTACATCTCGGCGACGGTGCGCTCGATCATGGCCCGCACGGCCTTCTCGGGGTCGCCGCCGCCGAGGCTCATCACCTCGCCCTCGTCCAGTGGCAGGTCGGAGGTGAGGTAGCGGCTGAAGATCTGGGTGGCCGCGGTCTCGTTGGGGCGCTCGATCTTGATCTTCACGTCGAGACGGCCCGGGCGCAGGATGGCCGGGTCGATCAGGTCCTCCCGGTTGGAGGCGCCGATCACGATCACGTTGCGCAGGGTCTCCACGCCGTCGATCTCGGCCAGCAGCTGCGGGACGATCGTGGCCTCCATGTCGGAGGAGATGCCCGTGCCACGGGTGCGGAAGAGCGAGTCCATCTCGTCGAAGAAGATGATCACGGGAACACCTTCTTCTGCCTTCTCCCGGGCCCGCTGGAAGACCAGGCGGATCTGGCGCTCGGTCTCGCCCACGTACTTGTTCAGCAGCTCCGGGCCTTTGATGTTCAGGAAGTAGCTGCGGGCCGCCTTGTTGCCGGTGACCTCGCTGACCTTCTGGGCCAGGGAGTTGGCGACGGCCTTGGCGATCAGGGTCTTGCCGCAGCCAGGGGGGCCGTAGAGCAGGATGCCCTTCGGCGCCGGCAGCTTGTGCTCGGTGAACAGGTCGCGGTGCAGGAACGGCAGCTCGACCGCGTCGGTGATCTGCTCGATCTGGTTGTCGAGGCCCCCCACGTCCTCGTAAGAGAAGTCGGGCACCTCATCCAGGACGAGCTCCTCGAACTCAGGACGGGGAAAGCGCTCGAGGAGGGGGCCGGTGCGGGAGTCCATGAGGATGCTGTCGCCGGCCCGCAGCTTCTCGCCGGCGAGCGACTGCGCCAGCTCCACCACCCGCTCCTCGTCGGCCCGGCCGACCACGATGGCCCGCCGGCCGTCGTCGAGCAGCTCCTTCAGGGTGGTGACCTCGCCGGACAGCTCAGCGGCACGAGCCAGGACCACGTTCAACGACTCGTTGAGCACGACCTCCTGGCCGCGCTCCAACTCGATGTCCTCCAGCTCGGGGTGGAGAGCGACGCGCATCTTGCGGCCGCCGGAGAACACGTCGACGGTGCCGTCGTCGTTGCGGGCCAGCAGGGTGCCGTAGGCCGACGGCGGCTGGGTGAGCTTCTCGACCTCGCGCCGTAACTCGGCGATGTGGTCGCGCGCCTCGCGCAGGGTTTAGCTCAGCTTCTCGTTCTTCGAGGTGGCCTGGGCCAGCTGGCCCTTGGTCTCGAGCAGGCGCTCCTCGAGGGTGCGAACCCGCTTGGGGGCGTCCTGCAGCTTGCGGCGGAGGCCGATGACCTCCTCCTCCAGCGACTTGACCTGCTCGAGCAGGCCCTCTACCTGCTGCTCGTAGGCTGACAGCCGACGTTCGTACTCGGAGCTGGACGTCGAAATCACCTCCTCGGGTCGGCCCTCGACTGAAGGGCCACCGTACACCGGGCCTCTCGGAAACCACGGTAGCCCCGGAGCGATTGGTTTTCCTGGTGATTTCCGGGTAAATTGAACTCGTAGCCCGTGAGGGCATCCCGTCTCGAAGAGGAAGAGGGCTTCCCATGGCGATGAAGGTCTGGATCGACCAGGATCTGTGCACCGGCGATGGTCTCTGTGAGGAGATCGCGCCCGACGTGTTCACGCTGCTCGACGACGGCTTGGCCTACGTGCGCGAAGGCGGCAAGGTGTTCAGCGACCCCGGCGGCGTCGAGGGCCTTGCCGTTGTGGCCGCGGGCCAGGAGGACGGCACCATCGAGTCGGCCGAGGAGTGCCCCGGGGAGTGCATCTTCATCGAGGTCGACTGACCCACCCGGCCCGGCTGGCGCATCCGGCGACGGTCAAGCCTTAGGGCCGGGATGCCGATAGCCGGGGGGTGCTCCCCCGCTCTCGCCCACTCCCCCCGCTCCTCGTCTCGTTGATCGTGCTGGCGGCAACGCTGGCCTTCGCCGCCAGCCCCGCGTCGGCGGCGGCCAACCCCAAGGACGAGCCGGCCAAAGGCCTGCGGTACGGCGGCCTGGAGCGCGCCGTGACGGGCCCGTGCGACGGCCGCTTCGAGATGCGCGCCGACGCTGCCGCCGGCCGGGGTGGCCCGGCCCGTTGCACCCACGGCCCCGACCCGGCCCCGGAGGGCATCGACGTACGGGTGGCACGCGAGCCGGAGACGCCGGCGGAGACCGCGCTGCGCCCACAGCCCGAGGTGGCGGCCGAGGGCCCCGTCTGCGTGGGCGACGGGAGCGCCGGCCAGCGGGTGCAGCTCGTGTACGCCAACGTCAGCGGCAAGGCCGACCGCTACGACGCCTTCGCCGCCTCCTTTCAGATCTGGGCCGCGGCCATGGACGCCGTGTTCGACCGCAGCGCGGCTGAGACGGGGGGGACCCGGCGGGTCCGCTTCGTCCACGACGCCGCATGCACCCCGATCGTCGCCAAGGTGACGCTGTCGACGGCCGCCGCCAACAGCTTCCAGACCACGGTCGACGAGCTCACCGGCAAGGGCTTCAACCGCAACGACCGTAAGTACATGGTCTGGATGGACGCCAACGTCTACTGCGGGATCGGCCAGGTGTACAACGACGACCGGGCCACCCAGAACAACTACAACAACCGCTACAGCCTCATCTCCCGGGTCGACAACGGCTGCTGGGGGATCGCGGGCCAGTCCGTCGAGGCCCACGAGCTCATGCACAACCTGGGTGGGGTCCAGGACACCGCCCCCAACGCCACCACCAACGGCCACTGCACCGACGAGCGGGACCGCATGTGCTACGCCGACGGCTCCGGCCAGCCCATGGTGCAGACCTGCCCGGCGGCGCACGAGAACACCTTCGACTGCAACCACGACGACTATTTCTCCACCGCCCCCCCGGCCGGCAGCTACCTCGCCACCCACTGGAACACGGCGACCAGCGCGTGGCTGGCCGCGCCCGTGGCCGCGACCGTGCCGTCCGCCCCCACCGCCGTGACCGCGATGGCCGGGGAGGGCGACGCCACCCTGGCGTGGGCGGCGCCCACCTCCGACGGCGGCCAACCGGTCACCGGCTACGTGGTCACCCCGTCGATCGGGGCCGCGGCGCAGCCGGCGACCGCCTTCGCCTCCTCCGCCACCACCCAGACGCTGACCGGGCTGGACGAGACGGCCTACACGTTCACGGTGGCGGCCGTGAACAGCGTGGGCACAGGCCCCCAGTCCAGCGCGTCGCCGGCGGTCACCCCGATCCTCGGCGCCCGGTTCAACCCCCTGCCGCCGGCCCGGATCCTCGACACCCGCGAGGGCAACGGCGCCCCGCTGGGAAAGGTCGGGTCGGCCGGTGTCGTCGATCTTCAGGTCACGGGACGGGGCGGGGTGCCGGCGTCGGGCGTCTCCGCCGTCACGATCAACGTCACGGTGACCGAGCCGACCGCGCTCGGCTTCATCACCGCCTGGCCGGCGGGCGAGCCCCAGCCCCTCGCCTCCAACCTCAACTTCGTCGCCGGCCAGACCGTACCCAACCTCGTGGTGGTCAAGGTCGGCGCCGGCGGCAAGGTCCGCCTGTACAACAGCTCGGGCACGACACACCTGATCGCCGACGTGGCGGGCTGGTACGGCGCCAGCGGCGCCCCCGAGGGTGCGCGCTACCACCCGGTGGCGCCGTCGCGGCTGCTCGACACCCGGACGGGCCTGGGCGGATTGCTTGCCCGGCTCGGTACCGGCGGCGTACTGAGCCTCCAGGTGTCCGGCCGCGCCGGCGTGCCCGCGGCGGGCGTGGGCGCGGTCGCCCTCAACGTCACCGTGACAGAGCCGCTGGCCGGAGGCTTCCTCACCACCTGGCCGGCGGGAGCGACACTGCCCCTGGCCTCGAGCCTGAACTTCATCGCGTCCCAGACCGTCGCCAACCTGGTGGTGGTCAAGGTGGGCGACGACGGCAGGGTCGGCATCTACAACGGAGGCGGCGGGGCCCACGTCGTCGCTGACATCGCCGGGTGGTTCGGGCCCGACGGGGCGGATTCCGGCGCCCGGTACCACCCGTTGTCGCCGGCCCGGGTACTCGACACCCGCGTCGCCAACGGCGCCCCCGCCGGCCCGCTGGCCGGCGGGCAGGCCATGGCGCTCCAGGTCACCGGCCGCGGCGGCGTGCCGGCCACGGGCGTGACCGCCGTCGTCCTCAACGTGACCGCCGTCGAGCCCGCCGTGGGCGGCTACCTGACCGTGTGGCCGGCCGGCGAGGCACTGCCCTTGGCATCCAACCTCAACTTCGGCACCGGCCAGACCACACCCAACCTCGTCGTGGCCAAGGTCGGTGCCGGTGGCCTCCTCGGGATCTACAACGGCGCAGGGCCGGCCCACCTGGTGGCCGACGGCGCCGGCTGGTTCGGTGCCGGCTAGCCCGCGTCGAGGTCGAGTGAGGCGGAGTTGATGCAGTAGCGCTGGCCTCCCTGGCCCGGGCCGTCGGGGAAGACGTGGCCCAGGTGGCCGCCGCAGGCCCGGCAGGCGACCTCGGGGCGCCGCATGCCGTGGGACTGGTCGGTGTGCAGGTCGACCGCCTCGGCCAGCGCCGGCTCGGTGAAGCTCGGCCACCCGGTGCCAGACTCGAACTTCGCCTCCGAGCTGAAGAGCGCCGCGCCACAGCCGGCGCAGCGGTACATGCCGTCGTCCTTGGAGTACGCGTACTTGCCCGTGCCCGCCCGCTCGGTGCCCTTGCGCCGGAGCACCTCGTACTGCTCCGGGGTGAGCTGCTCGCGCCACTCCTCGTCGGTCTTCACCACGTCGGCCATGGCCCTCACCCTACCGGCGGGTCACGCCAAACAGGGGCCGGTCGGCGCCGGCGACCGGCGGTCGGCCTCCAGGACGCGGCGCAGCTCGGAGGTGGCGAGCGCGTAGGCGGTGTCGGGGCTGTCGGGTGAGATGGCGAAGGCCACGCCCACCACCTGGCCGGCGGCGTCGACCAGCGCACCGCCGGAGTCGCCCGGCTCGAGCTCGGCGGCCAGGACCAGTACCGACCGGCGGGTCAATCCCAGGTCGTAGAGGTCGGAGCCGAGGGCGTTGACCTTGGCGCGGATGGCTGCCGGCGAGATCTCCAGGGGCGCCTGCCCCGCCGGGTGGCCGAAGACGCCCGCGTTGGTGCCGACCCTGCCGTCGGCCAGCGGCAGCGGGGCCTGGTCCAGGCCGGGGACCGCCAGCAGGGCAAGATCGCGCGCCGGGTCGAACACGGTCACCTGGGCCCGCAGGCGCCGGCCGTCGGGGCGCACGACCGTCGTCCGCTGCTGGCCGGCGACGACATGGGCGTTCGTCACCACCAGGTCCGGAGCGACGGCGAACCCGCTGCCGTCGCGCTCGAACCGGCAGGCGATGCCCTCCACCTTCACCGTGCTGGCCGACACGCGGGCCACGACCTGGGGGCCGAGACCGGACTCGGCCGGAGGCGGGCCCGTGTCGAGCGCCGGCAGCAGTCCGTCGAACACGTAGGGGGTGCCCGCCGGCCCGGCCAGGCGCCGGAGCGCCTCCGACGTGTCGGGCGGCTGCGGGAGCGCGGCCCCCATGGCCCGGGCGAACGCGGAGTGCCGGGTGAGGCCCGACAGCGTCCCCGTCACCTCGCCGAGGGGCGGGAGGACGAGCAGCCACATGCCGATGACCACCGCGACCGGGCCGGCCACCGCGCCGGCGACTTTGTCCCGGCGGCGCGACGGGCCGTCCTCGGGGAGGAACGCCTTGCGGAACTGGACGCCGACCAGGATGCCGATGCGCTGGCCGGCGAACCCGGCACCGACGAAGGCCAGGGCGGCGACCAGGAGGCGGAGGCCCGGGTCCTTCCCGCCCAGGGTCGTCGCCACCGGCGGGAGCACGAGGGTGGCCACCACGAGGGACTGCATCAGCAGCACCCACGACGTGGCCCCCGTCAGCAGGCCCAGCCGCCATCCCCCGCCGATCGAGGTGATGACCAGGATCACCACGATCAGGTCGAGCACGTTCATGAGGCTTCCGCCCCATGATTTCCTCTGGAGCGGCCTCCCGGGCCGCTCATGGGCCTTCCGGCTCCGCCGGCCGCCGCGCCGAGGTCAGGAAGCCGGTGTGGCCGACCATGCGGTGGTCGGGGCGCACCGCCAGCCCCTCCACGTGCCATCCCCGCTGCAGCACCTCCACCGTCTGGGCCAGCAGGAAGCCGGCGGATGCAAGGGCGTCGCGCAGCTGGGAGACCTGGACGATGGACGGCAGGTAGGAGACCAGGATGCCGCCGGCCCGGAGGGCGGTGGCGGCGTGCTTGATCACCCGCCACGGCTCGGGCAGGTCGAGCAGGATGCGGTCGAGGCCGGTCTCGTCGATCCCGTCGTAGACGTCGCGCAGCTCCACCCGGTAGGGCTGGCCCTCTCCGAGGAACGAATCGACATTGGCTTGGGCTTTCGCCGCGAAGTCCTCCCGCAGCTCGTAGCCCACCACGTCGGCGCCGGCCCGCAGCAGGGTCATCGACAGCGCGCCGGAGCCCACGCCAGCCTCGAGGACGCGGGCGCCAGGGAACACGTCGGCCATGACCAGCAGCGGGCCGAGATCCTTGGGGTAGATGACCTGGGCGCCCCGGGGCATGGACAGCACGAAGTCGGCCAGGGTGGGGCGCAGGGCCAGGTACCGGGCACCCTGCGGCGAGCGGATGGTGGAGCCGTCGGGGGCCCCGATGATCAGGTCGTGGGGCGTCACGCCGGCGTGGGTGTGGAACTGGCCCCCCTCGCGCAGGGTCACGAGGTACCGCCGGCTCTTGGCGTCGATCAGCAGGGCCTTCTCGCCGGCCTGGAAGGTGGGGTCCACCGACCCATCATGGCCCTACTTGGCGCGGGGGAAATGTCGGATGACCACCGATTGGCCGGGGTGCAGATCCTCCAGGTACACCACGTCGGCCTCACGTTTGGCCAGCTTCCGCAGTAGCCGCAGCCCGCCGGCGACCACGCCGACGGTTAACCAGCGGCGCGAGCCCCCGAGGCCGCGGGTGAACCCCAGCCGCACCAGCGACTTGAGCATCAGACCCGCCGGATCTCGACGACGGTGGACCGGCGCCGGCCCCGGCGCGTGCCCAACAGGAACGCCACCACCACGATGGCGACGGCCACGCCGCCGGCGATGGCCATGAGCGGCGTCTTGGCCGCTTCCGCCGACTCCTCGACGTCGCCCCGCATCTCGTGGAGCTTCGACTCGATGTCGGCCCGGGAGATCTTGCCGTTGGTGCTCTGGATGCTCATCGGGGGTCCCTTCCCTGACCGCGGCTGCGGGCCTTCAGGGCGCCGGCGGCGACCGCACCGCTGGTCGCCAGGACCACCAGGTACGGAACGAACGTGAAGTTCCCGTCGAAGGCGTCGCCGGTCTCGGTCTGGAGCAGGCGGAGGGTGCCCAGGAGGAGCAGGACCGCGCCGAGGCTGCCAAGCACGGCGCCGGCGAGGCCGTAGCCGACGAATCGACCGAGGTTCTTGACCGGCCCGAGCGTCTCCTGCTTGGCGTAGCCGACGACGAGCTGGAAGAGGTCCTGCGCCTCACCGGGCAGGCCCTTGTCCTTCTTCTTCGCCTTGTCCTCCCGCCTGGCCATATGTGCTTCCTATCCCCCGTCCAACCGCTGCGCAAGCACGGCGGCCTCTTCCTGGAGCAGGGAGAGCACCATTTCGAGCCGCGGGACCACTCCGTCGGTGCCCAGGACCCGCTGCGCGTCGAGCGGCCCGAAGGCCGCCATTCCGACCGCCTGCCAGGTGGCTACGGCCGGGTCGGGGCTCAGGTCGACGCTGGTCTCCGCCGGCCCCTCGCCGAGCGCCGCCTTCTGGCCCACGACCCGGCGCAGCAGCCGTTCGAGGTCGTCGCGCCGGCCGCCTGCCCCCTCCGCCGGCCCGTCCTCGCAAGCCATCACCTCGGCGCGGGGATAGGGGTCGTCGGGCAGCCAGCGCCGGACCCGAACCCGGTCCTCGCCGACCAGGACCAGGATCCACCGGCCGTCGTCGAGCTCGACCGCATCGGCGATGACCGCCCGGGTGCCAACGTCGAAGCGCACATCGCCGCCGCCCACGTCGCTCCCCCGCTCGATCAGGACCACACCGAGCCGGCGGTCGCCAGCCATGCACCGGCGGGCCAGCGCCCGGTAGCGGTCCTCGAAGACATGGAGGGAGAGCAGCGACGAGGGCAGGAGCACGCTGGCGAGCGGGAACATCGGGAGCTCGACGGCGGCGGTCATCCCGCCGGGGGCTTCGGCCCCAGCGCCTCGGGCGTCGGCGCGCGCGGGAAGGCGGCCAGCACGTTGACCACCCGGTCCTGGAGGCCCACGCCGGCCGAGGCGGTCGGCAGCTCGTTGGCGATAAGGGAGAAGGCCAGCGTGCGTCCGCCATCGCCGCTGACCAGCCCGCTCAGGCCGGCCACCCCCTCGAGCGACCCCGTCTTCGCCCGGACCTTCCCCGCCGCCGGCGTGTTGAGGAAGCGCCGGAACAGCGTTCCGTTGCGGCCGGCCACCGGGAGCCCGTCGACCAGCCCGTCCGGCCCCGCCGCCACCACCCGCTGGAGGACGGCGCAGGTCGCCCGATCGCCGCGGTCGAGACCCGATCCGTCGACGGACGCCACGTCGTCGGGGCCCACGCCGGTGAGCTGGCGCAGCTTCTCGTCGATTGCGGCCAGGCCTGCGGTGGTGGACCCGGGCACGCCTGGCCGGGTGCCCAGCTCCTTGACCAGTAGTTCGGCGGCCATGTTGTCGCTGTTCTCCAGGATCTCGGCGACGACCTCCTTCAGCGGGACCGAGTCGATCGACGCCACCCGCGTGGTGCCCGCCGGCGTGCGGGCCGCGCCCGTGTCGCCCACGGCGACCCCCCGTGCCCGGAGTTGGTCGGCGAGCACCGAGGCGGCGTGCGCCGGCGGGGAGACGGCCACCGCCGGCGGGCTGGCCTGGGTGAACGCCTTGTTCACGACCAGGGCGGAGAGGGGGCTGATGTCGAAGTTGGCGATGTAGCGGGGGTTCCAGCTCGGTACCAGCCGCTGGCTGTCGTAGCGGCTCTCGTCGCCGTGGAGGCGGCCCACCTGCCGCACGCCGGCGGCCACGATCTTGTCGGCCAGGGCCTCGATGGAGGTCGTCCGCCGGCGCTGGCCGAGGTAGCCGCCGTCGGAGGCGAACTCGGCAGTGGAGAGCAACGGGTCGCCACCGCCCACGAGGTACAGGTCGGCGACCGCACCGTTGGCCGGCGGGGCGCCGGCGCGCACGTCGGTGGTGTAGCGCATGTCGGGCCCGAGCAGGGCCAGGGCGGCGGCGGTGGTCAGCAGCTTTATGGTCGACGCCGGGATCAGGCCCAGCGAGGGCTGGCGGGAATAGTGGACGGTCCCCCCGCCCGGGTCGCCGACGACCAGGCACGACCGTTCCCGCGCCGCCCCGTAGACGGGGTCGGACATGATCCGGTCGAGGTCGGTGCGCAGGTGGGTCTCGCCGACGACGCGCGACAGCAGCGCCGGCACCCGCCGCAGGCTGAGGACGGGGGTGGCCAGGGCGGCAGGAGCCGGCGCCGGCGCCGGCTCCTGGGCTGTCGCCGCGTCGGTCGGCAGGGCCAGGGCCACGGCCAGCAGCAGGGCCCGGGCCGACCGGGCGCCCGGGCGGCTCATGCCGGCGCCGGCACTTCGGCCCGGAGCACTCGCTTGAGCAGCTTGCCGCTCTCGGTACGGGGCAGCTCGGCGCGCACCGACCACGACCGGGGGCGCTTGAACCCGGCCAGGCGCCCGCCCAGGAACGCGTCGAGGGCGGCCAGGTCCACGCCGGCGCCGGGCCGGGGCGCGACCACGGCATGGACCCGCTCCCCCCACTCGTCGTCGGGCACGCCGAAGACGGCGGCGTCGGCCACGTCGGGGTGCGCGTGCAGGACGGCTTCGACCTCGGCCGGGTACACGTTCATGCCCCCGGTGATGACCAGGTCGGTCCGCCGGTCACAGATGTGCAGGTAGCCCTGGTCGTCGAGCCAGGCCACGTCGCCCACCGACTTCCATCCGCCGGGCAGCTCGGCCAGGCGGTCGGTGGAGCGGTGGTAGCCGGCCATGGCGTTGGCGGAGCGGACGAAGAGCTCGCCCGCCACACCGGCGGGCACCTCGGCGCCGTCGTCGCCCACCACCCGCAGCTCGACCCCGGCGTAGGCGCGCCCGCACGAGCCGGGCTTGCGGAGCTGGTCCTCGGGGCGCAGCACGGTGGCGATGCCCAGCTCCGTCGATCCGTAGATCTCATAGAGGAACCCATCGCCCAGCCGGGCGATCACCTCCTGCTTGAGGGCGAAGGGCACCGGCGCGGCGTTCACCACCAGCGTCCGCATGGACGACAGGTCGGCGCCGGCCGAGGCGGCGAGGATGCGCTTCAGGTGGACGGGCGCCACGAAGGCCGACGTCGCCCGGTGCTCGGCCGCGAGCCGGAGCCACTCGCCGGCGGCGAACCGGCGGCTCACGACCAGCGTGCCCCGCCGGCGGTGGGCCAGCAGGGCGAAGGCGTGGGGGCCGGCGTGGTAGAGCGGCCCGGTGACGAGGTGGACCTCACCGGCGCCCAGGCCCAGCTCGGCCACCAGCGCGGCGGTCAGCGCCGGGTCCGACGGCCGGCGCACCGCCCCCTTCGGCGTGCCGGTGGTGCCCGGCGTGTAGAGCATGGTGGCCCCCTCGCCCGCCGGCGGGGGCGGTCGGCGGCTGGCACCGGCGGCGATCACGTCGTCGATCGTCAGGGCGCCCGGCACCAGGCCGATGTAGTCAGGGTCGCTGACCGCCACCACCGCCCCGCTGTCGGCGAGCGCGTGGGCGGCCTCGCCGGCGGTGAGCCGGTAGGGCAGCGGCACCGACACCAGGCCGAGCCGGCGGTAGGCGTGCATGAGCACCACGACGCCGGTGCTGTTCGGCCCGCACCACACGGCGCGATCGCCGGCACGCAGCCCGAGGGCGGCCAGGCCGGCGGCCACCCGGTCGACCTCGGCCTCCAGCGCGGCCCAGGTCATGGCCACGCCGTCCTCCACGACGGCGGTCGCGTCGGCAGCCGGCATGGACGAGCACTGTAACGACCGCCGCTCCTACACTGGGCTCGCCAAGAGGCGGGAGGTCGGCACATGGGCAACGTCACGTTCGCGGGGCTGGGCGACGTCTACCTGCGGAACCCCACCACGAAGCGGAAGGTCAAGCAGCTCCTCTGGGGAGACTTCCTCAACGTCGTGGGCACCGACGGCGACTATTTCGAGGTCAGGTGGGGCACTCAGCGCTACCTGGTGCGCCGAGACGAATGCCAGGACGAGCGCCCGCTCGAGGTGGTCTTCGTCGACGTCGGCCAGGGCGACGGGTGCCTCCTCGTCACACCGGAACGGCCACCGGGTGAGAAGATCGTGATCGTCGACGCCGGCGAGGGCCGGAACATGTACAACTTCCTCAAGTGGCGGTTCGGGAAGCTGAAGAAGGACATCGGCTTCCACGCCGCGGTGATCACCCACTCCGACCAGGACCATTACGGCGGGTTCCAACCCTGCTTCGAGCAGGAGAGGTTCTCCTTCGGGAAGGTCCACCACAACGGGCTCGCCGAACGGGCGGGCCAGCACCTCTTCGGCGCCAGCGACACCGGCGGGCAGTTCCTCACCGAGATCGTCGCGACCGACGCCGAGATCCGGGCGCTGTACGCGAACGAGGCCAACCGGGGACGGAAGCGCTACCCCAAGCTGATCCACACCGCGCTCACCGGTGGGCGGGTGGGCGCGGTCGAGATGCTCTCAACCGTCCACGGCACCCTGGAGGGCGGGCGCTCGTGGCTGCCCGGCTTCAGCCCGTCGGAGAGCCCGGAGCTGACCATCGAGGTGCTCGGGCCGGTGGTCGAGCCCGACCCGCAGGGCAATCCCCGGCTGCGGTGGTTCGGGGACAAACCGGGGCTCACCGGCCGGGGCGACGAGGCCAAGACGAAGAACGGCCACTCCGTGCTCTTCCGGCTGCACTACCGCGACTTCTCCCTCTTCTTCGGCGGCGACCTGAACCTGCCCGCAGAGCACTTCCTGCTCCGCCACTACGCCGGCGCCGACCCGGCTGACCCGCTGGGCGACACCGTGGAGCCGGCGCGCCAGCGGTTCCGTGCCGACGTCATGAAGTCCTGCCACCACGGGTCGGCCGACGTGACCGACGAGTTCCTCCGGGCCGTGGACCCCTTCGCCTTCACCGTCTCCTCCGGCGACCAGGAGAGCTACGTCCACCCGCGGCCCGACCTGCTCGGGCGCCTGGGCCGCCACGGCCGGGGCCCGGCCCCGCTCATCCTCTGCACCGAGATCCTCCGTTCCGGACGGGAGCGCGAGGACGCATCTGTTCTGCGCCGGATCCGCCGGCTCGACGGCCTCATCGAAAATCCGGAGACGCCGGACGACGTGCGCGAGGAGCACCGCAGGGCGCGGGCCGCCGACCAGGACCTGCTGGCCCGGCGCAACGTCGAGGTGTACGGGGCCATCACCCTGCGCACCGACGGCCGCCACCTCGTCATCGCCTTCCGGCTGGAGTCCAAGGCGGGCTCGGGCCGGCGCTGGCACACCTACACCTTCCGCCACGACCCGGCGCTGGGCTTCGCCCCCGCGCGCTGAGGAGCGCCGGCGGCCGTACTCTCGGCTGGATGTCCCAAGGCTGGATCCGCCGGCTCTGGCCCTATCTCATGGCCCACCGGCGCGACGTGGTGACCGCGTTCGGCGTGGCCATCCTCGGCCTCGCCGTCTCCGCCTTCACGCCGGTGATCCAGAAGGTGATCATCGACGACGTCATCCTGGCCCGGCGCCGGCCCCTGGCCCCGTGGCTGGCCCTGCTGGTGGCGGCCGGCGTGTTCCGCTTCGCCGTGGCCCACGTCCGGCGCTTCGTCGGCGGCCGGGTGGCCTTCAGCGTGCAGTTCGACCTGCGCAACGCCATCTACGAGCGGTTGCAGCGCCTCGACTTCGCCCGCCACGACGACTTCCAGACCGGCCAGCTCGTCTCCCGGGCCGGGTCCGACGTCGGCCTGGTCCAGGGCCTCCTGGCCTTCCTTCCCCTGGCCAGCGGGAATCTGGTCATGGTCGTCCTCTCCCTGGGCGTGATGGCCGTGCTCTCGCCGCTGCTCACCGTCGTGAGCCTGGTGGTGGTGCCCGCCATCGCGTGGATCGCCATCCGCCTGCGCGACACCGTCTTCCCCGCCTCCTGGGACGCCCAGCAGCGTGCCGCCGAGGTGGCCGGCGTGGTCGACGAGGCGGTGTCGGGCGTGCGGGTGGTGAAGGGGTTCGGGCAGGAGCGCCGGGAGCTCGACCGGCTGGCCGGGGCCGCCGAGGACCTGTTCGGCTCGCGCGTGCGGGCGGTCCGCATCCAGGCCCGGTACGGCTCGGCGCTGGCCGCGGTGCCGGCGCTGGGCCAGGTGGCGGTGCTGGCCTTCGGCGGCTGGCTGGCGCTGGAAGGCCGGATCAGCCTGGGCACCTTCGTGGCCTTCTCCACCTACCTGTTCCAGATGGTGGGACCGGTGCGGATGCTCTCGGTGCTGACCGTGATCGCTCAGCAGGCACGGGCTGGCGCCGAACGGATCTTCGAGCTGCTGGACTCGACGCCGGTGGTGGCCGAGCGGCCGGGCGCGGGAACGCTGCCTCCCGTCACCGGCGACGTCGTCTTCGACGACGTGACGTTCGGCTACCTCCGCTCCGAGCCCGTCCTCCAGGGCTTCTCGCTCACGGTGCGCGCCGGCGAGACGGTCGCCCTGGTCGGCCCCTCGGGGTCGGGCAAGTCGACGGTGTCGCTCCTGCTGCCCCGGTTCTACGAGGTCCAGACGGGCAGCGTCCGCCTCGACGGGGCCGACGTGCGCGACGTCACCCTCGACTCGCTGCGCCGGCAGATCGGCGTGGTCTTCGAGGAGTCGTTCCTGTTCTCCGACACGGTGCGGGCCAACATCGCCTACGGGCGCCCCGACGCCACCGACGACGAGGTGGTGGCCGCAGCCCGGGCCGCCGAGGCGCATGAGTTCGTCACGGCCATGCCCGACGGCTACGACACCCGGCTGGGCGAGGGCGGGCTGACGCTCTCCGGCGGCCAGCGCCAGCGCCTGGCCCTGGCCCGCGCCCTGCTCACCGACCCCCAGGTGCTGGTGCTCGACGACGCCACCTCGGCGGTCGACGCCCGCACCGAGGAGGGCATCCACGCCACCCTCAGCCGCCTCATGCAGGGCCGCACCACCCTGCTCGTCGCCCACCGGCGGTCCACGTTGCGCCTGGCCGACCGCATCGCCGTCGTCGACGCCGGCCGGGTGGTGGACTCGGGCACCCACGAGGAGCTGCTGGGCCGCTGCCGGCTGTACCGGCTCCTTCTCGCCGGCCCGGGCGGGGGCATCGACGAGGTGGCCGAGAC
>JBPCLE010000236.1:0-13888 GCA_051003575.1 Acidimicrobiales bacterium | reverse complement strand
TGACGCGGCGCCTACGACGCGCACCCGCGCCCGCTTGGTGGCCCCCTCTGCATCATCGGCCATCAGCGGCGCTAGCTCGGCGCACACCGCGGCCATGGCGCCGGCCATGCCGGACCGGGGGCCGGCGCCGCCGGCGGCGAAAGCGAGCACCGTGTCGTTGGTCGACGTTGCCCCGTCGACGGAGAGCTCGTTGAACGAGCGGGCAACAGCGGCCCGCAGGAAGCCCTGGAGCTCGGCCGGCGTGGCCGCGGCGTCGGTGGCCAGGACCGCCAGCATGGTGGCCATGTCGGGGGCCAGCATGGCCGCGCCCTTGGCGATGCCGCGCATGACGAACCCGTCTCCCGGGTGCACGACGTCCTTCGGGCCGGTGTCGGTGGTCATCATCGCCAGCGCGGCGGCGGGGAACCCGCCGGCGTCACGGGCCGCCACCACCGGAGCGACGCCCGATCGGAGGGCGGCGAACGGCAACGGGATGCCGATCAGGCCGGTGGAACAGACGAGCACCTCCTCGGGCCGGCACCCCAGCCCCTCGGCGACCAGGGCGCAGGTCTGCTCGGCCTGATCGCGCCCCGTCGCGCCCGTGGCCGCGTTGGCGTTGCCGCTGTTGATCACCACCGCCGAGGCGTACCCACCGGTGGCGGCCAGATGGGCTCGGCTCACCTGGACCGGCGCGGCGGCGGCGAGGTTGGAGGTGAACACCCCGGCCGCCGGCACCGGCCGGCCGTCGGCGGTGGACACCAGGGCCAGGTCGGGCGCACCGCTCTCCTTGATGCCGCACGCGATGCCCGATGCCACAAACCCCGGAACGCTCATGGGTCTCACGGGTACACCCCGATCGAGGAGAGGCCCGCGGTCTCGTCGAGGCCGAGGATGATGTTGGCGCATTGCACGGCCTGGCCGGAGGCGCCCTTGACCAGGTTGTCCAGGGCGGCCAGCACCAGGATGTAACCGGTTCGCTCGTCGTAGCGGGCGGTCAGGTGGACGGCGTTGGATCCCCACGTGGCCTTGGTCGAGGGCAGCGCCGGCGACACCACCACGAACGGCTCGTCCGCATAGGCGGCGGCGAGGGTACCGAGCACGTCGTGGGGCGTCGTGCCCGCCGTCGGCCGGGCGTAGCAGGTGGCCAGGATGCCGCGGGTCATGGGCGCCAGGTGGGGCGTGAACAAGATGGTGGCTCCCACCGACTGCTCCATCTCCGGCGTGTGCCGGTGGTCGAGCAGGCCGTAGGCGGTGAAGTCCTCGTTGGCCGTACCGAAGTGGGTGGCGTGCTTGGGGGCCCGGCCGGCGCCCGAGACCCCGCTGGCCGCGTCGACGATGACCCCCGCCGTCTCTATGGCGCCGGCTGCAGTGAGCGGGGCCAGGGCCAGGGCGGCCGCCGTCGGATAGCAGCCGGCGGACGCCACCGCTTCGACCCTGGCGATGTGGTCCCGGTTGAGCTCCGGCAACCCGTACGCGAAACGGTCGAGGAGGCCGGGGGCGACGTGGGCCTCGCCGTACCACCGCTCGTAGACGGCGGGATCGCGCAGCCTGAAGTCCGCGCCCAGGTCGACGACCTTCACGCCGGCCTCCAGGAGCCCCGGCATCAGCCGCTGCGACGCGCCGTGGGGCAGGGCGAGGAACACCAGGTCGACGGCGCCGGCCATGGCGGGGTCGAAGGCCTCGAACGCCAGGCCGGGATAGGCGGCGGCCAAGCTCGGATAAAGCCCGCCGACTAGGGTTCCGGCCTGGGTGTCGCCGCTCGCCCACGCCACCTCGAGGTCGGGATGGGAGTGGCACAGGCGCAGGAGCTCGGCCCCCGCATATCCCGACGCACCGACGACTCCGACTCGAACCACGGGACTGATAATACATGAGGATGAATATTCATTCAAGAGGGCGCTCCTCTCTCGCTGCGGTAGCGGTAGCCCTTGTCATGAGCAGCTGCGGCGGCGGCAACAGCGGTGCGGCCACCACCAAGGCCGACTGGGACGAGCGCTACGCCGGCATCGTCAAGGTCGTGAGCGACGACATCGACCGGTCGGTCCAGGCCCTCAACGCCGGCCAGCGGCCGGTGGTCCTCTCGGAGTGCACCCAGCTCCAGGACGACCTCCTTGAGGCCCGCAAGGCCGTCCCCGTGCCCGACTCCACCGTGGATGCCGCCGTGCGCGCCGCGTTCGACGCCACGGGGACCGCGGTCGACACCTGCGTGGAGGGCGCCCGCATCGCCAGCGATGCCGACAAGATCGAAGAGGCCCAGGCGCAGATGAAGACGGCGCGGGAGAAGTACGACGTGGCCCAGAAGGCCATCGCCAGCTGGCAGTAGCGGGTCGCTACCCCCGCAGGCGGGCGGGGTGGGCGGCGGCGACCGCCTCGATGCAGCGCCGGCGCAGGTCGGTGAGCTCCTCCTCGCCCAGGGTGTGGTCGAGGGCGGCGAAGCGCAGGCGCCAGGCCAGGCTGCGGCCCCCTTCCAGCTGCGGGCTGCGGAAGACGTCGAACAGCTCGATGTGCTCCAACAGGTCGCCGGCGGCGCCGCCCAGCGTGCGCTCGACGGCCGACGCCGGCACCGCCTCGTCGACCACGAAGGCCAGGTCGAGGTCGGCCGACGGGAAGCGGCTCACCGGCCGGTGGACCGCGGGCCGGCGGGCCGAGCCGAGCAGGGCGCCGAGGTCCATCTCGAGCCACCCGACCCGGCCCTCGATGCCGTGGGCGGCCAACACCGCGGGGTCGACCTCGCCGACCTGACCCACGGCCCGGCCCGACACCACCACGCGGGCGCCTCGCGTCGGGTGCAGGCCGGCGAGAGCGGCCGGCTCCAGCGACACGTCGAGGAGGCGCAGGCCGGTGGCCAGCAGGTTCCAGAGCCGGACGGCATCCTGGGCGTCGCGCTGGCCGAGGGCGGCGGCCAGGTGCTCGGGCTCGACCGGCAGCGCCTCGCCCGCCGCCGGCGGGAGGAAGACGTGGCCGATCTCGAACAGGGCGACCTCGGGCCGGCGGTGGCCGGCGTTGGCGGCCACCGCCCGCAGCAGGCCGGGGAGCAGCGACGGCCGCAGCACCGACTCCTCGGCGGCCAAAGGGTTCTCCACCTCCACCGCCGCGGCATCGAGGCCGCATCGGGCGAGATCGTCGGGAGCGACGAAGGTGGTGGCCCATGCCTCGGAAAAGCCGGCGCCGACCAGGATCTCCCGCACCACCCGGCGGTCGCGCTGATAGGGCGACAGGCCCCCGGCCCTGGTGATGGGGGGCATCGTGCGGGCGATCTCGGTATACCCGTGGTGACGGGCAACCTCCTCGACGACGTCGATCTCGCGCTCGCAGTCGGGCCGCCACGAGGGGATGTCGACGCGGAAATCGCCGTCGCCGGTGGGGGTGCAGCCGAAGCCGATCGGCTGGAGGTAGCCCGACACCTCCCCGGCCGAAAGCTCGGTACCGAGGATGGCGTTGACCCGGCTCGTGCGCACCGCGACCCGCACGGGCCGGGGCAGGTCGGCCCGCACGTCGATCGTCGGGCCGGCCACCGTGGCGCCGGCCACCTCGGCCGCGAGCTGGCAGAACCGGGCGACGGCCCGATCGACGCCCTGGGGGTCGACGCCGCGCTCGAAGCGCACCGACGCCTCGGTGCGCAGCCCGACGCGCTTCGACGTCTTGGCGATGGCGACGGGATCGAACCACGCCGCTTCGAGGGCCACGGTGGTCGTCGACGGGGAGATCTCGCTGGACGCGCCGCCCATCACGCCAGCGATGCCGACCGGCGTGCTCTCGGCGTCGCAGATCAGGCAGTCGTCGGGGCCGAGGGCGCGTGTGACCCCGTCGAGGGTGACGAGGGTCTCGGCCGCATGGGCCCGGCGCACGAGCAGGCCCCGGCCGGGCAGCCGATCGAGGTCGTAGGGGTGGTTGGGCTGGCCCAGCTCGAGCATCACGTAGTTCGACACGTCGACCACGTTGTTGATCGGGCGCATGCCGGCGAGGGTGAGCCGCTGCGCCATCCAGTGAGGCGACGGGCCGACGGTGACGCCGGACAGGACGGTGCCGGTGAACTGCGGGCAGAGGTCGGGTGACTCGACGACGACGGTGACCAGCTCGTCGTGCTCGCCGGGAGCGGGCGCCGGCGGCTCGGGGATGGAGAACGCCAGCCCGAGGCGGGCGGCGAGGTCGCGGGCCACGCCGGCCACGCACAGGGCGTCGGGGCGGTTGGGCGTGATGTCGATGTCGAACACCACGTCGGACACGATGCCCAGGGCCTCGACCAGCGGCGTGCCGGCGGCCAGCTCGCCGGCGAGGATCATGATCCCCTCCCCGTCGGCGTTGAGCTGGAGCTCCGGGCCCGAGCACAGCATCCCGTTGGACCACTGGCCCCGCACGTTGCGCCGGCCGATCTGCATCCCACCGGGCAGCCGGGCGCCGACCGGGGCCAGAGGGACGACATCGCCGGCGGCGAAGTTGAAGGCCCCGCAGACGATCTGGAGCGCCTCGCCGTCGCCGGCGTCGACGTCGACCACCTGCACCTTGTCGGCGTTGGGGTGAGGCCGGGTGGCCAGCACCCGGGCCACGACGACGTCGCCCAGGCCCACGCCGAAAGACTCGACGCCCTCGACGACCAGTCCGAGGCCCGAGAGGGCGGCGGCAAGGTCGGCCGGAGGGGCTGAGAACGGGGCGAAGTCGCGGAGCCAGGAGAGGGGGATGCGCATGGTGGACGACCTAGAACTGCTCGAGGAAGCGGATGTCGTTGGCGATGAAGTGGCGGATGTCGTCGATGTCGTGGCGCATCATGGCGCAGCGGTCGATGCCGAACCCGAAGGCGAAGCCCGAGTACTCCTCGGCGTCGATGCCGACGGCGGCCAGCACGTTGGGGTCGACCATGCCGCAGCCCCCCAGCTCGATCCAGCCCGATTGCGAGCAGACCCGGCAACCCCGGCCTTCGCAGAAGATGCAGGTCAGCTCGAACTCGGCCGACGGCTCCGTGAACGGGAAGAACGACGGCCGCAGGCGAGAGTGGATGTTGGGGCCGAAGAAGGCGCCGGTGAACGCCTCGATGGTGCCGGCCAGGTCGCCGAAGGTGATGCCCCGGTCGACAACGAGCCCCTCGATCTGGTGGAACACCGGAAGGTGGCGGGCGTCGGGGGTATCGCGGCGGTAGCAGCGGCCGGGGGCCACGACGTAGATCGGCGGCTCCTGGGCCTGCATCACCCGGATCTGCACCGGTGAGGTGTGGGTGCGGAGCAGGGTGGACTCGGGGGCGCCGAGCTTGACGTACAGCGTGTCCCACATGCTGCGGGCCGGGTGGGCCGGCGGCATGTTCAGGGCCTCGAAGTTGTACCAGTCGGTCTCCACCTCCGGGCCCTCGGCCACCTCGTAGCCCATGGCCACGAACAGGTCCTCCAGCTCGTCGCGCGCCTGGGTGACCAGGTGGCGGTGGCCGGCGGTGGACCGCCGGCGATCGAGAACCTCGGTGAGGTCGAGCCGCTCCGACTCGATGCGGGCCTCGCGCTCGGCGGCGCCGAGCGTGCCGGCCCGCTCGGCGATAGCGGCCTCGATGCGGGTACGAGCGGCGTTGATGGCCCGGCCCGCCGCCTTGCGCTCCTCGACGGGCAGGGCCCCGAGGCCGGCGTTGTGGGTGGCCAGGGCCGAGCGCTTTCCCCCCACCAGCTCGGCCTCGACGGTGCGCAGCTCGGCCAGGGAGCCGGCGGAGGAGACCCGCGCCAGCCCGCCGGCCTCGACTGCGGCGACGTCGCTGATGGGTCTCACCGGTCCACCCTCTTCGAGGGATGGTCCAGTGAGTGCTTGCTGGACCGGCCTCCCGGGCCGGTCACTGGAGCTCCGTCGGCGGATCGACCGGCAAGGTGAACCGGAAGACCGACCCGAGGCCGACCTCGGACTCCACCACCAGGCGGCCACCGTGGGCCTCGACCAGGCCGCGGCTGATCCAGAGGCCGAGGCCGGAGCCGGTCGGGCGGGTCTCGGCCCGCCGGAAGAACTTCGTGAAGACCCGGGGCAGGTCGGAGACAGGTATCCCCTCGCCGCTGTCGGCGACCGCGATCGTCACCGTGCCGTCCTTCAGACCGCCGGTGACCTGGAGGCTCTCCGGGTCGGCGTACTTGGCCGCGTTCTCGACGAGGTTGGTCAGCACCTGTTCAATCTTGTCGGGATCGGCGTAGACGTGGGGGAAGTTTTCTCCGAAGTCGACCTTGGCCACCAGCCGGGCCTCCATCATGCGCACCTTGTCGAGCACGCCGTTCACAAGGGGGACAAGATCGACCATCTGCCGGCGCAGCACCAGGCGGCCGCTCTCCAGCCGGCTGATGTCGAGCAGCTCCGTCACCAGCCGGGTGACCCGGTCGGCGTCGTGGTGCACCTGCTCGAGCATCACCCGCTTCTGCTCCTCGCCGAGGCGGTCCCACCGGTTGAGCAGCAGGCTGGTGTAGCCCTTCACCGACGTGAGCGGTGACCGCAGCTCGTGGCTCACGGTGGAGATGACCTCGATGCCGTCGCCGCTTCCCGGCCGGCGCCTGGCCCGGTCGCGCAGCACGAGCACGGCGCCGGTCAGGGTGCCGGCGTCGTCGCGCTCGTAGCGCCCGGTCACCATGGTGCGCACCAGCCGTCCGCCCGCGGCCAACAGCCAGACCTCCTGCTCGGGTATCCGCCGGACGGAGGGGAGCCGGGCCGAGGGGTGCCAACCCTCAGCGCAGAGGGCCTGGCCGTCGGGGCGGCGCGGCTCGAGCACCTCGGCGAGCGTGCGGCCAACCAGTTCGGCGCGGTCCAGGCCGGTGAGCGCCAGTGCCGCGGCATTCACCGACCGCACCCGGCACGCGGCGTCGAGATCGAGGACCGCGTCCGGCAGCCGGTCGAAAGCCATCGTCGCCGCGCCGGTCACGGAGTCTCCATCTGACGATGGCGGCCCCATGAGTGTTGGCCGGACCGGCCTTCCGGGCCGGTCATGATCCCGCCATCTGACGATGGCGGCCCCATGAGTGCTGGCCGGACCGGCCTTCCGGGCCGGTCATGCCCGGCGCTGGCGGGCGGCTTCGAAACACAGGATGGCGGCGGCCATCCCGACGTTGAGCGACTCCGAGCGGCCGACCATCGGGATGGTGACCCAACCGTCGATGGCATCGGCCACCGGCGCCGGCAGGCCGTTGGCCTCGTTGCCCAGGACCAGCGCGGTCGGTGCCGCCAGGTCGACGCGGTCGTACGGCTGCCCGTCGTCGGGGCGCGTGCCCAGGCGCCGCAGGCCTCGGTCGCCCAACGTGCCGAGCACTTCCACCGGCTCCCCTCTAGCCACGATTCGGGTATGAAACAGCGCCCCGGCCGACGCCCGAACGCACTTCGGGTTGTAGATGTCGACCGAACCGTCGCAGCAGATTATCCCGCCGACCCCCGCAGCCTCGGCGCTGCGCAGCACGGTGCCGAGGTTGCCCGGATCGCGGAGATCGACACAGACCACCACCAGCGTCTCGGCCGACAGGTCGGCGAGGTCGACATCGACGGTCCGGGCAACGGCCAGCACCGGCTGCGGTGCGACGGTGCCCGCCACCCGTTCCAGCACCCCGGGCGCCAACTCGAAGACCGGTACTCCCTGCGCCTCGGCCCGGGCCACCACCGGCTCCGACGACCCCGGGGCCACGAACAGGCACTCGATCTCGACGCCGGCGTCGAGGGCGTCACCCACCAGCGTGGGCCCCTCGACGACGAACGCCCCCTCCCGCCGGCGTGCCGCGGACCGGCCCAGGAGCTGCCGCAGGCGCTTGACCCGGCCCGAGGTGAAGGCGAGGCCCGGCCCGGCCGGGCTCACGAGGCCTGGCGGCTCTCCCCTGCCAACTTGACCAAACCGGCGAAGGCGGCCGGATCGGTGACGGCCAGGTCGGCCAGCACCTTGCGGTCGACCTCCACCCCCGCTTCGCGCAGGCCGGCGATGAAGCGGCTGTAGCTCATGCCGTGCTGGCGGCAACCGGCGTTGATGCGCTGGATCCACAACTGGCGGAAGTCGCCCTTGCGGGCCCGGCGGTCGCGGTAGGCGTAGTGCAGCGCGTGCATGACCGCCTCGTTGGCGGACTTGTAGCTGCGGCTGCGGTTCCCGTAGTACCCCTTGGCCGCGTCGAGGACGGCGCGATGGTGCTTGCGACCGTGGACGGAACGCTTGACCCTGGCCATGAGGAATGCCTTTCTTTCTGGGTGGCGGGCACCCGGGTGCTTCGCACCACGCCCGCGACGTGCCGACGGGGGCCCTTGGCCCCTCGGCGGCGACTTGCGCTACCGGTGGATCAAGGGACGGTACAGGGAACTTGGATCTTGCTGCGAAACGTGCTCGTATTGCGTCTTAGCGACTATGCGTACTAGCGACTGTGCGGGCTCAAAGCCCGAGCATGCGCTTGACCTGGGCCTTGTCGCCGCCGACGACCTCGGACTCGCGCCCGAGACGGCGGGTCTTCACTGAGTTCTTCTTCTCGAGCAGGTGGGAGCGGAACGCCTTCCGCCGCATGATGCGGCCCGTACCGGTCACCTTGAACCGCTTGGCGGCGCCGCGGTGGGTCTTCATCTTGGGCATTGCGTTGTCTCCTCCCCGCTCAGGTGGCGGGCGGCGGGTTGATCGGGGTATCGGTTTGCGGGGGCGCCTCGGCGTGGCCGGCCTTGGCCGCGGCCCGGGCCCTGCGGTCGGGGGCGAGGACCATCACCATGTTCCGGCCGTCGAGCTTGGGGGCCGCTTCCACCTTGGCCAGCGGCAACTGCTCGGCGATGCGATCCAGGATGCGCTTGCCCAGCTCGGGGTGAGCCACCTCTCGACCACGGAACATGATCGTGATCTTGACCTTGTGGCCTTCGTCGATGAACTCGCCGACCTTGCGGGTCTTAGTGTCGAAATCGCCACCACCGATCTTCGGCCGGTACTTCATCTCCTTGATCGAGCTGGTGGCGGCCTTCTTGCGTGACTCCTTGTCGCGTTGGGCGGCTTCGTACTTCCACTTGCCGTGGTTGAGAATGCGGCACACCGGCGGATCAGCGAGCGGCGCCACCTCCACCAGATCGAGCTCGAGTTCCCTGGCGATGGAAAGGGCCTCCGGCAACGACTTGATCCCGAGCTGGTTGCCATCCGGGTCGACGAGGCGAACCTCGCGTGCTCGAATTCGGTCGTTGATCCTGAGGTCGGCGCCCTCCGGTGCGGCTATGCGGCATCACTCCCTGTGGTTAGCGAGAACAGTGTTCGCGGGAACCAGTGTTCGCGGGAAACAGTGTTGTTCGCTAGGAACGGTTGTCGGTACGAAAAAAGGACGGACGTCGGAAGCAACGTCCGTCCTCTCGGCGGTCGATCAACCCGGCGCACCGGTGCTGTCATTTCACAGCGGGTGGTGGCAGGGTGGGGACCCGAGGGCCCCGCTTCCCATATGCAGTTGTGGACCTAGGGTACCAGCATGAGTACCTTCTGGACACCCTCCGGTGAACGCCCGATCTCCCGGGACGAACCCGCAGCTGGGCGACCGCCTTCGCCCGCGGGCCCCGATGCCCCCGGCGGCGAGGAGATGGACGAGGAGCTACGGGCCGAGCTGATGGCCATGCAGGAGCAGATGCTCCGGACGCCGGCCGCGATCGTGGTCGCCAACCACTGCATCGGCCTGGTCGAGCTGGCCGCCCTGCACCTGGGCCAGAGCCCACCCAACCTCGCCGACGCCCAGGTCTCCATAGACGCCCTCGCCGGCATGATCGACGCAGTCGGCCCGCGCTTGGGCGAGAACGGCCCGCCCCTGGTGCAGGCCCTCAACCAGATGCGCATGGCCTTCGTCGAGGCCCGGACGGCCACGGCCCGCGCCGGCGGCGAGGTGCCCGAGACCCAGTGAGAGCCGGGGCCGGGCGCCCCCCACGCGCGCCCGCCCCCGACATCCCGCTGTTCCGCCCCCCGGTTAGACCTTGGCCTCCGGCGCCGGGGCCCGCTCCTTCGACGGAGCGACGGCTTCGGGACGATTGCGCCCGCTGGCCATGTGTACTTCTCCCCCTGCACGGGTTGAAACCCCTCGGACCGGAGGATTGTCCACTCATTGAGGACGCCACTCAATAGGTGTCTCGCGCACCTAGCACTCGGCGGGGGCCCTGGTCAGTGGACGATCTTGGAGATCGGCAGCTCGATGATGTCGGTGGCGCCGTGGTCCTTGAGGGAGGGGATCAGGGTGTTGATCCGGTCCTTGGGCACCACGGTCTCGACGGCGTAGGCGTCGGCGCCGAACAGCTTGGACACGGTCGGCGAGCGCAGCGACGGCAGGATCTCGATGACCCCGCTGAGCTCCGCGGCCCCGACGTTGAGCTTCACCAGCACCCGGCCCCGGGCCTCCAGCGTGCCCTGCAGGAGGGTGTGGATCTGGGTCATGGCGTGGCGCTTGTCGGGGTCCTGCCAGGCCACGGGGTTGGCGATGAGCTCGGTGTGGCTGACCAGGATGGTCTCGATGACCCGCAGGCCGGCGGCCTTCAGGGCCCGCCCGGTCTCGGTCAGCTCCACGACGGCGTCAACGATCTCGGGGACCTTGGCCTCGGTGGCGCCGTAGGACAGGCGGATGTCGGCCGAGATCCCCTGCTTCTCCAGGAACCGGCGGGTGAGCTCGGGGTACTCGGTGGCCACCTTCACGCCGTCGGCCAGGTCGGCGGCCGAGGTCGCGGGGTCGTCGTCGGCGACGGCCAGCACGATGTTGACCGGGCGGGCGGTGGCCTTCGAGTAATGCAGCTCGCCGAGAGAGACGACCTCGCTCGCCGTCTCCTCGATCCAATCGCGCCCGGTGATGCCCATGTCGAAGAGCCCATCGGCCACGTAGCGACCGATCTCCTGGGGGCGAAGGATCCTCACGCTCTCGATGCGCGGGTCGGCGACTGTTGCCTTGTACTCGACGTTCGACGCCCGGCGGACGGCGAGGTCGGCGTCGTCGAACAGGGAGAGGGTGGCCTTCTCCAGGGAGCCCTTGGGGAGGACGAGGCGCAGCACTAGCCGGCCGACTTCGGCAGGTGGCCTGCCTTCGGAAGCTGCGAGAGCAGGTCCACCATCTCGACCGCCGTCGCCGCCGCCTCGTACCCCTTGTTCCCCGACTTGCCGCCGGCGCGCTCCAGGGCCTGCTCAAGCGAATCGGTGGTGAGCACCCCGAAGACCACCGGTATCCCGGTCTCGAGCTGGATCCGGGCCAGGCCCGCGGCGCACTGGCCCCCGACGTGCACGTGGTGGTCGGTGGCGCCCCGGATGACGGCGCCGAGGCAGACCACGGCGTCGTGGTCGCCGGACGCGGCCAGCCGCTGGGCGACCAGGGGCAGCTCGAGAGCGCCGGGCACCGACGCCTGGGTGACCGACGCCGGGTCGACGCCCAGGCGGGCGAGGCCGTCGAGGCACCCGGCGAGGAGGCGGTCGGTCACCATGTCGTTGAACCGGCTGGTCCCGACGGCCACCCGGAGGCCCTCGCCCCGCAGCCGTCCTGTATAAATGGTCATTCCTCGAGTCCTTCCAGGAGGTGGCCCATGCGCTGCCGCTTGGTGCGCAGGTAGCGGATGTTCTCGGGATTGGGCACCGTCTCCAGGGGTACCCGCTCGACGATCTCCAGGCCGTAGCCGTCGAGGCCACCGAACTTGGCCGGGTTGTTGGTGAGGAGTCGCATGGTGGTGATCCCAAGGTCGACGAGGATCTGGGCCCCCGTACCGTACTTGCGGGTGTCCACCGGGAGGCCGAGGTCGAGGTTGGCGTCGACGGTGTCGCGGCCCTCGTCCTGCAAGGTGTATGCCCTAAGCTTGTGGGCCAGGCCGATCCCCCGGCCCTCGTGGCCGCGCAGGTACACGACGACCCCCATGCCCTGGGCGGCGATGGCCTGGAGGGCCATCTGGAGCTGCACGCCGCAGTCGCAGCGCATGGAGCCCAACGCGTCGCCGGTGAGGCACTCCGAGTGCACCCGCACCAGCACGTCGTCCTCGCCCTGGACGGCGCCTTTCACCATGGCCACGTGCTGCTCGCCGTCGAGCAGCGACTCGTAGACGTAGCAGGTGAACTCGCCCCACTCGGTGGGCATGCGGGCATCGGTCACCCGCCTGACCAGCTTCTCCCGCTGACGCCGGAAGCGGATCAGGTCGGCGATGCTGATCAGGGGCAGACCGTGGCGGGCGGCCAGCCGCTCCAGCTCGGGGAGCCGGGCCATCGACTGCTTGTCCTCGCTGACGACCTCGCACAGCACGCCGGCGGGGTACATCCCGGCCAGGTGGGCCAGGTCGACGGTGGCCTCGGTGTGACCGGCCCGGTTCAGCACACCGCCGTCGCGGAACCGCAGCGGGAAGACGTGGACCGGCCAGGCCCGGTCGCCAGGACGGGTGGACGGGTCGACGAGGGCGGCGATGGTGGCGGCCCGGTCGGAGGCCGAGATGCCGGTGGTCACGCCGTGACGCCCGTCGACGGAGACCGTGAAGGCCGTGCGGTTGCTCTCGGTGTTGTCCAGCACCATGGGCGGCAGGTCGAGCTGGTCGAGCCGGTCGCCCAGCATCGGCATGCAGATCACGCCCGAGGTGTGGTTGAGGAAGAAGGCGATGTTCTCAGCGCTAGCTGCCTCGGCCGCCATCACCAGGTCGCCCTCGTTCTCGCGGCTGGCATCGTCGACCACCACGACGATCTTCCCGGCCGCGAACGCGGCCACGGCCTCTTCTATCGGCGCGAACGGCACGCGATCATCTTGCCAGCAACCGCTCAACGTACTTGGCGATTAGATCGAACTCCAGGTTGACCCCGTCGCCCGAGTGCCGGCGCCCGAGCGTGGTCACCGCTGCGGTGTGGGGGACGACCGCCACCGAGAACCGGTCATCTCCGACTTCGACGACGGTGAGGCTCACCCCATCGACGGCGATGGAGCCCTTCCCGACGACGTAGCGGGTATCCGGCGTGCGGACGACCAGGTCTGGCGCCGGCGAGACCACCTCGCCGACGCCGTCGACGTGGCCCTGCACGACGTGGCCACCGAGGCGGTCGGCCAGCCGCACGGGGCGCTCGAGGTTCACGGGATCGCCCGGGCGGAGGCCGCCGAGCGTGGTGCGGCGCAGGGTCTCGTCGACCACATCGGCGGACCACGTCCCCCCGCCGAGCTCCACGACGGTGAGGCAGCAGCCGTTGACCGAAATCGAGTCGCCCACCTTGGCGTCACCGGTCACCCGCTCCGCCGCGAAGGTGAACCGGTGGCCGTCACGGGCCCGCAGGGCGCCGAGCTCCTCGATCAGGCCGGTGAACATTCCACCCTCACGTCGTCGCCCAGCCGCTCGACCGACACGATCCGCCCCCGCCACAGATCCGCGATGCTCGGGGCGCCAGCGCCGGCGAACAGGGGCCTGGCGTCGTCGCCCCCGAAGAGCGCCGGCGCCAGGTAGAGCACGTAGCGGTCGACCAGCCCGGCCCGGTGGAACGCCCCGGCGACGGTGGCGCCGCCCTCGACCAGGGCCTGGAGGACGCCCCGCCGGCCCAGCTCGTCGAGCACGCCACCCAGCTCGCCGCTGAGCTCCAGCGCCGGGTGGACCTTGGCGCCGGCGGGCGCGGTGCCCAGCACGACTCGGAGCGGGTCGTCGCCGGGAGCGTCCCGGACGGTCAGCGCAGGGTCGTCGGCCCGCACCGTGCCGGCGCCCACGATGACCGCGTCGGACTCGGCGCGCAGGCGGTGGGCGTCGGCGCGGGCCGCCTCGCCGGTGATCCACCGGCTCGACCCGTCGGGCGCCGCCGTGCGGCCGTCGAGCGTCGACGCCAGCTTGAGCACGACCCACGGCCGCCCGGTGGAGCGGTGCTTGAGGTAGGGGGCGAGCTGGTCGCGGACCTCGCCGGCGCAAACACCCACATCAACCGCGACGCCGGCGGCCCGCAGCGCCCGGATGCCGGCGCCCCGCACCCGCTCGTCGGGGGCTTCGATCCCAACGACAAAGCAGCCGATGCCAG
>JBPCLE010000235.1:0-3608 GCA_051003575.1 Acidimicrobiales bacterium | reverse complement strand
GGCCAGGGCCTTCAGCCGCCGGCGCCGGCCGACGGACTTGCGGGCCGCGGCGGTGCGGTGGGCGGCGTCCTGGCGCCGCCGGTGGACGGCGGCCTGCCGGCGCTCGGTGCGCGACGGCGTACGACTCTGCGTCGGCTTGGGCGCCATGGCCGCATATCGTCGCACCTGAACCTGTGAATCGGCCCGGAACGGCCTGGGGGACCTACGGGGTGAAGCCGTGTCCCGCCGTCGCCATGACGGTTGCCGACGCCGCCGGCGAGCGGAACTCGACGGCGTCGCGCACCGCGTTCCATGCCGCCTGGTTCGCCGCCTGCCACGACCAGAACGACACGCCGGCCGCACCGTGGCTCTCGGCGACGCGCATGAACCGGAACAGCTCCTCGGGAGGCGGGACGCCTCTGCGGCCTCCCTCGGGCGAGCCGTCGTAGGCCTGGCCCACCGGGTAGAGCGGCACGTTGTACCTTGAAAGGTGATGGAGGGCGCCGGCCACGTCGGTGTCGGGCTGGCGGTCGAGCCAGTAGATCATCGGGGCGATGGCGTCGTAGCCGGCGACGATGTCGTCGTAGGGGTGGGTGGGCCGTTCCTTCGACGGCCGGGGGACGGTGACGATGAGGGTGTAGTCCGGGCCCGCGACCTCGCGCAGGGCGGCTCCGTAGCGGCGGGCGTTCCCAGGCGTCAGCCGGGTGCCCTCGGCCGGGCCCTCGATGTCGGGGGAGAAGGCGTCGATCCCGTGGCCGCCGGGCGTGCGGTAGTTGATCATGGCCCGGGCCCGCTCGATGTCGGGGCCCATCGGGTCGAGCTTGGGAAAGTCCCAGCCGATGACCTTGAGGCCGGCGGCGTGGGCCGAGGGGAGGAGCCTGTCCATGAACGGGGCGACGTTGAAGCCGTCCCACGCCGAGCCCATCCGGACCCACAGGTGGGTGAGGCCGGTGGCCTGGGCCTTGGCGACGATGGCGGCGACGTTGCCGCCTTCAGTCTTCTCCGGCAGGTAGATCCACATGCCCTTGCCGCTGGGCAGCCACTTGGTCGGCGAGGCGTGGGTCCCGGCCGATCCCGCGGGCAGGTCGACATGCGGGCCCGCCGGCGCCCGGGCCGGTGGAATGACCGCGGCGCCGGCGCCGGGCACGGCCGGGGCGTCGTGGCCGGCGAAGGCGCTGAGGAGGAGCACCAGGGCCAGCGCCAGGAACAGGACGCTGTCCAGGCGGGCTCCTGGGTGGTGGGGGGGGAAGGGCATCGGGGTCTCGCTGCGGTCGGTCGTGCCGTCACCCTGGTTTGGACTGCGCACCGAGCGGGACGAGAGGTATCTGGGAGCAGTGTACCCCGGCCCCTTCGCGTTCCGGACGCGTTCTTGGGGCTATCGCTCAGGGCGGACGATGGCCCGCTTGACCTCCTGGATGGCCTCGGTGACCTTGATCCCCCGGGGGCAGGCGTCGGTGCAGTTGAACGCGGTGCGGCATTTCCAGACGCCCGACCCCTCGTCGAGGATGTGCAGCCGCTCCTCGCCGGCGGTGTCGCGGGAGTCGAAGACGAACCGGTGGGCGTTCACGATGGCCGCCGGCCCGATATAGGTGTCGTTGGCCCAGTAGACCGGGCACGAGGTGGTGCATGCCGCGCACAGGATGCACTTGGTGGTGTCGTCGAAGCGGGCCCGGTCCTCGGGCGACTGGAGGCGCTCGGTGGCGCCGGGGTCGTCGTCGTTGTGGAGCCAGGGCAGGACCTTGCGGTACTGGGCGAAGAACGCGTCCATGTCGACGACCAGGTCCTTCAGCACCGGCAGCCCCCGGATGGGTTCGACGGTGATCGTGGTCCCGACGTCTTGGACCAGCAGCACGCACGCCAGGCGGTTGGCGCCGTTGATGATCATGGCGTCGGAGCCGCACACGCCGTGGGCGCAGGACCGGCGGAAGGCCAGGCTGCCGTCTTGGTACCAGCGGACCTGGTGGAGAGCGTCGAGCACCCGGTCACCCGGCTGGACCTCGACGCGGTAGGTCTCCCAATGGGGCTTGTCGTCCTTCTCGGGGTCGAAGCGCTTGATCCTCAGTTCGACGTCCATGGCGATCAATACTTCCGTTCCATCGGGACGTAGGGACCCATCGTGACCGGCTTGTAGTCGAGGCGGACGGACCCGTCGGGCTGGCGGTAGGCCAGGCTGTGCCGCAGCCAGGTGGCGTCGTCGCGGAGGGGGTGGTCGTCGCGGAAGTGGCCGCCGCGGCTCTCGGTGCGGGCCAGGGCGGCGGCGACGAGGGTCTGGGCCACGTCGAGCAGGTAGCCCAGCTCCAGCGCCTCGGAGAGCTCGTAGTTGAACCGCCGGCCCTGGTCGGCGACCGAGACCGCGGTGTAGCGCCCCTTCAGGCGGTCGATGGTGGCGGCCACCGAGCGCAGGCTCTCGTCGGTGCGGAACACCGAGGCGTTGAGCGTCATCTCGGCCTGGAGCTCGGAGCGGATGTCGGCGACGCGTTCGGTGCCGGCGCCGGCGAGCAACGACTCGATGGTGGCCCTGACCGCGTGCTCGGTGCCGAGGGGAAGGCCCGGAGGCGTGTGTTCGGAGACGTAGGCGGCCATAGCCGCGCCGCCCCGCCGGCCGAAGACGACGATGTCGAGCAGCGAGTTGGTGCCCAGACGGTTGGCCCCGTGCACCGACACGCACGCGCACTCGCCGGCGGCGTAGAGGCCGGGGGCGACGGTGCCGGCAGAATCGAGGACCACCTCGGCGGAGACGTTGGTGGGGATGCCGCCCATGGCGTAGTGGGCGGTGGGCTGGATGGGGATGAGGTCGGTCTTGGGCTCCAGGCCCTGGTAGGTGCGGACGAACTCGGCGATGTCGGGGAGCTTCTCGTCGATCTGGGCGGCGGGCAGGTGGGTGAGGTCCAGGTACAGGTAGTCCTTGTCCGGGCCGGCGCCCCGCCCCTGGCGGATCTCGGTGAGCATCGCCCGGCTGACCATGTCGCGGGGCGCCAGGTCCTTCACCGTGGGGGCGTAGCGCTCCATGAACCGCTCGCCGGGCTCGTTGCGCAGGATGCCACCCTCGCCCCGGGCCGCCTCCGACAAAAGGATGCCCAGCTTGTTGATGCCCGTGGGGTGGAACTGGAAGAACTCCATGTCCTGCAAGGGCACGTTGCGGCGCCAGAGGAGGCCGGGGCCGTCGCCGGTGAGGGTGTGGGCGTTGGAGGAGACCTTGAAGATGCGCCCGAACCCGCCGGTGGCGAAGAGGGCGGCGGCGCACTCGAAGACGTGGAGGTCGCCGGTGGCCAGCTCGTGGGCGACGACGCCGGCCACGCCGTTGCGGGGGTCGGCGTCGACGAACGCCACGTCGAGCACCTGGAACTCGTCGAAGAAGGCCACGCCCCGGGCCACGCACTGCTGGTAGAGCGTTTGCAGGATCATGTGACCGGTGCGGTCGGCGGCGTAGCAGGCCCGCTTGACCGGCGCCTCGCCGTGGTTGCGGGTGTGGCCGCCGAAGCGGCGCTGGTCGATCTTGCCCTCCGGCGTGCGGTTGAAGGGCAGGCCGAAGTGCTCCAGCTCGATGACGGCGTCGACCGCCTCCCGGCACATGATCTCCGCCGCCGGCTGGTCGACGAGGTAGTCGCCGCCCTTGACCGTGTCGAAGG
>JBPCLE010000234.1:0-3703 GCA_051003575.1 Acidimicrobiales bacterium | reverse complement strand
GTTCGGGGTGCGGAGCAGGATGTCCCTCAGCTCGGCGCCGACCTGCGCCGCCTCAGTTTCGACCTTGCGCTCCTCCTCGCCCAGCGCCCGGCTCTCGGCGGCCTTGGCCTCTGCGGTGGTCACGTCGCCGGCCTTGCGGGCCTGGCCGACCTCCTTGGACAGCGTGCGGATCCGGGCCCGCATCCCCTCGACGGTGGCCTTGAGCGCCCGGTCCTCGGCCTCCAGGGCGGCGGCCCGCTCGATCTCGGCCAGGTCGAGGCCCCGCCGGGCCAGCGCCGCCTTCACGGTGTCGAGGTCGGTCCGCAGTCGCCTGGGGTCGAGCATGGGGAGGACGGTAGCGTGCCGCGGATGGCGTCGATCGAGGTTTCCGGGCTGGTGGTGCGCTACGCCGCCGGCGCGGCGGCCGTCGACGGGCTGTCGTTCTCGGCCGAGGCCGGCGAGGTCGTCGCTCTCCTCGGGCCGAACGGGGCGGGCAAGACCACCACCACCGAGACGCTGGAGGGCTACCGGTCGCCGTCGGCGGGTACCGTACGGGTGCTCGGTCTCGACCCGGTGGCCGACCACGCCGGGCTCATGCCCCGCATCGGGGTGATGCTCCAGAAGGGGGGCGTCTACCCGGGCATCCGGCCGGTGGAGGCGCTGCGGTTGTTCGCCGCGTTCTACGGGTCGCCCGAGGACCCTGCCGCGCTCGTCGACCGCCTCGGGCTGGCGGCGGTGGCCCGCACGCCGTGGCGCCGGCTCTCGGGAGGCGAGCAGCAGCGACTCTCGCTGGCGCTGGCCCTGGTGGGCCGGCCCGAGGTGGCGTTGCTCGACGAGCCCACGGCCGGCGTCGACGTGGCCGGCCGCCGGGTGATCCGCGAGGTGGTGGCCGACCTTCGGGCACGAGGATGTTGCGTGCTGCTGGCCACCCACGAGCTCGGCGAGGCCGAGCGGGTGGCCGACCGGGTGCTGATCGTCGACCACGGCCGCCTGCTGGCCGAGGGGTCGCCGGCGGAGCTGATGTCGACCGCGACCCGGAGGTCGATCGACTTCGGTGCGCCGGCGGGGCTCGACGTGGCCGCCCTCTCGGCGGCACTCGGCGCCCCGGTGGTGGAGACGCGGCCGGGCGAGTACTCGGTGGCCGCCGAGCCGGCGCCGGCCACCGTCGCCGCGCTGACCGCATGGCTGGCCGAGCACGACCTGGCGTTGGGCGACCTGCGGGCCGGGCGCCAATCGCTCGAGGACGTGTTCCTCCGGCTGACGAGCGGCTCGTGAGGAAGGGCGGCCATCCCGCTCCGAGGGCCGCTCGGGTCCTGGCCCAGAGCAGGGTGGAGCTGGCGCTCACCCTGCGCCGGGGCGAGTCGGTGCTGCTCTCCCTCGGCATCCCGGTGCTGCTGCTGGTGTTCTTCTCCTTCGTCGACGTGCTGCCCACCGGCACCGACGACCCTGTCGACTTCCTGGCCCCCGGAGTGCTGGCCCTGGCCGTGATGTCGACGGCCATGGTCGGCCTCGGCATCGCCACCGGGTTCGAGCGCCAGTACGGCGTGCTCAAGCGGCTGGGCTCCACCCCGCTGGGGCGGCCGGCGCTGCTGGCGGCCAAGACGCTCGCCATCCTGGCCGTCGAGGCGCTCCAGGTGGCGGTGCTGGCCGGCGTGGCCCTGGCCCTGGGCTGGCGCCCAGAGGGCTCGGTGGTGGCCTTCCTGCCGGCGATGCTGCTGGCCACCGTGGGTTTCGCCGGCATCGGGATGCTCATGGCCGGCCGCCTGCGCGGCGAGGCCGTGCTCGGCGCGGCCAACGGCCTCTACCTCGTGCTGCTCCTGCTTGGCGGCATGGTCATCCCCCTGGCCGAGCTGCCCGGGCCGTTGCGGGCCGTGTCCCGGGCGCTGCCGGCGGCGGCCCTCTCCGACGTGCTGCATGCGGCGTCGAACGCCGGCGCCGTGCCCGGCCGGGCGTGGCTGGTGCTCGCCGTCTGGGCCGTTGCCGCCCCCGTGGCCGCCGCCGCCACCTTCCGCTGGGAGTAGGCCCGGCGTCGTTTGGTCAATTGGGGGTGCCATAGCGCCGCGGATTGACCAAACGTCGCCCTCTCAGCGCTCAGCGGGACAGCATCCGGCCCACCGCGCCCATGAGCTCCTGCACCTGGTCCTCGGGGTCGGACGGCCCCCCGTGGCCGGCGACGAGGCAGTGGCGGGCGTGGTCGTCGAGCAGGCCGAGCGACACCCGGTCGAGCGCGGCCTGGATGGCGTTGATCTGGGTAAGTACGTCGATGCAGTACCGGTCCTCCTCGACCATCCGGGCGATCCCCCGCACCTGGCCCTCGATACGGGCCAGGCGGTCCTTCAGCTGGTCCTTGGTGGCGGTGTACCCGCGAGCCTGTGCCATGTCGTCCGTCCTCTCTCTGGAATATCCCTTGATCGACTATACCCCTACGGGGTAGTACTATAAATACCCCTAGGGGGTATCGATTGAGGAGGCAACCCATGCAAGGACACCACGACCACGCGGCGATGTTCCGGAACCGCTTCTGGTTCAGCCTGGCGATGACCGTCCCGGTCGTCCTGTACAGCCACATGCTCATGACCCTGACCGGCTGGACGGCGCCGGCCTTCGCCGGCGACCACTGGGTCGGGCCGGTGCTGGGCACCCTGACGCTCCTCTACGGCGGCCCTGTGTTCCTACGAGCCGGGTGGGGCGAGCTACGCGGCCGACAGCCGGGCATGATGCTGCTCATCTCGATGGGCCTGCTGGTGGCCTTCGGCGCCTCGGCTGCCACCACCGCCGGCCTCATCGACGCCGACCTGTGGGCCGAGCTGACCACGCTGGTCACCATCATGCTGCTCGGCCACTGGCTGGAGATGCGGGCCCTCGGCCAGGCCCAGGGGGCGCTGGCGGCGCTGGCGGCCCTCCTGCCCGACGAGGCCGAGCGGGTCGACGGGGAGGAGATCTCGACCGTCATGGTCCACGAGCTGGCGCCCGGCGATGTCGTGCTCGTGCGCCCCGGCGGCCGGATCCCGGCCGACGGCGAGGTGGTCGACGGGGAGGCCGAGGTCGACTAGGCAATGGTGACCGGCGAGTCCCGCCCGGTGGGCAAGGGCGCCGGCGACCGGGTGGTGGCCGGCACCGTCGCCACCGACTCCTCCCTGCGGGTGCGGGTCGACAAGGTGGGCGACGAGACGGCCCTCGCCGGCATCCAACGCCTGGTGGCCGAGGCCGAGGCGTCGAAGTCGCGGGCCCAGGCGGTGGCCGACCGGGCCGCGGCGCTGCTGTTCTACGTCGCCCTCCTCAGTGGCGCCATCACGTTCGCGGCCTGGGCCGCCTTCGGCAACATCGACGCCGCCTTCCTGCGCACCGTCACCGTGCTGGTCATCGCCTGCCCCCACGCCCTCGGCCTGGCCATCCCGCTGGTCGTGAGCCTGTCGTCGGCCATCTCCTCCCGGGCCGGCATCCTGGTCAAAGACCGCCTGGCCCTCGAGCGCATGCGGACCGTCGATGCTGTGCTGTTCGACAAGACCGGCACCCTGACCCGGGGCGCCCACGTGGTCACCGCGGTGGCGCCGGCAGAAGGGTTCGACGAGCAGGGTGTGCTGGCCCTGGCCGGCGCGGTCGAGGCCGACTCGGAGCACCCCGCGGCGAGAGCCATCGTGGCCGCGGCGGGCCCGAGCGGGAGACCGGGCCCGAGCGGCCCTCAGAGCGGGAGACCGGGCCCGAGCGGCCCTCAGAGCGGGCA
>JBPCLE010000233.1:0-4749 GCA_051003575.1 Acidimicrobiales bacterium | reverse complement strand
GGGTCCACCAGAGGTGGGCCCAGCCCCGGACTGTGGGTGTCTCTGTGCGAGACAGGGACTAGGCGATGCCCTGATCGGCCAGGTAGGCGGCCGCGATGTCGGCCGCGTCCTCGCCTTCGATGTCGCGCTTGCGGTTGAGCTCGGTCATCGTCGCCGCGTCGAGAGGCGACAGGATCGCGTCGACGAGCGTGTCGAAGGCCTCCGGCGCCTGGTCGTAGACATCGGTCGGGATCGTCAGCGAGACGTTGTAGAGGATGAACACGCCCGGGTCCTCGACGAGGTTGAGGTCGAGCCCGGCGATGCGGCCGTCGGTGGTGAAGATCTCACCGAAGTCACAGTTGCCGGAGGCGGTCTCCTGGTAGATGACACCGGCGTCGAGGACCTCGATCTGGCTCTCGGGCACCTCGACGTCATACTCGTCCTCGAACAGCACCAGGCCGTCGTCGCGAGTGGGGAACTCCGACTCGAGACAGACCGTGAGGCTGTCGTCGTCCTTGATCATCTGCGCCATCTCCTCAAGGGTGATGGGGCCGACGTCGGGCGGCGTGGCGAAGCCGTAGGTGTCGTTGAACGGCGAGCGGCCGATCCACTGGATGTCGTTCTCCTGGAGGTCGAGCTCCCTGACGTCCTGGGTGAGCTGCTCGGAGTCGAAGCTGGGATCAGCCTGTTCGAGGTGCACCTGCCATCCCGTGCCGTTGTACTCCCAGTACATGTCGATGTCTCCGGCCAGCAGCGCGTCGCGGTTCTGCACCGTGCCGCCCAGGTTGGTCTGGTCGTTGACCTCCGCACCGGCGGCTTCCAGCGCCTGCACCAGGATCTGGCCGAGGACGATCTGCTCGGTGAAGTCCTTGGAACCCACCGTGAAGCTCATCCCCGACAGGTCCAGGGACCCAGCCACGGTCTCGGAGTCGCTGCCTCCCCCGTCGCTTCCTGACGAGTCGTCGTCGCTGCCACAGGCAGCGGCGACGAACGCGAACGGGATGAGGACTGCGAACAGCCGCCACAGTTGTGATCTGGTCTTCATGATGGTTCCTCCGGGTTGGTTGTTAGACAGGGCGCGTCAAAGCAGATGGTGCGGCCAGGCGGCTACAGGCCCTTGGGGCGCAGGACGCGTTCGATGATGGCGGCGACCCAGTCGACGCTGAGCGCTAGGACCGCCGTGAGGCCGGCGTAGACGACGATGACGAGCTCGCGGCTGAGCTTGATCCCCGACGAGATGCCGATGCCGAGGCCCCCTCCGCCGATGAGGAAGCCAAGGGTGGCCATCCCGACGTTGATCACCAGCGCGGTGCGCACCCCGGCCAGGATGACCGGCACGGCCAGGGGGAGCTCGATCCGGGTCAGCGCCTGGCGGCGGGTGAGGCCCATACCCCGGCCGGCCTCGATGACGGTAGGGTTCACCTGCTCGAGCCCGACCATCGTGTTGCGCAGCACCGGGAGCAGGGCGAACAGCACCAGTGCCCAGATCATCGTCCACTGGCCGCGACCCATCAGCGCGAACGCCAGCACGACCAGGCCGTAGGCGGGCAGCGCCTGACCCGACGTGGCGATGGTCAGTACCGGGCCGCTGAGCTTGCGGTAAGCAGGTCGGGTGAGGAAGACGCCGAGCGGGACGGCGATGGCGACCACCAGCAGGGTCGACCAGACCGCGACATACAGGTGGTCGAGGATCTGCGGGCGGACCGCGTCCCAGCCCAGGTTCCGGGCTTCGACGCTGGACAGGTCCTTCGAGTTGACCAGCCAGTAGAGGTACATCGCCAGGGCGCCGATCCCGAAGGGCGCGGCAAACAGGCCCTTGTTCGCGCGGATCGTCGCGGTGGTCACGTTGGGCCCGCCGCGACGTCGTCGTAGTGCTTCTTCGCTGCGGCGCGCATGCGCTGGAGCACCTGCGTGAGCGTGAGGATGTCGATGATCCCCAGGAAGCGACCGGAGCCGTCGATCACGCAGGCCTGACCGGCGCTGGACAGCAGCATCTCCTCGAGCGCGTCGTGCAAGGTTGCCTGCGGCTCGACCGTGGCGACCACCGGTTGGCCCAGATCGGTGAGCGCCGCGTCGGTCTGTTCCAGGTTCGCGCGGTTGACCCACCGGGCAGGATGGTCCTGGTCGTCGAGGACGAGCAGCCACTTCTCCTCGGATGCATCGAGCAGCCTGACCGCGTTCGCGCGGCTGTCGGAGGCGTGGATCACGGGGAAGTCCCCGCTCAGCTCGATGTCGCGCACCCGCTCGAAGTTCAGCCCCTTCAGCGTTGCCCCCTCACCGATGAAGTCGCTGACGAAGTCGTCGACCGGGAGGGCCAGGATGCGCTCGGGAGTGTCGAACTGGGCCACGTGGGACTGCTCGCGGAGGATCGCTATGCGATCGCCCATCTTGATGGCCTCGTCGATGTCGTGGGTGACGAAGACGATGGTCTTCTTCAGCTCGGCCTGAAGCCGGAGGAACTCGTTCTGGAGTCGGTCGCGCGTGATCGGGTCGATGGCGCCGAAGGGCTCGTCCATCAGCAGCACGGCCGGGTCGGCGCCGAGGGCCCGCGCCACGCCGACTCGCTGGGCCTGGCCGCCCGACAGCTCCTTCGGATACCGGTCTCCGAACACCGACGGGTCGAGGCCGACCATCTCCATGAGCTCGTCGACCCGCGTGGCGACCTTGGATCGGCCCCAGCCGAGGAGCTTGGGGACGGTGGCGATGTTCTGGGCGATCGTCTGGTTGGTGAACAGGCCGATCTGCTGGATCACGTAGCCGATGCGGCGCCGGAGGTCGTCGGGGTTGACCGACGTCACGTCCTCGCCGTCGAAGATGATCCGCCCGCCCGTGGGCTCGATCATCCGGTTGATGAGCCGCAGCGTCGTGGACTTGCCGCAGCCGGAGGGGCCGACGAGCACGAGGACCTCCCCCTCGGGGATGTCGAGGTCGAGCGCGTCGACGGCGGGCTCGCTGGTGCCCGGGTACGCCTTCGACACCTGGTCGAGGCGGATCATCGTGCGGGGGTCGTCGGTCACGGCTGGAGGCCCTTCGAGGTCGTGAGCTTGCGAAGGATGGTGAAGCACACGTCGAAGACCAGCGCCAGGCCGATGCTGAAGACGACGGCGATCCACATCGCCTCGACGGAGTTCGGGAGCGGGTAGCGGGTCAACCCGTCCTGGATGTAGACGCCCAGCCCGGTGCCCCCGACGAGCACGGCGATGGCGGCGATGCCCGTGTTGAGCAGGGTGGCCACCCGGATGCCGGTCAGGATCACGGGCCACGCCAGCGGCAGCTCGACGCGGATGAGGCGCTGCACGGCTGACATGCCCATCCCCCGTGCCGACTCGACGACCGCTCGGTCGACCTCCTCGAGCCCGGTCACGGTGTTGCGGATGATCGGGAGCAGGGAGTACATGAACAGCGCGATCAGCGGACCGCGGTCTCCGATGCCGACAACGGGCACGAAGATGGCGAACAGCGCCAGCGACGGCAACGTGAGGAACACCGACGTGACGCCGAGGACCGGGGCGCGCATGGCCCTGACCCGGTGGATGAGGATCCCGAGCACGAAGGCAGCGATCGTGGCCCAGGCCATCGACACGATGACCAGCTGCGCGTGCTCCCACGCGACGCCGAAGACCTCACCCCATCCTTCCCGCACGGTCAGGTAGAGCCAGAAGGAGCGGTAGCTGGACCAATCGAACATCACGCTCGGCAAGCGCCACAGGCCGTCCCACAGCGTGTCGAGGCCGTCGAGGAGGCCTCCCACGAACCCGACCACAAGTCCGGGGATCACGAGGTCTGTCCTTCATCGGGTGTCGGCCCGCGCCAGTTCTCTGGAGTGATGTCTTCTCCCTTTCCCCGGCGTGTCAGTCTCCCCCGCACCAACCGGATAGCGACCCGGTCACCCTAATCAGGTTCGAGAGCTCGTCGTCGAAACACCCCCTACGCGGGGCTCACGGCCGCCATTCGAGGACTCGGGAGGCGCCCAGCCCGTCGGCGTCCAGCAGGGCCTCCGCTTCGATGACGCGGCTGCGCCCCCGCACGGCCTCCAGGTCACCGACGGCGGCGCGCCGCTGCCACGTGGCCCGACCCTCCGCCACGAGGTCGTCGATGCCGTGGGCCCGCAGCCAGTCGGCCTGGGACCAGTCGGCCGACGGCGTGGGGAGCTGGTCGACGGCCACCTCGCAGGTGACGTCCTGCTGACCGACCTGCACGAGGGGGTGGCCACCAGGGGCGTGGTGCCGGTAGGGGCGGGCCCACCCCCGCCAGGGTCGGGCAGCCATCTCGGCGGTGCTGGAGGCATAGTCGAACACCAGCACCCGACCGGCCGGCGCCGCCAGGGATCGCGCCCGGCCCACCCACTCGGCGGCGGCCCTCTGCGTGGGCACGCGGGCGCCGACGGGGGCGCCAGTGGCGGCCGATCCGACCGGCTCGATCTCGGCGGGAACCAGGACCTCCGTCAGGGAGCCACCCTCGAGCCCCACCCTGACCTCGTTCCAGCCCTCCGGCCCGCGCTCCAGCAGCCCGAAGGGGAGGTTGTCCAGCAGCTCGTTGGCCAGGACGACCGCCGCATCCAGCTCATCGGGCGGTTCAGCGACGCTTACCACCGAGGGCCCGGCCGGCGCCGGGGCGAGGGCGGCCCCGGCGGGAGCCAGCGGGAGGTGGGCGGCGGGCTGGGCCCGCTGGGCGGCCGACGGCTCGACGAGGACGTAGCGCAGGGCGGGCCCGCACCGCGGGCGGGCGGCCAGGACCGAACGGGCGAGGCTCCCGGGCCCGGCCCCCACC
>JBPCLE010000232.1:0-26959 GCA_051003575.1 Acidimicrobiales bacterium | reverse complement strand
GACGCGGCCGGCGTGGACGGAGAGGCCGCCCCTGCCGCCCTCGGCCGCCCTGCCGGCGCCGGCTGCTGGTGCCGCGCCCGCGCCGCGAGGTAGCCGGCGTAGCCGTTCGGCGCGACGGACGTGCCTCCGCGGCCGTCGAGCACCACGACGTCCTCCACCGTGCGCTCGAGCAGCGCCCGGTCGTGGCTGACGACCACCAGCGACCCGGGCCACGTCTCCAGGTGGTCCTCCAGGGCCCGAAGGGTATCGAGGTCGAGGTCGTTAGTGGGCTCGTCGAGCAGCAGGACGTTGGGCATTCGGGTGAGGACCAGCAGGAGCTGGAGCCGCCGGCGCTCCCCGCCCGACAGCGTGCCGATCGGCGCCTGCTGGATGTCGTTGTCGAACAGGAACCGCTCCATGAGCCGGGCCTGTTCCCAGTTCGGTTGGGTGGCGGGGGCGGCCACCGCCTCCCGTACCCGCTGGGTGGGGTCAAGCTCCACGCCGGCCTGCCGGTAGTAGCCCAGGCGCACCGTCGCCGCGGTGCGCACCGACCCCTCGGCCGGCGCCGACCGCCCCTCGACGATGTCGAGCAGGGTCGACTTGCCCGAGCCGTTGGGGCCCACCACACCCAGTCGCCCGCCGGGCTCCAGGTCGAGGTCGAGGCCCCGGAACAGCCATTCACCGTCGCCGAAGCGGTGCCCCACGTCGGCCAGGGTGATCACCAGGTCGCCGAGGCGGGGGGTGGCCAGGCCCTGGGCGGCCGCCGCCAGCTCGGGCGCCGCCGCCCGTGCCGGTCCGGCCGGCCCGCCCTCCACGATCGCGGTGGCCGAGGCGATGCGGGCCTTGGGCTTGCGGGTCCGCGCCGGCGCCCCCCGGCGCAGCCACGCCAGCTCCGACTTGGCCAGGTTGCGCCGCACGGCCTCGGTCGACGCATCGCGCTCGGCCCGTTCACTGCGGTCGGCGAGGTAGCTGGCATACCCGCCGTCGTGCACGTAGCCGCCACCGCCCTCGATCTCCAGGATGCGGGTGGTGACGCGGTCGAGCACGTGGCGGTCGTGGGTGACGAGCACCAGCCCGCCCCGGAACGCGGCCAGGCGGGCCTCCAGCCAGGCGATGGCGTCCACGTCGAGGTGGTTGGTGGGCTCGTCGAGCACCAACAGGTCGACCTCGGCCACCAGCACCCGGGCCAGGGCCACCCGCTTCGTCTGCCCGCCGGAAAGGGTGGCGACGTCGTCGCCGGCCACCGGGCCCATGCCCAGGTGCTCCAGGATGGCCTCGGCTTCCCACCCGCGCTCGCCGTCCAGTCCCTGCCCGACGGCGGCGCGCACGGTGCCCGCCGGCAGCACGGGCTCCTGGTCGAGGTAGCCGACCCGCACACCGCGGCCCCGGCGCACCGTGCCTTCCTCGGGCTCGCCGGCGCCGGCCAGGATGCGCAGCAGCGTGGACTTCCCGCAGCCGTTGCGGCCCACCACGCCCAGGCGGTCGCCGGCGCGCACCGTCACCGACAGGGCTGTGAAGAGCGGCCGGTCGGGTCGGCTGACTGTCGCCTTCTCGACGTCGACCAGGATCATTCCCGGGAGGCTACGAGGGGTGTCAACACGTCGGCGGATTCGGCTCGGGGCGCTCAGACTGGTGGGGACCGTCCGCAGCACGAGGCAATGGTCGATTCTCGTCCGAGCCGCTTGGCTCCGCTTCGTTTGCGCCAGGAGGCTGTTGTGGGTCCCCGTCGGAGTCTTCCGTATGCAGTTTGATGACCCCGATCCGGCCAAGGGCACGGAGCGGAGGCAGGACGAAACCGTCGATGGCTTGAGTTGCCTCCTCATCGGTGATCTCAGATTCGGGGAAGGCTACTCGCGCTCGACCGATCATCTCCGATCGAAGCTCAGCCTCCTTCTGCTTTCTTTGCACTTCGATCTCCTTCAATTCCACCTCAAGGTCGAGCAGAGTGTTCTGCTTCGCCAGCCCGGAACCCTCAAGCCATTCCTTCCGCTTCGAGGGGAACTCCCACGCTCCCTTGAGCACCACGGCGACGAGGGCAAGCGGCATCATCGCTTTGATCTGTGGCACGAGCTCGATCAGGACGTCGGCCGGTGAGGCCACTGACAGCCGCCTCAGGACAGGTGGCGGGGCGTACGCGGGATGGGGTTGACGGGCGCTCGCGTCGTTGGAGAGCGCCCGGAGTCCCTCGATGACCTCGAAGAACAGGTAGAGACGTCGCCCGACGAGGTCCAGCGTCTGAATCTGATCGTCGGGCCCCTGCAGGACGAAACGCACAACGGTTACGTCCAGAGGAACGCCGACTCCGACGTCGGCGATGGACAGCAGCCGGGCGTACTCGACCTCCACGAGCGCTGGGCTGCTCTTGAGATCCGCCTCGATCACTCGGCCGCCGACGGTCCTGCCTGCTTCGAGGTAGCGCACGGTGACCATGTCGCCTGGTTGAGGCTTCACCTTGCCGAGACCGTCGATGACCTCGGGCTCGCTGAACTGGAGGATGGCGCCCACGTCCCCGATCTCCGTGGCCCTTCCCGAAGCCTCGAACAGCCGGCTCGACTTGGCAAAAATGACGTTGACCCCGAGGTCGGCGGCGCGGTAGTCGTACCGGCCGTTGGCTGAAGCGCCCTCGAAAGGCGTCGCTGCATGTGCAACATCGAAACGGTTGATCGAGATGTATCTCCTGTATCCGGCCTCGAGGAGCCTGCGGTAGTGAGCGAAAGACCGCGATGCGACAGGACCGTAGCCAGCCTCATACAACTTGGCGTTCAAGTCGTTCAATGATATAGAGCCGCCGGACGACCGATAGATGTCGAAGCCGGCGCGGGTGTCGCGTGGGGTCGCGTTAGGCATGAGAGGTCCTCTCCCTATTCACCGTGTTCGCCCGTGGCGTCACCGGTTCGGAACATGAGGCCATCGGTCGAGCACGTACGCCGTGCGCTCGTCCTCCGGAAGGACGCGCGTGGAGTTGTTCATCCGTATGAAGAAGACTCGGTCGTCCTTGCTGGTCTTCGCCCAGACCGGTTGTGAAGAGCGAGCGACATCGAGGCGGCAGATCTCGTGGTCTTCGTGGACCACGATCCTGGCCCGGGACCGCATCACCGCTGCGTGGCCGATGGCGTTGGCCAGGTGGGTGGTGAGCCAGTTCACGAATCCGTCGCCGTTGGTGGGCTTTACGCGCCGGTAGTCGTTATCGAGGCCGACCACCTTGCCGTCGGGACCTACTCCGATGAGAAGCGTCCCGCCGTCGGTGTTCAGAAATCCGGCAACTGTCTTCACCACGGCGTCCTCCATCGCCCTACTGGGCTGGGCCTCACGAAGGTCCCAGCGGGCTGTCGACTTGAACTCGACGGCGAAGTCCTCATCGTTGGCGATGACTTCGGCGACGGTCCGAAGGGCGGCCCCCCCAGTCAGGCCGAGCTGCTCGGCGACGAGGGACGCGAACTCGGCGTCGACTCTGATCCGCTCGATGACGCCGCTGGTGATCGTGTCGAGGTCGGGTTCGGTGAGAACGGCCACGCCGGCGCTGGCCTCGGTCGATGCCGACTCGGTGGACTCGTACACATTTGTGCCATCGTCGCCGTAGGCGCTGACGATATGGTCGAAGACCGCTTGGACTTTGGTGTCGAAAAGCTCGGGTGGGTATGGGTCGGCCGGAAGCTCGGCGTCGAGGATGTCTCGTATCCCGGTTCGCACTGACGCCATCGTGGCCGCCTTGCGTCGCCAGTCGAGCACGAGCTTGTCGTGAAGGTGGGCTAGCAGGTGCTTGGCGCTGGCCTTCACCGTGGCCCGTTGGGCGTCGTCGAGCGCCGGCTCGGGCTGGGTGAGCAGGTCGAAGACCGCCAGCTCCTCCTCGGTCAGGTCTTCGACGACAACGCGCCGCTCTTCGTCGCTCAGGTCATGGGAGAGCGAGACCAGTCGCCGCAGGTACTCGTCGATGTTGACGCTGCCGGCGTTGTACTCCGCGATCAGCTCCTCGATGCGTTCCACCAGGTCGTACCGCGTCGGGTTCCGACGGGCGGCGCTCACCGCCCGGTCCCTGAGCAGTGAGGCCAGGCGGTCGGTCTCGGCCCGCTTCCGTCCGGCGAAACGGGCGGAGAGCGCGTCGAAGTCGATCTTGGACAGGTCGATGAGCGGGTCGGGCTCGATGCCCTGCGCCGCGGCCCGGATCACGTACTCCTCGGCGCCCACCGACCGGTCGAGGAGCTTGTCCACCGCGTCGGTGACCGCTTCGATGTCGGCCATCGGTGACCGGGACACCTCGGTGATCCGCTCGGCCAGCACCCGGATGACCGCCACCGTGGCCTGATGGGTGGAGGCCGCCGGGTCCGGGAGGACGGCCTTGAAGAGCTTCCGTGCGCGGCCGGCGGCGGCGAGGAACTCGGCGCGCACGTCGTCGTCGGCCAGCAGCGCCTCGACTGCGAAGTCGCGCAGAGCGATGAAGGCGAAGCCCGACGCCGCCCGCAGCTCGTCGAGGTCGACGTCGTAGCGCTCGCAGAGGTCGGCCACGGCCGCGACAGCGTCGGCGAGGGCTGCGAGCAGTTCCGACTTGTCCTGAATGGGTGAGTCGAGACCGGCCTCGGCGTTGGCCGCGCCGTAGATGGCGAGCGCCCGCTCCAGGTCACGGAACACGCCGATGTAGTCGACGATCAGCCCGTTCTCCTTGTCGGGGAAGACCCGGTTTGCCCGGGCGATCGTCTGCATCAGCGTGTGGTTCCGCATGGGCCGGTCGAGGTAGATCGTCGACACGCTTGGCGCATCGAACCCGGTCATCCACATGGCGCACACGAACACCAGCCGCAGCGGGTTGGTCCCGTCCTTGAAGTCCTCGGCTAGGTCCTGGCGGAGCATGCGGGCCCGGTGGGGCAGGATGTCGAGGCCTTTGGCGGCCAGCTCCTTGATCTCGTTCTGGCCCTGACTGACCACCACCGCCATATCCGTGGTCTCCATCAGCTCGATCCGGCTCGCCAGCCACGGCCGCTCCAGCTCGGGGAGGGCCTCGTGCTGCGCCCGCAGCTCGTCGAGGTGCTCGGCCCACGCCGCCTGCACCTCGTCGTACATGCGTACGGCGGCGGCCTTGTCGATGCCCACGTACATGGCCTTGCCGGCGAACCCCCGACCCACGAAGTGGCGCACCAAGTCCCGGGCCACGGTGAGGAGTCGCTCGGGCCGGGTGATCAGCGCGTACTCTCGGGCGAACCGGCGCACGAGGCGACCCTCGGCGTCCTCGTCGAGCTCAGCCTCCTCCAACAGTTCGGTCAGCTCGTCGGAGAAGTCCGGGTTCTCGATCGTCAGCTCGGGGATGCGGTTCTCGTAGTAGAGGGGGACGGTGGCGCCGTCCTTGATGGCATCGCTGAAGTTGTAGACGCTCACGTAGTCGCCGAACTCGCGGCGGGTCAGCTCCTCGCCGGCCAGCAGGGGTGTGCCGGTGAACCCCATGAACGCAGCGTTGGGAAGCGCCGACCGCATGTTCAGCGCAAGCGTGTCGTACTGGCTGCGGTGGGCCTCGTCGGTGATCACGATCACGTCGGCGCGGTCGGACAGCACCGGCATCTCCACTTCGCCGGCAGCCTTGTCGATTCGGAACTTGTGGATCAGGGTGAACACGTAGCGGTGGTCGGCTTGGAGCAGCTCGCGGAGATGAGCCGACGACTCGGCATGGATCCTGGCCTCATTCGAGATCACTCCGGCGTCAGCGAACTCGCCGTGGAGCTGATCATCGAGTTCGGTGCGGTCGGTCACCATCACGAAGGTCCACGCCCCGGGGAGGCGGCGCAGCACCTTCTGGGTGAACCACAACATCGACAGGCTCTTGCCGGAGCCCTGGGTGTGCCAGAACACGCCGAGGCGAGTGTCGCCCTCGGCCCGGATACGAACCAGGTTCTCGATCGACGCGTTCACGCCGAGCACCTGGTGGTTCCGAGCCACACTCTTCACCAGGCCGCCGGGTCGCTCGGTGTAGGCGACGAAGTTCTCGATCAGGTCGAGCAATCGGTCATGGGCGCATGTGCCCCGGATGGCTGTCTCCAGCTCGACCACCCCCCGGGTGCCGGCGGCGTCGATGACCTTCCAGTTCCCGAAGAAGTTCCAGGCCGCATAGGTGGCGCCGACCTTGGCCTCCGAGCCGTTCGACAGGATCACGAACCCGTTCGGCCAGAAGAGCTGCGGGATGGTGTCGCGGTTGTCGGTGAGGTTGTCGTCGTAAGCCCTCTTGACCGACTCGTTCGGCTCTTTGAACTCGGCCAGCACCAGCGGGATCCCGTTGACGAACAGGATCGTGTCGGTCCGACGGCGGTGCAGCTCGCCGGCCACCCACACCTGCGACGCGGCCAGCCAGTCGTTCTTGGTCGAGTCGTTGAAGTCGAGGTAGCGAACTGTGGCCAGTCGTTGCTGGCCGCGGTCGTCCCGCCACTCGGCCATGTAGCCGTCGCGCAGGAGAGCGTGGACGTCGCGGTTGGCCCGGGTCGGGTCCATGAGTGCGCGGTTCCTGGCCACGGCTTCCAGCGTTTCGTCCCGGACGTTGTCGGGGACGTCGGGGTTCAGGACGCGGAGGGCATCACGGAGCCGGTGCGTGAGGACGACGTCGTGGATCGAGTCGCGCCCAAGGGTGCCGGCGCGGCCGAGCGTCTCGCCGTAGGCATCGACGACGGTCCACCCGAGTTCAGCCAGCAGCTCCAGGGCCGGGCGCTCCACCAGCTCCGCCTCGGTGAACTGCCGAGGGCTCACGCCACCGACTCCACCACGGCATCAAGGTCCAAGTCCGACACGTCGATCTGCCCGGTGACGAGCTTCGGGAGCAGGAGGTCGCGGATCACTCCAAGTCGTTCGTTCCATGCTGTGAAGGAGGAGATCGGCCCTAACAGCGGCCAGGCGATTTCGGCAAACGACCGCTGGACATCGAGCGGCGGTCTTGCGAGCTGAACAGCACCAATGTCGTGACTGCTCAGCTCCGTCTGGCCAGTGCTGCCGGTTCCCAGCGCTTCGAAGGTCGCCTGATGATTGATCAGACTCAGGCCGAACCAGGGGTTGGCGGTCGTTTCGCGAGGTCTAACGATTGTTACGTGAGAGTCGGCTGTCAGTGCCCGGTGTCTCTCGAGAAAGACGGCAACACGTCCGAGTGTGCCGACCCCCGTCGAATTGACCAAAACATCTCCAAACTGAACGTGCTTGTCCTCGGGAACCGCCCGACTCTGACGACGAGCGAGACGCAAGCTGACGCGATTGTTGCGAATGCACTTCTGGTTGAGCACCGTCGAGTCGCCGTCGTCGGCGTACTTCGGGGCGATGCCGCGGGCGAGCACTACCGACTCCGCTGCGACGGTCCGCCACGCCCAGCCATCCGGGATAAATCCGAGCGGGGAGGGAACGAGTGCGATGTCCTCATGGCCGGGATAGCGGAACCGGACGAACCACTCCCGGTAGATGGCCTGCGCCATCCGCTCCAGCAGCCCGATCCGTCGCCGGTTGGTCTCGATCAGGTCGTCCATCGCTGCGAGCGGCTCGGCGATCCGCGCCTGGACCTGGATCGGTGGAACACTCACGCGGAGCTGTCGCTGGGCGGTCAGGCTCACGTAGTCCGCCATATCGGTCTCGCCCTTCCGCGCCCACCACTGGTCGATGAAGGCTCGTGAGCGCATGAATGCGTAGAGGTAGTCACGACGCAGACGATTCTCGTCCAGTACTCGCCAGAATGTGGTCTGAGGCGAGCAAACGAAATCCGGCGCGTTCATCGGCACCCTTGCGAGTTTCCCGACGGTCCCTTTGTGACTGAAGAGCACATCACCAGGTCGCCCCAACCCCTTTCGAATGCGCGTCAGCGCCGCCAGGTCTATGCGCCCAGCCGAGTCGAAACTGACTTCTCCCCCGGACAGATCGGTGGCTCGAATGAAAGCCGTGCCGACGTCCACGAACTCATGCGGTCGGGGGCGGTACTCGCCGTGGTTGCCGTCCTCAACGAGGAGGGAACCCTCAGCCTGAAGCTCGGCAACCGTAAACGACGGCCAGTCGCTCATCCTCGAAGGATCCTCTGGACCGCGGCATCGACCTTGGCGCGCAGCACCTCGGCCTCGTCGCTGAGCACGGTGAACTCGTCGTACAGACCGGAGAGCTTCTCGATGAAGTCCTCCCCGTCCTCCACGCCGGCGGCGGTGCCGGTGTAGCGGCCGGGGTTGAGGCTCCATCCTTGAGCCTCGATCTCGGCGATCGTGGCGACCTTGCACAGGCCGGGCACGTCGGCGTACGTGCCGTCCGGGAACCGCTCCTTGAGCAGCACCTCGCTGCCGGCGATCGTCTCGACGTCCTCGCCTCGGTAGAGGCGCACGATGTTGGCGATCAGCTCGATGTGCTCGGGCAGGAAGTCGCGATGGGCGCGGTCGATCTGCCGGTACAGGTGGCGGGCGTCGATAAACAACACAGAATCGGCGCGGTTGGTGGTCCGCTTCCCGTTGTCGAGGAACCACAGCGTCACCGGAAGGGTCACCGTGTAGAAGAAGTTGGTGCCGATGGCCACCATCACGTCGACGGTCTTCGACTCGATGAGTTGGCGCCGGATCTCCCGCTCGGAATGCCCGGCGTCGCCGGCCGAGTTGGCCATCACGAAACCCGCCCGGCCACGTTCGGCCAGAGCGGAAACGAAGATCTGGATCCACAGGTAGTTCCCGTTGTCCGGCTTGGGGACGCCGTAGGGGAACCGGGCGTCGCCGGCCAGCTTGTCCTTGGCCACGCCGTTCACGTTGAACGGGGGGTTGGCCATGACGAAGTCGAAGGCACCCACGCTGCGGTGGAGATCGTCGTAGTAGCTGTTGCCGAGCCGGATGTCGCCCGACAGGCCGTGAAGGGCAAGGTTCATCTTGGCCAGGGGAACCGTGACTTCCTTCTGCTCCTGGCCGTAGACGGCCAGCTCGTTCGTCGCCGACGCGTTGTGACGCTCGACGAACTTGGCGCACTGTACGAACATGCCGCCCGACCCGCAGGCGGGGTCGAACACCCGGCCGTGGAAGGGTTCGATGATCTCCACGATGGTGCGGACGATCGAGTACGGCGTGAAGAACTCGCCACCGAGCCGGCCCTCAGCCATAGCGAAGTTCGATAGGAAGTCTTCGTAGATCAACCCGAAGGCGTCACCTGACAGCTTGCGGGGAAGCGGGGCGAACAGCCGGAGCAGTTCGAGAAGCGTGCTCTTCTCGACTCGCTGGTAGCCCTTGGGGAGGACGTCCTTAAGCTCGGGGTTGTGCGCCTCGATGACGCGCATCGCGGTATCGACGGCGCCACCGAGGTCCTCCTGCTCCGGGAGTCGCACGAGGTGGGAGAGGCGTGCCTCCTCCGAGATGAAGAGCACCGACTCGGCCCGGTAGTCGTCGGGCGTTACAGGTCGACGGACCGTTGCCTTCGCTTCGAGCCCCGGGCGCACCTGCTCGAAGCGGTGCTCGGCGTAGGCAAGGAAGATGAGCCCGAGCGCCGGGCCTCGGAACTCAGCCGGGGTGAGCTGGGAGTTGGCACGGATCTGGTCGGCGGCAGCCCATAGGGTGCGCTTGACGTCGGCGATGTCGTCACTGCGCAATGATGTCTCCTCCAACGCGGCGCTGGCGGTCAGCGGCGGCGATCAACAGCTGGTGAGCTTCGTCGGGTCCCTGGTCGAAAAAGCCGTCCGGCCAGTCGACGACGCCGCCGGTCGGGGTCAGCTCGACCGGCCGGTACGTCGTCGCTCCGGCTGGGTCGCGCTCGGCGAACAAGATCACGACATGCTTCAACAGGGAGTCCGAGAGGTCTTGCGCGATCCGCCGGCGAAGTCGCAACACGAGGTACTCGCTGTGGGATTCGACGAGGATGTTCTGGCCCCAATCCGTGCAGGCAAGGAGGAAGTCGGCGAGCAGTTGTTGGGCGCCGGGGTGGAGGTGGAGCTCGGGCTGCTCAAGGATGACCAAGGCGCCCGGGCCGGCAACAAGGCACTGAACGACGACAGGGAGGACCTGGCTCACGCCGACGCCCACGGCGCTCAGGGAGACCGGGTGTGCAAGCCCAGGGGGCACCAGATCGATCTCGAGAACGAGCGGTGCGCGCTCCCGGACTGTCAGTGAATCGGCCAGCCCGAAATAGCTCAGCCAGCGGTTCACCGCCTGCTCAAGGCTGAGGCGTTCGGAGCGCTTGCGCTCGAACACCCCTTCCTCCGGGGGCACTGGGAACTGGCGGACGAGCGACCGATTGGCTTGCAGAACCGCCGCCACGTGCTCGCCGGCGATGCCGACATCGCCGGCGTCGGGGTCGGGTGCGGTACCGAAGGGCAGGTGCGGCGCGTGCCGGAGCGGGCCGACGTACCGGACCTGCGTGGCCAGGTACCGTGCGCACGCTTGCTGCGCGCCTCCGAGCCAGGCGGGACCGCGACCTTCGAGCCGCTCAATACCGCCCCGAGATTGCCGGAAACGCCAGCGATCACTCTCGAAGGCTGTGAGGACGGCTAGCTCGACAGCCTCCTGCTCACCCTGGTTGAGGCTGAGGTACCAGGTAGCGAACTCCGGCGGGACAGCAACGTCCCAGCGGACCGCCCACGCCGCCTGTTGGATGGCGCGGTCCCGCTCGAACATCAACGGGGTCTGGGCGGCCTCGTCGGCGTGGTCCTGGACGGCGAGGAACCAGTCGTGCACTCGAACGGGCGCGTCGGGAGGAACGCCGAAGAACGAGATCACCTGGCCGCTCGAGATGACCGCGTCCAGCAACGGGGTCTCCAAAGACCCGGAGCGGATGACGCCGCTGAAGGCGAGCGCACCAACGATGTCGTCTTGATTCGATCTGACCAGTGATGCCTGCGACGTGCGCTCAATACGGGATGTGAGATCGAGTCCGTCGCCGATCAGGGCCACCTCGAGTCCTGAAATCTGAGCCGAGCCAATCTGATCAGCGACAGGTGAGTCCAGCTCGACGGCCCATCGCACGCTGACCGGAAGCTCCTTTCGGTCGCGCTCGGGTTCGCGGGCAGCATCGCCGAAGCGCGCTCGTGCCTCGACGTTCCGTCGGACGTCGCGCTCGTCTGATGCAAACCGAACGGCGATGACGACCGGCTCAATCGGGTCAGCGGTCTGATGCCGGAGCGACGTGAACGTGCCGAGACGAGTCAGCTCGTCGTTGAGTGGAAATCGTCGTCCGTCGATCCGCCGCCGAGTCACCTGGGTCAAAGCGAGAACCGACTGGATGAGTGAGCTCTTGCCGGCGGAATTGGAACCCGCGATCACCGTCAGCGGGCCGAACCGTACGTCCGCGAATCGCACCGACTTGAAGTTGCGGAGCCCGATCCCGACCAACCGCGTCGATCGTGGCGCCCTGGGGTCGAACCGTAGGGATGGCATCACGCGGCCTCGTGCAGGGGGACGTCGCTGACGGGGATGAACACGATCAGCTCCTCGCGGTAGGTGATTTGCACTCGAACCAATCGAGGCGTCGAGCCGCACCGAGGGTGGGAGAGCACCCGGACAAGGGGTGCCGGCGATGCGTTCGCCGCAATGGCGCCGACGAGCGCCATGGGATTCCTGTGGGTCGCCAGACGGTCAGGCGAGGTCTCACCGGGCGCCGCGAACGCTGGGCCGACCGTCGCCCGGTCGATGAGGGGCATTACGGCACGTCGCTCGTCCTTCGATAGTTGTGGCAGTGATTCGAGGAGGCGGTCGCGGAATCCCACTGAGCTGAGTGCGGTGATGACCTGCGCTTCCCAACCCCGCTCGGCAAGAAGCGTCCTCAGGACATCGATCTCGGCGATGGCGGGGTCGAGGACTGGCTGGGTCAGCTCGTGCCGGCGTCGCCGGCAGTGGTCCGTCAGCGCGTCGAGTTCCGCTGACAGGGCGTTGAGTGCGGGGAACCGCGGATCGATCCCGTCGGGTTGGAGTGGTTGACCCCTGCGGATCGAGACCTCGGCTTCGTCGTTCCACGCCAGTTTCTCGATCTCGTTGAGCACGGACGCCTCGATCGCACCCACGCGGCGCTGGATCTGGGTGGTCCAGATCGGTCCGTGGAAGCGGGAATGCACGGCCACCTCGTACCCGAGGCCCGAGTCCTCGGCGGTGAGCACGGCGTCGACCTCCGTGGCTAGCTCCGTCTCAGCGCCGGCGAGCATCCCCTCGCACGAACCATCCGTCACCTCGGTGACCAGGAACAGCCGTCCGACGCCGCCGTCACGATCGAAGGGAGCCACGATGCAGACATCGCCCGGGAGCACGTCGGCGGGGCCCTCCTCTCGAAGGTCGTGCCGGCGTGTGGTCGACGTTGCAGCAATCGCCTCTTGGAGCCACGCCGGTTCGCCGGCGGTGTCGGTCATTGCTCCGCTCCGGTCTGGCTCAGACGGAGGTAGATCATCTGCGCGAGTTCCGGGGATTGCCCGGGCGGAAGGTCGCCGGCATGGGCTTCCCATGCCTGGCGCAGGCGGAAAAACGCTTCTTGCTTGCGCTTCGCCGCGGTCGGCCTGCTGACGCCCAAGAGAGACGCCAGCTCCGAATCGGGGGCGCCGGCGAGCTTGGACCGCAAGACCAGCCGGTCGATGTCGCTGAACTCCTGGATCATCGTTTCCACTGTCTGCTCCAGTTCGTACGCAGCCTCCGACGGGTCTGCCGAAGTCAGGTCGAACTCCTCACTCAGTTCAAGGACGACCGGCAGCCACGATGTCAACGCATCGCGCAGAATCCTGCCGAAGTCGTCGATTGACAGGCTCGTCCCGGCGGCACGGAATGAGCCTGTCGCGACGGCGGCGAGAACCTCCGCCCGGAAGACAGTCGGGGCCCGATCTTCTGCGGCCGATGTCGTCGGCAGGAGCCGCACCGCGGCGGCGGCTCTCCGCAGCACCTCGTCGCTGGGGGCCTCCGGCGAGAGGCTCGAGCCAGCCGGTCGGTATCGGGCGGGGGCGAGCCCCACGAGACGTTCGTACCCGGGGCCGTCGAGCAGCGCAGCGAGACGGCTCAGAAGGCGATCGACGACCGTCAGGCGGCGACGCCGGACGAGCGCCCGGCGGACCTGGCGCCTGAGCAGGCGCCGCACGTCGTTGATGGTTTGCGCGACATCGAGGATGTAGTCGAGTTGCCCCTGCCGGAGGAGCTGCTCAACGGTCACGTCCTGGACCAGGTCGTCGACCTCGGCGTCGCTCCACCTCTGTTCAGCGACGGCATAGACCGCTGGGTCGAACCGCCGGCTCACATCGGCGCAAGCGGATCTGATCTCGGCCAGCCATCGATTCCCGAGACGGCGCCTCTCCGCCTCGGCGAGGAGCTCCTCGAGCTCGGTGTCGCTCACCGTCGCCCTCGTTTCGGCTTCTGGTCCGGCTCAGCCCTCATCACCCAATCGACGAGATCGTCGTCCGGCTCACTGCAGGAGAAGTCCGTCAAGGACGCGATGTCGATCGACGTGAGGCGCAGCCCGATCCGCGCGTCCTTGTCGAGCCGGCAGGTCTTCGATCCGCAAGCTCCGCCGTGTGCGGGGTGCGGCCGTCCCTCCGGGTAGGTCGTCGACCTGGGCAGAAGTGTTGCCCGAGGACCCGGCCACGCTGACTTCACGATGAAGCGATGGATGCCCTCCGGGCCCTCAGGCGCCTGAAGGCCGGTGACGGCGTTAGCGACCACGAACCAGTCCCCCCGTGTGGGCGCGTCTGCCGCCATCTGTCTACTCCTTCGCTCGCCCTGCGCCCGGCCGCGGGACGAGCCGGCCTTCCCGCAGCTGGCCCGCCCTACGCCGGGACCGCGCTACCAGATCACGTCGTGGCACTCGCACTGGCAGCCGAGGCCGGCGGCGGCCTCGCCCAGGGGGGCCAGCCACCATTCCCGGCAGCTCTCGTGGTCGCCGGCGGCGCATGACGAGCTGACCGGCTTCAACGCGACCATCGTTGTGCCGACGAGGGCGGCGAGAAGGGCGGCCACCGCCGACACGAGCAGGCGGCTCTTGCCCTTTGAGAGGCAGTCCTCGTCGGCGCGGATGAAGCTGGTCGCCGGGGCCTCGTTCTTGGGCTGGGCGCCGAAGAGGGGCGCCTGGCAGTCGACGACGTTGGCGAAGCTGAACGGCACCATGGCCCAGGCGAGCGCCAGGAACATGATGACCAGGACGCCGATGGGAACGAGCTTCTGCTGGCGGGTCACCGGGAGAACCGGCCCCGGGCAACGAGGGCCTCGGCCACCTGCACCGCGTTCAGCGCCGCGCCCTTGCGCAGGTTGTCGCCGCAGACGAACAGCGCCAGTCCGTTGGGGGCGCCGGGGTCACGCCGGATGCGCCCGACGTAGGACGGGTCGTTGCCGGCGGCGCCCAGCGGGGTCGGCAGGTCGGCGACGACCACCCCGGGAGCCGCATGGAGGAGTTCTGTCGCCTGCTCCGGCGATAGGAAGCGCTCGAACTCGACGTTCAGCGCCACCGAATGCCCGGTGTAGACCGGCACCCGCACGCACGTGCACGACACCGCCAGGTCCGGGATGTCGAGGATCTTGCGGCTCTCGTGGCGGAACTTGTGCTCCTCGTCGGTCTCGTCGTCGACCAGCCTGCCGGCCAGCGGGATCACGTTGAAGGCAATAGGGGCGGCGTACAGCTCGGGTGCCGGGAAGGCCACGGCAGCGCCGTCGTAGGCCAGCTCGGCCGACTTGGGGGCGACCTCGACGACCTGGCGCTCCAGCTCGGCCACGCCCCGCAGCCCCCCGCCGGAGACCGACTGGTAGGTGCTCACCACGATCCGGCGCAGCCCGGCCTCGTCGTGGAGGGGCTTGAGCACCGGCATGGCCACCATCGTCGTGCAGTTGGGGTTGGCGACGATCCCCTTGGGTATGGAGTCGAGGGCGTGGGCGTTGACCTCGGCGACCACCAGGGGGACGTCGGCGTCGTGGCGCCACCCCGAGGAGTTGTCGACCACGGTGGCGCCGGCGGCGGCGACCTTGGGGGCCAGCTCCCTGGAGAGCGTGGCGCCGGCGGCGAAGAGGGCGAGGTCGAGGCCGGCGTAGTCGGCGGTGGAGGCGTCTTCCACCGTGACCTCGCCGCCCGCCCAGGGCAGCGCCCTGCCCGCCGAGCGGGCCGATGCGAACAGCCGCAGCTGGCCGACGGGAAAGTCTCGCTCCGCCAGCAGGCTGCGCATGATGCCGCCGACAAGGCCGGTGGCTCCGAGAATTCCTACGTTCATGGCCCTAAAGGTACCGATATTCAGGCCTGGGGTGAGTCGAGTTCGAACGCGGCGTGCAAAGCCCGCACCCCACGCTCCACATCCTCGGCCCGGACCACGCAGCTGATGCGGATGGGGCTGGTCGAGATCATCTCGATGTTGAGGCCCTCGGCGGCCAGCGTCTCGAACATGGTGGCGGCCACGCCGGGGTGGGTCTTCATGCCGGCGCCGATGAGGCTGATGCGGGCGATGTCGGCGTCGGGCGCCACCCGGGCCGCGCCCAGCTCGGTGGCGACCTCCTCGGTGACCCTCGTGGCGACGGCGAGGTCGGCCTTGGGGAAGGTGAAGGAGATGTCGGCCAGGCCGGTGACCGAGACGTTCTGCTCGATCATGTCGACGTTGACGGCCTCGTCGGCCAGCGCCCGGAACAGGCGGGCGGCAATGCCCGGCTTGTCCGGGACGCCGACGACGGTCACCTTGGCCTCGGACGTGTCGTGGGTGACCCCCGAGAGAATGGCCTTCTCCACCTCTTCCTCCTTCTTCACCCAGGTGCCGGGCTCCCAGGTGAAGCTCGAACGCACATGCAGATCCACCCCGAAGTTCCGGGCGAACTCGACCGACCGGGCGGCCAGCACCCGGCCCCCGGTGGCCGCCATCTCGAGCATCTCCTCATACGCCAGCGACTTCAATCGGCGGGCCTCGGGCACCACCCGGGGGTCGGCCGTGTAGACGCCGGCCACGTCGGTGTAGATCTCGCACATCTCGGCCTTGAGGGCCGCGGCCAGGGCCACCGCGGTGAGGTCGGAGGCGCCCCGACCCATGGTGGTGACCTCCTTGGCCGTGGACACGCCCTGGAAGCCGGCGACGACGACGATCTTGCCCTGGTTGAGCGCTTCGGTGACCCGCTCGGCCCGGATCTCGACGATCTTGGCCTTGCCGTGGGTGGTGTCGGTGACGATGCCGGCCTGGCTGCCCGTGAACGACGACGCCGGCTCACCCAGCTCCCAGATGGCCATGCACAGCAGGGCCATGGAGATGCGTTCGCCGGCGCTGATGAGCATGTCGAGCTCGCGGGCGTGCGGCTCGGCCGAGATCCGATGCGCCAGCTCGAGCAGGTCGTCGGTGCTCCGGCCCATGGCGCTGACGACCACGACCACGTCGTTGCCGGCGCGGCGCGTGCGCACGACGTGATCGGCGACGGCGCGGATCCGGTCGGCGTCGGCAACTGATGTGCCGCCAAACTTCTGAACGACGAGTGTCACTGGCGGGACTCACGGTACCAGTGCCGATACGGTGGACGACCGTGCCCACACAGAAGCGCGAGCGGAAGCGTCAGGGACAGCAGGCTCGCCAGGCTGCGGCGGCGTCCGCCCGCAAGCGCCAGCAGTCCCGCAGCCGGGCCATCGCCGGCGGGTTCCTTGCCCTCGTGCTCATTGCCGGTGTCGCGGTCCTGGTGAACCCGGGGGGCGACGACCAGGACGTCGCCAGCACCGGTCCCACCACCACCACCGTTGCCGGCGCCGCCACCACCGTGGCGGGCAAGAAGCCCGTCGAGCTGCCGCCCATCGCCCCGGGCGCGTCGGTGAAGGGCGACACCCCCTGTCCGCCGGCTGACGGCTCGGCCCCGCGGACCACGTCGTTCGAGAAGCCACCGCCGCTGTGCGTCGAGGTGGCCAAGACCTACGTGGCCGATATCCAGACCTCGAAGGGGCTCATGACGGTTGCCCTCGACGTGCGCAACGCCACCAAGACGGTGAACAACTTCGTGGTCCTCGCCCGCTACAAGTACTTCGACGGAATCGCCTTCCACCGGATCATCCCCGGCTTCGTCATCCAGGGTGGCGACCCGCAGCAGACCGGTAGCGGCGGGCCGGGCTACAAGATCGAGGACGAGCTGCCAAAGGCCGGTTCGTACAAGCTGGGGTCGCTGGCCATGGCCAACTCGTCGCAGCCGAAGACCAATGGCAGCCAGTTCTTCATCGTCGCCGGCGACGCCGGCGCCAGCCTGCCCCCCAGCTACTCGCTCTTCGGCCAGGTGGTCCAGGGCCTCGAGGTCGTCAAGGCCATCGAAGAGGTCGGCATCCCCGGCACCCAGGACGGCAAGCCCAGCGAAGTCGTGAAGATCATCACCGTCAACATCAAGGAGACCTGAGCCATGCCCACCGAGTGCCCCGCAGCCGACGGCTCCAGTCCCAAGACCCAGAAGTTCAGCGGGCCGCCGCCGATGTGCATCGACCTGGCGAAGTCCTACACGGCCACCATGGTGACCAACAAGGGCACGATGACCATCGCCCTCGACCCCTCCTCCGCACCCAAGGCGGTCAACAACTTCGTCGTCCTGGCCCGCTACCACTACTTCGACGGCGTCATCTTCCACCGGATCATCCCCGGCTTCGTCATCCAGGGTGGCGACCCCCAGGGCACCGGCATGGGTGGCCCCGGCTACCGGTTCGAGGACGAGCTGCCCCGCGCCGGCCGCTACGAGATCGGCTCGCTGGCCATGGCCAACGCCGGCGCCGATACCAACGGCAGCCAGTTCTTCATCATCTGCGGCATGAGCGGCATGCAGCTCCCGCCCAAGTACTCCCTGTTCGGCAAGGTGGTCGACGGCCTCGAGGTCGTCCTGGAGCTGGAGAAGGTGGGCACCGCCGGCGCCGGCGTGACCAAGCAGAAGGTCCTCATGGAGTCGGTCACGATCACGGAGTCCTAGGTTTCGCCTTCGGCCGGGTGGTAGCTCGCTCGTCGGGGTTAGGAGGGAAGGGCCTCCACGCCGGCCTCGTGGCCGTCGCGGAACACGACCACGCCGCCCACGCCGGCCACCGTCCAGGCCCCGCCGGCATCGCGGATGAGGGCGGTGCGCTCGTCGATGCCGACGATGGGGAGGGACTTCGGCGCCAGGGTGATGGTGCGCTTGGCCTTCTCCTCCGACCAGGTGTTGTGGTGGGGTATCACCGCCACCTGGGCCAGCAGGCCGAGGCCGAGGGTGAAGGCGCCGCCCCGGGGGTCGACCATGGGGTCGCAGAGGGCCATGGCCCCGGCGGACGAGCCGGCCAGCACCGCCCCGCCCTGCCAGGCATGGCACAGGGCCTCCCACGCCGGCGAGTCCTTGAGCACCGACCGCAGGTGCAGCGGCGACCCGCCCGAGAGGTAGATGAACCGGGCGTCGCGGATGGCGGCCACGTTGGCCTCCCGCTCGGCGTCGGGCCGGGCCAGCACCATCAGGCCCCGCGCCGTGGCGCCGAGGCCGGCGAACCACTGCTGGGCCGTCTCCACCGCCCGCTCCGGGTGTTCGTAGGCGGCGGCGGTGGGCAGGACCAGCACCTCATCGGCGCCGCTGGCGGCCAGCAGGTCGCGGTCGAAGGTGCACCCCTCCCGCCACTCGCCGCCGCCGACGAGGGCCAAAGGTCCGTTCATCAGGTCAAACTAGCCCGGTGATCCGCCCATGAACGCCAGGCTCCGCGGCGACCGGGTGGCCCTGCGGCCGGTCACCAGCGACGACGTGCCGGCGCTGGCCGCCTTCTTCGCCGTCCCCGAGGTCGCCCAGTGGTGGCCGGGCGAGAACGAGGAGCGGTTGCGATCGGCCCTCGAGGACGAGGACGGGGTCGGCCTCGTCATCGAGGTCGACGGGGTGTTGATCGGCTACATCCAGTACTTCGAGGAGACCGACCCCGAGTACCGCCACGCCGGCATCGACATCACCCTCCACCCGGACTGGTGCAACCGGGGCCTGGGCACCGAGGCCCTTCGCACGCTGTGCCGCCACCTGTTCGAGGACCTCGGCCACCACCGCATCACGATCGACCCGTCGGCCGCCAACACCCGGGCCATCGCCTCCTATCGCAAGGTCGGCTTCCGCGACGTCGGGATCATGCGCCGTTACGAGCGGGCCAACGACGGCACCTGGCGGGACAGCCTGCTCATGGACCTGTTGGCCGAGGAGCTCCAGGGCTAGTGCCTCGACCTCATTCGTTCGCTTCGCTCACTCCATTCGGTCGAACTGATCGCGCTTCGGCAGGCGGGCAGAGCCCGCCCGCCTCCGCTCTGTCCCCTTGAGCCTGCCCGCAGCCGCCGGGGGCCGCCGTCGGCGGCGTGAGCGGCCGCGGGCCCTCGCCGGAGCGCGGCGAACGTTTGCGGCCACGGGGCTAGCCTCCCCGTGGTGGCGGGCAGGGCGCAGGAGCTGCGGGTTCACGGGGTCGGAGGGTCACATGGCCCCCGGATGCTCGGCTACGAGTCGAAGCAGGACATCGTGGTCGTGGCCGAGGGCGCCGGCGGCACCTCGGTGTTCGCCCGTCGCAACGACCCCTCGGTCGAGAGCTACGACTGGGGCGATCTCACCTCCGGCACCGGCTCGAAGCCGTTCTGGGTGTTCCTCCTTCCCTTCACGCTCGTCAACCTCGCCGGTTGGATGCACCCCCCCGAGGGTCGGGCGCCGCCCTGGCTGGTCCGGCGCATCCGCGAGCTCGTCCACCTGCTGTCCGGCCTGCTCACCGCCACCTACGTCTTCACCTTTGGGGTCATCCTCGTCGACATCGTCGGCTTCCAGTGGGCCCGGCGCCTGGCCCCGTCCGCCCAGCAGGTCGTGTGGCAACAGCAGGCGGGTGTCGGCCTCGGCCTCGTGGCTCTGCTCGGCGTGGTCGGCGCCCTCACCTACACCGCCGGGACGTCGCAGACCCAGTTCGAGCGGCAGCCCCTGTCCGCGTTGCAGGGCATGGACCGCCCCGCCGGCCAGGCCTGGCAGGCCGGCGAGCGGCTGAGCTGGCAGGGCTTCTTCTTCCATCCCGTGGCCGCGGGCCGGCGTTTCGGCGCCCACCTGATCATCGCCGGCGTGTGCTGGGTGCTCGTGTGCGGCCTGGCCGTGTACCGCACGTTCGTCGACCCCTATGCCCGCTTCGACACACCGCTGGACCTCCACGACCTCCTCACCCTGAGCAGCGGTGTCGCCTACGTGGCGGTGGCCCTCCTCTGGGCGACCTCGCTGGGCGCCAGGCGCCGGCCCGGAGAGCGCTGGACGCGCTCGGGCCCGTCGATCGCCGTGACCCTGGCGTTCGGGCTCGTCAACGCGGTGGTGTCGGGCACGATCCTGCTGCTCATCAAGCAGCTCAACCGGTGGCCGAACCGTCCTGCGACCGCCGCCGTGCTCAAAGGCGGCCCGGAGGTCAACCTGGTCGACGTGTGGGGCGGGTTGGCGCTGTGGTTCGCGGCGGCGGCGGCCGTGCTCGGGGTGCTGGTCGTCTTCCGGCCTCGCGCCGGTACCGACGATGTGGGGCCCGATCGGGCATCCGGCCCCGGCTGCGAGGTCGACGGGCTGCCGGCCTCGATGCGCAAGCCGTTGGCCCGCGCCAGGTTCCTCGCGCTGTTGGCCAAGCGCGGCGGGCGGATCGCGCTCCTCCTCGCCCTCTCGATCTTCGTGGTCGGCCTGGGGTCGGTGATCGTGCGGGTCGAGTGGAGTTGGCCGCCCGAGCTCGGCCCCCCCACCGACACGGGCGCGCCGCTCTACCAGGTGGGGTCCTACGTGTTGCCGGCGCTGGCGCTGCTGCTGGTGCAGCTCGTGCGCAAGGGCCGGCAGGGGGCCCGCACGCTTGCGTCGACGCTGTGGGACGTCTTCACGTTCTGGCCGCGCCGGTTCTCGCCGTTCGCCGTGCGGCCGTACTCGGAACGGGCGGTGCCCGAGCTCCAGGGCCGCATCCTCCACCACACCAGGGACAGGTCGGATCCGTGCCCGCTCGTGCTGGCCGTGCACAGCCAGGGGTCGGTGCTGGCCTTCGCCGCCCTGTCGCCGCTGACCTCCGAGCAGCTTCAGCGGGTGGCGCTGGTCACCTACGGCTCCCCGGTCTCCAGCATCTATGCCATGTTCTTCCCGGCCTACTTCGGCCCCGACGAGATCATCGCCCTTCGTGACAAGCTGCCGACCCTGCCCGGCGGGCTGGCGGGCTGGCGCAACTTCTACCGTCGCACCGACCCCATCGGCGGGCCGGTGTTCGCCGACACCGACACGCCGGCGCAGGACACCGAGGTGCTCGACCCCTTCCGGGGGCCGGCCACCGACCTCGCCGACGCCACGCCGCCCCGTGAGCGCGATGCCGCCCCATGGCTTCGCATCTCGGGCCACTCGTACTACGAGCAGGAGCCGGCGCTGAAGGAGTGGGTGGCCAGGGTCAGGCTGGCGCTCGACGAGGCCCCGTGACGTAGAAGCACCGGTCGGCCAGGCTGCCGAACGAGTACGCCGGGTACAGGCCGGCGAACATCTGGCGGGTGCGCTCGGTCCACGCCAGCGCGTCGGGGGAGGAGATGCGGTGCACGACCTGCATGACCGCGCTCTCATGGATGCGGTACTCGGCCCACACGCCCGGGTAGTCCTTAGTGGCGCCCCCCTCGGCCCACGGCACGTCGCCCGTCGCCGGTATCCTTCGCACCAGGTTCCGGTGGCTGTGGCCGGCGAAGTAGCCCACCAGCGCCGGCCGGCGGGCGAACAGGTCAACCAGGCGGGCGGAGCTCTCGGCGTCGATGCCGGCGGTGAAGGCGGAGTCGTCGAAGAGGGGGTGGTGGCCCATGACGAGGATCGGGGCGGAACCGGTGCCGGCGAGATCGTCGAGCCAGTCAAGCTGGTCCTGGGTGACCCGCCCCCCGGTCTGGGCCGGCACCGACGTGTCGAGCAGGGCGACGCGGGCGCCCGGGACCGACACCAGCTCGCTCGGCGGGCGGGGCCCGAGCTGTGAGCCGGAGCTGACGTCGTGGTTGCCGTAGATGCAGCGGAGGGGGTGGCCGGCGAAGATGCCCTCGAAGGTGGCCAGCTCGCCGGCGCGGCCCTGGCTGGTGAGGTCGCCCTTGGCGATCACCGCGTCCGGTCGCACCGCGGCGATCTCGGCGGCGGCGGCCCGGGCCATCGTCTCCGGGTAGGGCGGCTCGCCGGGCGCGGTGGTGAGCGGCGGGCCGAGCTCGGCGCCCTCGTAGCGCCCGCACTCGGTCTCGCCGATGTGGAGGTCGCTGACGGTGACGACGGTGGCCAACCGCTCGCCGGGCGCCTCGGGCAGGGTGCGGAACCGCACGCCCTCGATCGTGTGCTCCTCGGCGGGCCGGAGGCCCTCGACGCGTACCACCCGCAGGCCGTCGTGGAGGACGGCCTCGGTGTCGGTGACGGTGGTCAGCTCCACCGGTGGGCCGTGGCCCGCTCCCAGCGCCGGCCGGCCCAGCGCCACCGGCTCGGAGGCTCGGCCGGCGCCGGCCGCACCGCCTCCGCGGCCCGGAGTTGCACGGCCAGGGCGACGGCGATGGCCAGCACCTCGGGCGGGACCGGCTCGTCGTTAGCGGGGGACATGTCGTTAGAGAGGGACACGGCCGCTAGAGGGGGACATTGCCGTGCTTGCGAGTGCTTCTCTCGGCGCGCTTCGAGCGCAGCATGGCCAGACCCTTGACCAGCGCCGGCCGGGTGAGCGCGGGCTCGATCACGTCGTCGACGCAGCCGCGCTCGGCCGCGATCCAGGGATTGGCGAAATGCTCGACGTAGTCGGCGACCAGCTCGGCGCGCGCCGCGGCGGGGTCGTCGGCCTCGGCCAGCTCCCGCCGGTGCAGGAGCTCCACCGCGCCCTGCGGCCCCATCACCGCCAGCTCGGCCGACGGCCAGGCGTAGGCCAGGTCGGCGCCGATGGCCTTGGAGTTCATGACCACGTAGGCGCCGCCGTAGGCCTTGCGCGTGACCACCTGGATGCGGGGCACCGTGGCCTCGCACAGGGCGTAAAGGAGCTTGGCCCCGTGGCGAATGATGCCGCCGTACTCCTCGTCCTTGCCCGGCAGGTACCCGGGCACGTCGACGAAGGAGATCAGGGGGATGTTGAAGGCGTCGCAGGTGCGCACGAAACGGGCCGCCTTCTCGGAGGCGTCGATGTCGAGCACGCCGGCCAGCACCTGGGGCTGGTTGGCGATGATCCCCACCACGTGGCCGTCGAGGCGGGCCAGCCCGCACACCATGTTCTGGGCCCACAGCGGGGCGTACTGGAACAGGTAGCCGTCGTCGACCACGGCGGCGATGACCTCGGTCATGTCGTAGTGGAGGTCGTTGCGGTCGGGGAGGAGGTCGTTGAGCTCCGGGGACTCCCGGCCGGGATCGTCGGTGGGCGCCACCCAGGGCGGCGGCTCGGTGTTGTTCGACGGAAGGAACGTCAGGAGCTGGCGCACGTCGTGCAGGCAGGTGCGGTCGTCGTCGGCGACGAAGTGGGCCACCCCCGAGCGGGTGGCATGGGCCATGGCCCCGCCGAGGTCCTGGAGGCTCACGTCCTCGCCGGTCTCGGCCTTCACCACGTCGGGCCCGGTGATGAACATGTACGACGTGTCCCGCACCATGAACACGAAGTCGGTGAGGGCCGGGCTGTAGACGGCGCCGCCGGCGCAGGGGCCCATGATCACGCTGATCTGGGGGATCACCCCCGAGGAGCGGGCGTTGCGTCGGAAGATGCCGCCGTAGGAGTCGAGGGCGACGACTCCCTCCTGGATGCGGGCGCCGGCGCCGTCGTTGATGCCCACGAAAGGGGCGCCGGCCTGGTCTGCCATGTCCATGACCTTTTGGATCTTCTCGGCGAAGACCTCGCCCAGGCTGCCGCCGAACACGGTGAAGTCCTGGCTGAACACGAAGACCTGTCGGCCCTCGACGGTGCCCCAGCCGGTGACCACCCCGTCGGTGTACGGCCGGTTGTCGGCCACGCTCGACTCGCGGGAGCGGTGGCGGGCCAGCAGGTCGGTCTCCTGGAAGCTGCCCGGGTCGAGGAGCGCCTCGATGCGCTCCCGCGCCGTCATCTTGCCGCGGGCGTGCTGGCGGGAGACCGCGTCGGCCGAGCCGGCGTGGACCGCCTCGTCCTTGCGGGCGCGGAGATCCTTCAGACGCACGCCGTTGGGGTCGAGAGCCATGCGGGCACGAGGTTACCGGGGGTCGAGGGCGGCGACTCTTTCCATGAACCGCCACGCACGCAGGCGGGTGGCCATCTCCTCCAGCCCGTCGGTGGGGCCGGCCCAGCGGATGTCGTCGACGCCGGCCAGGACCGGGGCCTCGCTGCGGAGCGTGGCCAGGTCGCGGAACAACAGGGCGAGGTCGCGCTGGGTGTTGAGGACGCCGGCCAGACGGGCTGCTCCCCGGACGGTGACGTCCCACCGGAAGTGGTGCTCGGGGATCTCCTCGATGTGGAAGTACCTGGCCAGCACCGCGCTGGCCGAGGTCTTGCCCCAGCCCGGGAGGCCGGGGAAGCCGTCGGCGCTGTCGCCGACGAGGGCGAGCCAGTCGGGGATCGACTCGGGCAGCACGCCGTACTTGGCCTGCACGCCGGCCTCGTCGGTGAACACCTTCGCCCGCCGGTCGAACTGGACCACCCGGGTGCCCAGCACCATCTGGGCCAGGTCCTTGTCGGGCGTCATGATGACCACCTGCTCGACCCGGGGGTCGGCGGCCGCGGTGGCGGCGGCGGCCAGGGCGTCGTCGGCCTCCAGCTCGACCATCGGGAAGAGGGCCACGCCCAGCGCGGCGAGTGCCTCCTCCACCAGCGGGAACTGGGCCAGCAGCTCCTAGGGCACGCCGGCGCTCGACTTGTACCCCGGCCACAGGTCGTTGCGGAAGCTCTCGATGACGCTGTCGGTGGCCACCCCGAGGTGGGTCACACCCTCCTCGAGGAGCTGGAGGACGCTCCACAGCACGCCCCGGGTAGCCGCCACCTCGTCTTCGGGGTCACGGTCGCCCTTGGGCACGCCGAAGTGGTGGCGGAACAGCTCGTAGGTGCCGTCGAGCAGGTGGACCTTCACCATGAACTCCCTGTCAGAGGATGATTCGAAACGTTCTGGAGAGCGCAGAGCGCCGCAAACGTAACGTTTCCATACAGAGAACGGAGTGTCGCACCCGCCGGCGCCTCCCCTATCGCCGGCCATGTCGGGACCGTAGGCTTCGGCCATGGTCTCCCGCTGGCGGTTGCTGGTGTCGGTGTTCGCAGTGGCGGTGTCGGCGGCGGCGTGCGGCAGTACCGGCATCGACGAGGATGCAGTCGGGCCGGCGCCGGCGACGGGGAAGGCGGCCGATACCGCACGGGCTCGCACCATCGTCTTGGAGGAGGCGGACATGCCGGCGGGCTGGCGGGCGGTGCCCCACACCGAGACGTCGTTGGAGGCCGAGCGCTCGCGGACGATCTCTGCGTGCCTCGGGCGGCCCGACCCGGACACGTTCCGCAGTGCCCGGGTCTACGGCCCTGACCTCACCCTGGGCCGGACCCAGGTGTCGTCGATCGCCACCGTGCTCAACACAGTCGACGACGCCCGGGCTGACCTGGCCGCCATCCGAGGCCCGAAGTACGCGCAGTGCCTTGTCCCCGCGTTCCGCGACGACCTGCGCCGGCAGGCCACCGACGCCCGGGTCGAGAACGTGGCCACCGAGCCCCTCGAGGTCGAGAGCTTCGGCGACGGCTCGGTCGGCGTCCGCCTGACCGCCGAGCTCGTCTACCCCGACCGCACCGACCGCCTCTTCGCCGACCTCGTGTACATCACCAAGGAGCGCTCCACCGTCAGCGCCACCTTCTTCTCCTTCGACGAGCCCTTCCCGACGCAGTTGAAGGAGTCGATGGTGTCCCGCATGGGCCACCGCCTCGCCGCCTCCTGAACCGCCGAGCGAACCGCTACAGGCGGCGTCGCCGAAGTCGAAGGCACTGGCCTCACCTCCTTTCCCGTGCTGACCCGACTTCCGCTCGACCGGTCGGCAGCAGGCCCGGTAGCCGACGCGCCGGTCAGCGGCGAGGCCTTCGTGGGGCCGGGCGGGCGGCTCGCCCTCCTCGACCGCTGCAAGGACGGCACCTCGCGGATACGTGTGGGCCGGATCGCTGCTGCCGGTGGCATCGAAGGGCTGAGGAACCTCGCGCTGAGCCGGCCGCTGCTCGTCAAGTACCTCCGGTGGTCGGCCGACGGACAACGGTTGTGGGCCGCTGAGTTCACTCCGACTGCCGGACCCGACCAGCCGGTGGGCAGCATCGTGTCGATCGACGTCAGCAACGGACAGGTCAACAAGCGCTTCGCGGTCGACGGAGCCATCGACGCTGCAGAACTCGTCGGTGCGATCGCCGTGGCAACGCGCAGCAGGGTGAGCGTTCACCACACGGGGACGGGGGCAGAGATCGGGTCAGTCGCCGGCGGCGGGGCGCTGGCCGTATCGCCGGACCGATCGATCGTGGCGGTGGAGGCCGGCAGCATCGACTTGCTCACCGCGTCAGGCGACGTCTCGACGTTGGTTGAACAGTCGGGCAGGGCCCAGTACCTGATCTACTCGCCCGACGGCACCGTGCTTGTGGCCGTGAGCGAGGGCCCTGATGGCAGCGAGGCGCTGGTGATCACCACCACGACTGGCGGAGCGCAACGGGTGGTCGCTCGCGGTGGCGACTTGAGCCGCCCCGCGCTCAGCAGCGACGCACCATCCTCGCCTACAACACGGGCGGCCTGGAGCCCGACGTCGTAATGATCGCGTTGCCCCGAGGCTGACGCTCGCTCTGCCGGCACAAGCCGATCCAGAACCGACCCCCGCCGTCTCCAGTGCCGTGACACTCGCCTGCCGCGGCTCCGAGCCGGACCGGTGTCGCCGGGGCTACGCCTTCCAATGGACCTTGCCGGAAGGGCCGGCCAGCCAAGACGGCGACTAGAAGTGCGGGCCGGGGATCGCCGGATCGAGCACCTTCGCTGCCGCGGCTGCCCCGGCGACGGGAAGGTGGGCCGGATCGAGCAGCCCGATCTGCACGAGCACCGTGGCCTGGTCCCAGTAGACGTGTTCATACGCGATCTTGTCGTCGTCCACACCAACGACGACTACGAACGCGACCTCGACGCGGCGGCCGGTCGGCTTGACGTGGGGAAGCATCCAGTCAATCTTCACCG
>JBPCLE010000231.1:0-9669 GCA_051003575.1 Acidimicrobiales bacterium | reverse complement strand
CACGGTGGCGGTCCGGACGCCGGCGGCTCCGCCGCGTCCTCGTCGGGGTCGGAGAACTCCTCGGTGACCACGGCCAACACCGGAGCCAGCAGCTCCTCCCAGTCATCGGGCCGGCGCAGGCCCACGGCCACGAAGTCGGGGCCGACGAGCACGTTGGCCACGCGGTCGAAGTCGGCGAACAGTCGGGCTGCCGGCGGGTCGTCGGCTGCGGCCGGTGCCGACTCGTACCAGCGGCTGGGGCCGGTGTGGATGGGCTGGCCGAACCCGAACCGGATGGTCCGAGGGTTGGGGGTGGCCTCGGGGACGACGGGCCCGTCGAAGGTGGCCTCGAGGGGTGCCGGCGCCGGCGCCACCGCCGGCGTGGCCGCCGAGCGGACCTCGACCCCGAAGCGGCCGTCCTGCCACCCGAAGGCCAGGGTCACTTCGGCGTCGAGGTCGCGCTCCCACCAGCCCTCGCCGGCGCCGGCCGCGGCGGCCAGGGCGTCGTCGTCGCCGGGCTCCCACGGCCCGGTCGACAGGTAGCGCTTGAGCAGCGCCTTCACCGGGCCCAGGGCCTCGAACGGCAGGTCCATGAACGCCTTGGTAAGGTGGCCGAACGCGGCGGTGGCGAGCTTGCGCTCGGCGACGAGCCTCCTGGCGGGGTCATGGTCCACAGGATCGACCGTACCGGCATGCGCCGGCGCATGGGATCATGCCGTTGTGGAGTCGCCGCCGGTTCGGGTGGTCCGGGATGCCGACAAGCGGATGGTGGCCGGCGTGGCCGCCGCGCTGGCCCAGGTGGCGTTGGGCGTGGGCCTGGTGGGGGCCGGCGTGGCGGTGTTCCTGGTCGAGGCGCCCAGCGTCAGGGCGCCGAGGACCGGCATACTGGCCACCGCGGCCATCGCCGTCGGCCTCGTGATGATCTTCGGCCCGTGGTGGTGGCGGCTGTCCCACGACCTGGCCGTCGAGCGCCAGGAGCGGATCCGCACCATGGAGAAGGCCGAGGTGGCGGCCCACATCCACGACTCGGTCCTGCAGACCCTGGCGCTCATCCAGCGCAACTCCAGCGACGCCCGCAAGGTGTCCACGCTCGCCCGGTCCCAGGAGCGGGAGCTGCGGGCCTGGCTCTTCGGCACGCCTGAGCTGAAGGCGGGGGAGAGCCTGGCCGCCGCCCTTGAGCGCGTGACCAACGAGATCGAGTATCTCTACGACGTGGCCGTCGAGACTGTGGAGGTGGGCGACAGCCCGGTGAACGAGCGGCTGATCGCTCTTGTGCAGTCCACGCGGGAGGCTCTCGCCAACGCCGCCCGCCACTCGGGAGCCACCTCGGTGTCGGCCTACCTGGAGGTCGAGCCCGAGCAGGTCACCGTGTTCGTGCGCGACCGGGGCAGCGGCTTCCACCTCGACGACGTGCCCAGCCACCGCCGGGGGATCGCCGACTCCATCTTCGGGCGCATGGACCGCCACGGGGGGAAGGCCGTGATACGCAGCGATCTGGGCGAGGGCACCGAGGTCGAGCTGGTGATGCCGCGGTGACCTCCTGGAGATGGCCGTGACGGGAAGCCGCCCCCGCGTGTTCCTCGTCGATGACCACCACCTCGTGCTGTCGGGGGTGCGGACCGAGCTGGGCGACGCGGTGGAGGTCGTCGGCGACGCGTCCGAGGTGGATGCGGCCATCGAGATGATCGGCGAGCGGCTGCCCGACGTGGTGCTGCTCGACGTCCACATGCCCGGGGGTGGCGGCCGAGCGGTGATCGAGGCGGTGGGCGCCGAGCACCCCGAGGTGAAGTTCCTGGCCCTGTCGGTGTCCGATGCCGCCGAGGACGTGATCGGCGTCATCCGGGCCGGCGCCCGGGGCTACGTCACCAAGACCATCTCGGGGCCGGAGCTGGTGGCGGCCGTGCTGCGGGTGGCCGACGGCGATGCGGTGTTCTCGCCCCGGCTGGCGGGGTTCGTGCTCGACGCCTTCGCGGCCGAGTTCCGCGGCCCCGTCGACCCCGAGCTCGACCAGCTCACCGTGCGGGAGAAGGAGGTGCTGCGCCACCTGGCCCGGGGCTACTCCTACAAGGAGATCGCCCGCCAGCTCAGCATCTCCATCAAGACGGTGGAGACCCACGCGTCGGCGGTGCTGCGCAAGCTCCAGCTCACCAACCGCCACCAGCTCAGTCGCTGGGCCAGCGACCGCCGGCTGGTCTGACACCCTCAAGTCCCGGTGGCCCGACGCCGACATGTAGGCCGAGGCCTCATGTCCACGCACGCCCCCGCGCGGGGGGATCTCGCCGCCGCCGCCAGCGTCGATCCGCCGGACTCGGCCGTCGTCGACCTGGCCGGCGTCGACTACCGGTTCGGGTCGGGCACCGGGCTGGCGTCCCTGGACCTGGTCGTGCCCGGCGGTTCGATCACCGTGCTCGTCGGGCCGAACGGCGCCGGCAAGACGACCGCGCTGCGGGTGATCACCGGGGCGCTGGCGCCTCACGCCGGCCGGGCGCGGGTGTTCGGCCTCGACCCCGCCGGCGCCGACGGCGAGCAGGTCCGCCGGCGCTGCGGGGTGGTGGCGGCGAAGCCGGCGCTGTACGACCGCCTGACCGGGCGCGACAATCTGCGGTTCGCGGCCGAGCTGTTCGGCCTGGGCGCCGGCGCGCCGGTGGAGGAGGCTGCGGCCCGCTTCGGTATCGACGGGTCGCTCGACCTCCGGGTGGGCGGGTACTCCACGGGCATGAAGACCCGGCTGGCGTTGGCCCGCGCCGTGCTGCACTCGCCCGACCTGCTGCTGCTCGACGAGCCGACGTCGGGGCTCGACCCCGAGTCGTCCCACGCCGTGCTCGGCCTGGTGCGCGAGCTGGCCGCCGGCGGGGCCACCGTGGTGATGTCCACCCATCTGCTGCTCGAAGCCGAGGGCCTGGCCGACCAGATCGTGATGATGGAGCAGGGCGCCGCGGTCATGGCGGGATCCACCGCGGCGCTGATGCGCCGGTACTGGCCCCGCCCGGTCGTGCGGTTCCGAGCCGAGGACGAGGTGGGGCTCGACGCCCTGGCCTCGATGGCGGGCGTGGTCGGGTACTCGCGCAACGGCGCCGGCGCCGAGGTCGAGCTCGACGACCTGGCCCGGGTGCCGGAGCTGGTCGCCGCCCTGGCCGGCGCCGGCGTGCGGCTGACCGCGGTAACGCCCCACGAGCGCTCGCTGGAGGAGCTCTACCTCCGGGTGCGGCAGCGGTGAACGCGGCCGGGTTCGACCGCCGGCGCATGTGGGCCGTGGCCCGCAACGACTTGCGCCAGCTCGGCCACAGCCCGGACTTCTGGGCGCCCATGCTGGTGCTGGCCGCCCTGTTCTTCGTGATCATCCCCACCGTTCTGCTGCTGACGATCACCAACATCGGCAGCGTGGCCACGGTGCGGAACGTGTCCGCTGCCCTCGACCTCCTGCCCCAGGCCGCCCAGGAGTCCATCCGGGGCGACAGCCCGGCCGACCGCACCGGGTACGCCCTGGCCGTCTACCTGTTCGCCCCGATGGCGGTGATCGTCCCCATGACGATCTCGACCGCGGTGGGGGCCAACGCCCTGGTCGGGGAGAAGGAGAAGGGGACCGGGGAGTTCCTGGCCCACTCGCCGGCCTCGGAACGCGAGATCTACCTGGGCAAGCTGCTCGCCAGCCTGCTGCCGGGCTATGTCACCACGCTCGTCGGGTTCGGGTTGTACTCCCTGGCGGTGAACCTCATCGTGGGCCCCAACGTGGGCGGGTGGTTCTTCCCCACGCGAGAATGGTGGGTGCTGATGCTCTGGGTGGTGCCGCCGTTCCTCGCCATCACCCTGTCGGTGGTGCTGCGGCTGTCGGCCAGGGTGAAGAGCGCAGCGGCCGCCCAGCAGGCTTCCGGCCTGGTCACTCTGCCCCTGATCATGCTGTCCTACGCCCAGTCCACCGGTGGGTTGCTGGGCGCCGGCAACGCCGGCCTCTGGGTGGGGTTGGTGGCGTGGGCGGTGGCGATCCTGGGCCTGTGGCGCGGCGCCCGCGCCGTCACCCGTCCCCGGCTGTTGGGTATCGACGCCTAGGGCCGACCAGGGCGTCGTCGCCCGGGGCCGGCGAACTAGCCGCTGGTGCAGTCGGCCGCGCTGCCCGGGTTGATGGGCTGGTCGCCGCTGATGCCCGACGACGCGTCGCGCGCGTTCACCCACGTCCAACGGCCGGCACCGTAGCCGGTGGCCGTGGGGCAGGGGAGCGGCTGGCGCTCGTACAGGATCCTCCCGTTGGCGTCGGCCAGGAGCGTCTCTTCGAGGTACTGGTTGGCGTTGGGGCCGTCGCCGACGAGGAGGACCGTGACCAGCACTTCGCCATTGGGGGTGAACTTGGATCCCTTGACGGTCAGCGCCTGGAGCGCACCCGACTCACCGCGGTCGACATCGGCGCTGATCGTGGGGTTGGTGGCCGACGGGGTGCTGGTGTTGGTGCAGCCCGCGCCCACCACGAGCAGGGCGATGGCGGAAGCCCTGATCACCTTGGGAATTCGTGATGCCTTCTTGGTCGAACCCGTCATCGCTCGTCCTTTCCTCGACTGCGCAAATCTCGACGCGGCGGAGCATAGTTGGAGTGCCCCCGCCGGCGCCGGGTGGGTGACTCACGACCTCTAGTCATTCGACATCTAGCTGGGTGCCGTCCCCTACGACGGGGCCGCCGGCAGGGTCTGCTCGAGCTCGCAGAGGGGGGCGAAGAGGTCGCCGCCGGCCTCCACGCGGGCCAGCACGTCGGGGGCCTCGAAGACGAGATCGTCGGGGTCGGCGCTGTCGACGACGGCCTGCACCTCGTCCCAGGTCACCGGCGTGGACACGGTGGGCCGGGGCCGTGCCCGCAGGGAGTACACGCAGACGGTGGTCTTGGAGTCGTCGTTCTGGCTCCAGTCGATGAACACCTTCCCCTTGCGGGCGTCCTTGGCCATCACCGACAGCACCTCGCCAGGGTGCTGTCGCTCCAGCAGCCGGGCCATGGCGTGGGCGAAGGGCTTGGTGTCGTCGTAGGTGACGGGCGTGTTCAGGGGCACGTAGATCTGCAGGCCCTTGGAGCCGGAGGTCTTGGGGAACGCCTGCAACCCCAGGCGGTCGAGAACTTCGCGCAGCCAGAGCGCGACCCGGCCGCATTCGACGACGGTTGCCGGCGGCCCGGGGTCGAGGTCGAACACCAGCATCGACGGCCGCTGGACGTCGCGGGCGTGCGACAGCGAGGTGTGCAGCTCCAACGACGCCAGGTTGGCCACCCACACCAGCCCGGCCAGCTCGTCGATGAGGCAGTAGTTCACGTCGGCCTTGTTCCGGGCGCTCCACACCGGCAGCGTCTCCACCCACGGCGGGCGGTGCTTGGGGCAGTTCTTCTCGTAGAAGAACTGGCCGTCGACCCCGTTGGGGTAGCGCTTGAGCGTGAGCGCCCGCTGGTGGAGGTGGGGCAGCAGCGCCGGCGCGACCCGCGTGTAGTATTCGATCACCTGGCCCTTGGTGAAGCCGGCCTCCGGGTACAGGACCTTGTCGAAGTTGGACAGCTTGAGCTGCCGGCCGCCGACCTCCACCTCGACCGACGCCGAGGACGGGCTCACGACGTCTCGGACCTCCCGCCCTTGACCGCGGCCAGGCTGGCTTCCAGGGCGGCCATGAGGTCGACGACCTTGGGCGCCTCCTCGGCCGCGTCCTCGACCACGATTTCCTGGCCGGATGCCTTCTGCTCGATGAGCTTCAGGACCCGCTCGCGGTATTCGTCGCGGTACTTCTCGGGCTCGAAGTCGGTGGTGAGGGAGTCGATGAGCGAGCGGGCCATCTTCTCCTCCCGATCGGTGACGTCGACATCGGGACCCGGCAGGTCGAGCTCGTCGAGGGGGTTCACCTCGTCGGCGAAGAGCATGGTCTCCATGACCAGGGCATCGTCCTTGGGGCGGATGGCGCACAGGTATTGCTTGGTGCGCAGCACGACCCGGGCGATGCCCACCTTGTTGGTCTCCCGCATGGCGTTGCGCAGCAGGGCATAGGCCTTCTGGCCGCCCTTGTCGGGCACCAGGTAGTAGGGCCGCTCGTAGTACACCGGGTCGATCTGGTCGAGGTCCACGAAGTCCTCGATGTCGATGGTTTTGCTGGACTTGGGGTCGAGGGCTTCAAGCTCCTCGGGCGTGACGGTGACGTAGTTGTCGGGCGCGATCTCATACGCCTTGATGAGGTCCTCATACGGCACCTCGTCGCCGGTGGCCACCGAGACCCGCTTCTGCTTGATGCGCGACTTGGACTTGCCGTCGAGCTGGTGGAAGCGCACGTCCTTCGACGACGTGGCGCTGTACACCTTCACCGGCACGTTCACCAGCCCGAAGCTGATGGCGCCACTCCAGATGGGCCTGGGCACACCGTGATGCTACGTCGGGAGTCGGGCCGTTGTTCTCCGCCGGCCGGCGCCGGCCCCTGTCACACTGACGGCGTGGGCACCTGGGGCCGCGGGCGGTATCTCGACCGGCGGTTGCTCCGGTGGATGTGAGCTGTTGGCAACAGAGCTGTTGGCAACAGAGTTGTTGTCCGGAGTCTCCACGACAGGTCGAGTTGTGCAGAAATGCGTGCTATAGCCACAATTCTGCACACTCGGGCTGCCGGCGGGTCAGGGCGAGAAGACGCCGGCGATCTCCGCGTCCCACGTCACCTCGGTGGCGATGACGTCGGTCCGCAGGCCCTTGATGGAGGGCTGGCGGAGCGTGCCTGCCTCGGTGACCTCGGTGTAGGCGATCTCGACCACCAGCAGGGGCCGGGCCCAGTGCAGGCCGGTCTTCGGCGGGTTCACGAACGGCGACGTGGGCTGCCCGATCTGGGGGAAGAGCTTGGTGAGCTGGCGGATCATCTCGTCGTTCAGCCCTGACCCGGCCTGGCCGACGTACAAGAGCCTCTGATCCGGCCCCACGGTGTCGTAGCAGCCGAGTGCCAGGGAGCCGATGCTGCTCTCCCGGGAGCCCTGCCCGCTGGACCATCCGCCGACGACGAACTCCCGCCGGCGGCCGGTCTTGACCTTCCACCAGGCCATGGACCGCCGGCCGACCGCGTAGGGCGCGTCGACCCGTTTGGCCATGAAGCCTTCGAGCCCGAGCTGGCGGCAGGCCACCATCAGGTCCTCGGGGGTGGCGTCGAGGACGGGGACGGTCTGCCATGAGCGGCCCTTGACCGCCAGGCTGTCGAGGATCCGCCGACGTTCGGACTGCGGGCGGCCGACGAGCAGGTCGCCGTCGAGCCACAGGACGTCGAAGGCCACGAAGACCGCCGGCGTGCCGGCGAGGAGACGGGCGCCGGGCTTGGCCACGTGCATCCTCCGCTGTAGGCGCTGGAAGCTCGTCTGGCCCTTCTCGTTGAAGGCCACGATCTCGCCGTCGAGCACGACCATGTGAGGTGCGAGCGCCTCTCCGAGCCCGGCCAGCTCCGGGTACGTGGCCGTGATCTCGCCGCCCCGGCGGTTGGTGAGCACGACCCCGTCCGGCCCGACGATGGCGATGATCCTCTGGCCGTCGAGCTTCGGCTCGAACTGGTACCCGGTGGGGTTGGGCGGCACCCCGTTGCCGCCGGCGAGCATCGGCAGGAGACGAGGCGGCGTGGGCTGGCTCATCGGTCCCACCTTGCCTCAGGCGTCGGGGCCGGCGCCGGCGGCGCTACGGCTGGATCACCACCAGACGTTCCTCGGTCATCTGCCGGGCCGCGTACGCCGGCCCCTCCTTGGTGTTCCCGCTCTCGCGCACGCCGCCGTAGGGCATCTGGTCGGCCCGCCACGTCGGCACCTCGTTGACGAGCACAGTGCCGAACCGCAGCTCACGGGCGGCGCGCAGGGCCGTGGCCAGGCTGGCCGTGAAGATGCCGGCCTGGAGGCCGTAACGGGTGTCGTCGGCCAGCCGGAGCGCGACGTCGAGGGAGTCATACGCCGCCACGGCCACCACCGGCCCGAACACCTCGTCGCGGCTCACCCGCATGGCCGGCGTGACGCCGGTGAGCACCGTCGGGCGCAGCACGCCGGCCTCCATCCCACCGCCGGCCGCAACGGCCGCGCCCTGGCCTACCGCCTCGGCGATCCATGCCGCCACCCGGTCGCGGTCGTCGGTCGAGATGAGGGCGGACACGTCGGTGGCGTCGTCCATCGGGTCGCCCACGACGAGCTCGCCGGCCAGCTCGCACAGCAGGGAGGTGAAGTCGTCGGCGACCGCAGCCGCCACGTAGACGCGCTGCACCGACACGCAGGACTGGCCGGCGTGGCTGAAGCCGGCGGCGGCGATGGTGCGGGCGGCGCGCTCCCAGTCGCCGTCGGCCTCGACGATGACCGGCGAGTTGTTGCCCAGCTCCAGGGCGACCTTCTTGCGACCCGCCTTTGCCGCGATACCCCACCCCACCTCGGACGATCCGGTGAAGGTGACGTAGGCCACGTCGGGGTGCTCGACGAGGGCGTCGCCCACCTCGCCGCCAGGGCCGGTGACGACGTGCAGGTAGCCCGCCGGCAGGCCGCATTCGCCCACCAGCAGCTCGGCCAGGGCGATGGCGGTCAGCGGGGTCTGGCTGGCCGGCTTAAGCACCACCGGGCAGCCGGCGGCGATGGCCGGCGCCAGCTTGTGGGCTACCAGGTTGAGGGGGAAGTTGAACGGGGAGATGGCGGCCACCACCCCGATGGGCACGCGCAGCGTGAAGGCGAGCCGGCCCTCGCCGACGCGGGCCGCGTCGATCGGCACCATCTCCCCGGTCAGCCGGCGAGCCTCGGCGGCGGCGAAGGTGAACGTGCTCACCGCCCGGCTGGCCTCGATGCGGGCCGTCTTGATCGGCTTGGCCGACTCGAGGGCGATGGTGCGGGCGAAGCTCTCGGCCCGCTCGCCCAGCAGGCGGGCGGCGGCATCGAGGATCTCGGCCCGCCGCCACGCCGGCAGGGGCTCGTCGCGCAGGGCCCGGCCGGCGCCGGCCACGGCCCGGTCCACGTCGCCGGCGGCGTGCCTGGGCACCCGCCCGACCTCGGTGCTCTCGTAGGGTGGCCGCACCACGACGGCGTCCCTTATGACCTTGTTCTACCCCCGGGTCGCACCCGCCAGGCCGGCGGCCCGTCGCGCCTGCTCGATGCAGGCGGCAATGCCGATGTCCCGGTAGGACGCGCCGGCCACGACCACCCCGGGGGCGTCGGCGGCGAGCGCGGCCTCGATGGCGTCGACGCGCGCCTGGTGGCCGACCTCGTACTGGGGGAAGCCCCGCGGCCACCGTGACACCAGCGACGCCTCGGGCCGCCCGGTCAGGTCGAGCGCCCGGGCCAGCTCGTCGTGGAGCCGGCGCTCGATCTCGGCGTCGGGGAGCTCCATGGCCCGGTCGTCGGCGTCGCGGCCCGACGACGCCCGCAGCAGGACCATGCCGCTCGCGGCCAGCGCCGGCCACTTGGTCGTCGACCACGTGCACGCAGTGAGCAGCCGGCCCTCGACGCGGGGGATGAGCATGCCGGCGCCCTCCAGCGGTCGGGGGAGCGCGGAGGGGCGGTAGGCGAGAGTGGCGGTGACCACCGACGCGTGGCGGATGGCGGCCAGGTGGCCGGCCGCGGCCGGCGACAGGGCTTCGAGCATCCCGGCGGCGGCGAAGGCGGGGACGGTGACGACGACGGCGCCGGCGAACTGCCCGACCAGGGCCAGGCCGATGGCGTTGAGCACGTTGGCGCTGAGCGCCGAGCACAGCATCCCC
>JBPCLE010000230.1:0-2779 GCA_051003575.1 Acidimicrobiales bacterium | reverse complement strand
GGGCCGGCCCACCGTCACCGGGGTGCGGGGAGTTCGTCCTCGATCGGCAGGTCGGTGGCGGCCCCCCGCGCCGGCGTGGTCGCCGGCCGGCGGCCACGCCGCGTCCGTCGCCGGCGCTCCCAGCCGGGCGAGTCCTCCGCCGTGCGCGGGTCGAGGAAGTCGCGCAACCCGTCGCCGGCCAGGTTGAAGGCCAACACCATGAGGGTGATGGCCAGGCCCGGCCAGGCCAGGAGCATCGGGGCCTTGTCGAGATAGGCCCGGGCCTCTGACACCATGGCGCCCCACTCGGCCGTGGGCGGCGCCACGCCGAAGCCTAGGAAGGACAGCCCCGAGACCGCCAGCAGGACGCTTCCCATGTTGAGGGTGCTCAGCACGACCACGGGCCCCACCAGGTTTGGGGCGATGTGGCGCAGGATGATCCGCAGGCGCGATGCCCCCACCGCCTGGGCGGCCTGCACGTACTCCTGGTCACGGAGCTTGAACGTCATCCCCCGGACGATGCGGGCGTAGCCCGTCCAGCCGATGGCGGCGATGGTGAGGATCAGGTTACGGAGCCCCTGGCCCAGCAGTCCGACCACCACCAGCGCCAGAATCAGCAGCGGTAGGGACTGGAGTACCTCCACGATCCGCATGATCACGCTGTCGGCGAGGCGCCCGTACATGCCGGCGATCATGCCGAGCAGGATGCCCAGCACCGTGATCCCCGCCGTGGCCGTGATGGCCATGCCGAGCGACAGCCGGGCGCCGTGGAGGATGCGGGAGAACTCGTCGCGACCGACGTGGTCGGTCCCCAGGAAATGGTCCATGCTCGGCGGAGCGAAGCGGTTGGCGAAGTCGGTGGCGTTGGGAGGGTGGGGCGCCAACCAGGGAGCGGTGATGGCGCCGAACACGAAGAGGACGACAACCGCCATTCCCACGACGGCCGAGCGGTCCCTAAGGAAGCGGCGAAACCCGCGCCGGCGCCTGGCGAGGTTGGCAAATCCCTCGCCCGCGACCTCGGGTGTTGTCAGCGCGCTACCCGTGCTCAACGCCGGACTCCAGTCGTATGCGTGGATCGAACAGGCGGTACGACAGGTCGACCAGGAGGTTCATCACGATGTAGATGGTGCCGGCGAAGAGCACCACCCCCAGGATCATCGGATGGTCCCTCTGGGAGATGGCCTCGAACGTGAGTCGCCCGAGCCCGGGCCACGCGAAGATCACCTCGGTGATGAGGGCGCCGTCCAGCAGTCCGGCCAGCAGGCCGCCAAGCAGCGTCACCACGGGGATGCTGGCGTTGCGGAGCCCGTGGCGCACGACGGCCTGTATGGAGCTCAGTCCTTTGGCCCGAGCCGTGCGCATGTAGTCCTCGGAGAAGACCTCCAGCAGACTCGACCGGAGGAGGCGGGACATGACCGCCAACGGCCCGACGGCGAGGGCCACTGCGGGCAGTACCAGGGTGTCGAACCCGTCCCGGCCAGCCACCGGCAGCAGCCGCAACCGGGTGGCGAAGACGATGATGAGAACGTAGGCGAGGACGAACCCTGGCACCGAGGCGAGGATGAGGGCGACGAACCGCATGCCGTGGTCGGCCCAGTGCCGGTGGGCCATGGCCGCCAGGATGCCCAGGGGCGCAGCGAGGACGAGCACGAGCAGGAATGCAGCTCCGGCCAGCTGGGCGGTCGCCGGTACCCGCTGGCGGATCTCGTCCGCGACCGGGGTCTTTTTCACAAAGGACACGCCGAGGTCGCCGGTGACCGCCCCTGCCAGCCAGCTCGTGTACTGGATGAAGAAGGGCCGGTCGAGGCGGAGCTCTGCGCGGGCGCGGGCCAGGTCGACCTCGGTGACCTCCCCGCCCGGCGACGTCCGCCGGGCCAGCTCCTCAGCCGGGTCCCCTGGTGCCGCCGACACCAGGGTGAAGATGCAGAACGACAGGACGAGGAGCGTGGGGACGGAGACGAGAAGGCGGCGGGCGAGGTAGCGCCCCACCCCCGGCTAGCTGCCGTTCGTCTTGGTCAGGCTGAACCAGGTCTGGTTGGTGAACGAGGGGTGGGGATCGGCCAAGTTGACGTTCTTCGACATCCCGTAGATGCGGAACGCCCCAGCCAGGGGAATCACGAGGTGGTCCTCGTTGGAAAGGATCCGCATCATGTTGGCCGATGCCTGCTGGACCTCGGCGGTGGTCTTGGCCGCGCCCGCCTTGTCGACCTCGGCGTCGAAGGCAGGCCCATTGGCGGTGACCGGTGCCGCGTTCGGAGCGAATTGCACGTTGGTCGGGCTCTTGGAGTTCATGCGTAGCACCGGCAGGAAGGCGGGGTTGCCGTCATTCTGGTTCGGTGGTTCGAGGTCGAGGTCGAAGTCGCCCTTGCCGCTCGCGTAGAGAGAGTTCCGGGTGGCGCGGTCGGGTGTCTTGAGGATGACGGTGTCGACGCCGATGTCCTTGAGGTTGGCCTGGATCACCAGGAGAGCCGATTCGGGCACCTCCTGTTGACCGAGGAGCCGCACCGACAGCTTCTTGCCGTCCCGCTCCCGGATCCCGTCGCCGCCGGGCTTCCAGCCGGCGTCGTCGAGCACCTTCTTGGACCGGTTGAGGTCTCGCGGGACCTCCTTGACGATGCCCGCCGAGGAACCCAGGACCGACTCCGGCGCCATCCACCGGCCGGGAGTCCCGTTGCCGTCGAGGACCACGTCGACGTAGGCCTTGCGGTCGATGGCGTAGTTAATCGCCTCACGAACCGCCTTCTCCGACGTCACCCGGCCCTCGAGCTTGTTGACGTAGAGGAGATGGTTGCGGCCGGGC
>JBPCLE010000229.1:0-7553 GCA_051003575.1 Acidimicrobiales bacterium | reverse complement strand
GGCCCGAGCGGCCCTCTGAGCGGGAGGCCGGGCCCGAGCGGCCCTCTGAGCGGGAGGCCGGGCCCGAGCGGCCCTCTGAGCGGGAGGCCGGGCCTTCCTCACGCCGCCTCCATGGCCTCGCGGGCGGGCATGCGCGCCGCCCGCCGGGCGGGGAGCGCGCCGGCCACCAGCGCCAGCAGCGTGGACCCGAAGACCCCGCCCATGAGCACGAGGACCGGCAGGCCCAGCTTCACGCCGGCCAGCCCCTGGGCGGTCAGGTAGCGGTTGACGACCGCGCTCACGCCCAGGGCGGTACCGAAGCCGCCGGCGGTGCCGGTGACGCCGCCCACCAGGCCCAGCACGCCGGCCTCGAGGAGGAAGACCCGCTGCACGTCGCGGTCGCGGGCGCCGATGGCCTTGAGCACGCCGATCTCCCGCCGGCGTTCCCGCACCGCGGCCAGCAGGGCGTTGGCGATCCCCAGCGAGGCGATGACCAGGGCGAGGGCGCCGATGGCCCCCAGCACGATCTCCACCACCCGGAGGTAGCGCTGGACCGACGCCACCAGGTTCTCGGGGGCACTGGTGGAGTAGCCCAGCGCGGTGATGTCGCGTCGGACCTCGTTGACCTTCTCCAGGTCGCTGGCGATCACGAAGAGCCCGCTGTAGGCCGACGTCGGGATCTGGAGCCGGCCCTCCAGCTCGCTGCCCAGCGCCGTCCAGGCCCGGGCGGCCCGGGCCTGCTCGACGGAGACGACGAACTGGCCGGGCGCCGTCTCCTGGGCCACCACCCCGACGATCGTCGCCCGCACCCACCGGCTCCGGAACCGCCGGGGCTGCCCCGACTCGGTGAAGACTCGTGGCGCGCCGAACTGGACCTCGGTACCGACCACGGCCGCAGCCTGCTGCTTGGTCAGGCCCATCCGCGTGAGGTACCCCTGGGTGACGGCCACCTCGGTGAGCGAGCGGGGCACAGGGAGGCGGCCGCTGAAGATGGTGATGGGCATCAGCGACGCCCGTTCCAGGTCGATCCCCACGATGGTCTCGGGGAAAGGGTCGGGGGTGCGCAGGCCCGCCACCGTGGGCCGCGGCAGCGTGCTGAATGCCGGCGACGACGTGGTGGGCGCCACCGTCGAGGGCAGTGGCGGCAGGCGGCCGAGCACCTCGGCGTTCGCCGGCGGCTCGGGGACGATCACGTTGACGACCGAGGCCACGACGGGCAGCACCGTCCGCACCGCCGGCAGCGAGGTGATCCGGGCCCGGACCCGGTCGTCGAGGTCCTTGGGTGGGCCGGGGCGGGGGTCGTCGGTGTCGACCTGGCTGGGGTCGGCCTCGGCCGCGGCCACGTTGATGCCCGAGAGCGGACCGCCCTTGGACAGCTCGGAGAGCACCTTGGTGCGGGCGGTGCCGGCGATGGTGACCAGGGCGGTGAGCAGGGTGGCGGCCAGGGCGACGGCCGCCACCGTCAGCACCGACCGCCCGAACCGCCGGCGGATGCTGGTGGCCGCCATGGAGGCGGCGTCGCGCCACTTCACGCCGGCTGTGCCTCGGACGCCACGGCGTGGACGCCACGGTCGAGCGGGATGCGTTGGTCCGCCCGCTCGGCGAGCCGCCGGTTGTGGGTGACCAGTACGAGCGTGCAGGCGTGGTCGCGGCGTACCTGTTCCAGCAGCTCGATGATCATGGCCGCGGCGTCGTCGTCGAGGTTGCCGGTGGGCTCGTCGGCCAGGAGGAGGCGGGGCTGGTTGACCAGGGCCCGGGCGATGGCCACACGCTGGCGCTCGCCGCCCGACAGCCCTGAGGGGCGGTGGGCCGCCCGCTCGGCGAGGCCGACCGCATCGAGCAGCTCCAGGGCGCGGCGCCGGCGGTGGTGGGGGTCGGCGCCGTTGAGGGTGCCGGCCAGCTCGACGTTCTGGAGCGCGGTCAGGGTCTCCAGCAGGCCGAAGTGCTGGAAGACGAACCCCACCGTGGCCCGCCGGTAGGCGGCGAGCGCATCGCCGCCGAGCCCCGTCAGGTCCTGGCCGCCGACCTCGACCTTGCCCTGCTGCGGCGCCTCGAGGCCGCCCAGCAGCGACAGGAGGGTGGTCTTGCCCGCGCCCGACGGGCCGGTGATGGCCGCGTAGCCGCCGCCGCGCAGGTCGACGTCGAGCCCGCCGAGCACCGTCAGCGGGCCCTCGGCGGTGCGGTAGGTGTGAGTGAGGCCCCGGAGGGTGATGGCGACGCCCATGCCCCCTCCACTCTTGTCTATCGCGGGGGCGCGGACTGCCCGCCCCGCCGATCAGAACGCGCTGAGCGTTCCGCAGCTGCGGAGGTTGTAGGCGTCGAAGGCGGCGTTGGCCGCGGTGACGAGCGCCAGCTCCTCGATGTCGAGCCGGTCGAGCTCGGCCTGGCTGCGCCGCTGGGCGGCACCGAGCAGCTCCCGGTCCTTGGCGATCACCTTGTCCTGCGACGCGAGCATGTCTGCGATCGCCGAATCGTCGCCGGGTGGAGCGGTGAGGGCCCTGATGTCGGCGAACAGCTTCTCCTCGATGGGCAGGTAAGCGGCGAGGTAGCGCGCCGTCGACGCCAGCGACCCGGGGGCGGCCAGAGCGTCGACCTTGCGGTTGGCCGCGGTGCAGAGGGCATCGGCCCGGGCCACGAACGCGGCCCGCAGGACCGTCCGCCCGCCGTCGACGAGGGTGGCGACCGGCGCCTCGAGCGCCTTGCCGCAGGTGCCGAGGCCGTACGCCTGCGCCTGGGCCGACGCCGCCTCCGCCGTGCCCTTCAGGTTGTTGGCCGCGTGGGCGGTGGCGGGGTCGTCGGTCCGAGCCGCGGCATCCTGGAGCGTTCGTCCCTGCTCGCCGACGGCGGCCAGGGCGGCGATGAGGCCGGCGACCGCCGCGGTGTCGTCGCCCGGCGCCTTGAGCGCCCGCAGTGCGGCGACCTGGCTGTCGACGGCCCCGGCCAGCCCGCCGGCGCCGGCTGCCAGCTCGGGCAGGCTGGACGGCGCGGCGACGGCCGGCACGGCGCCGGTCGTGCAGGCGGCGTCGGCCTTGGCGAGGAACGCCGACTTCGACACCCCGCCGTCCCCGCACCCGGTCAGGCCGGCGGCGAGGGCGGTGAAGGCGAGCAACATCGCGGATCGGTGGCCGGCCACCTCAGCCCGCCGCCGAGCCGCAGGAGGTGAGGCCGTAGGCGTCGAGCTTGGCGTTCGCCGCGGTCTGGGCCACCAGCAGCTCGTCGGTGAGGGCGAGGAACAGGCGCTCGTTGTCGGCTCTCACCGCGGCGACCGCCTCCTTGGCCTTGGCGTTGATCCCGTCCACGGCCCCCATCATGGCGGTGATCGTCGCCTCGTCGCCGGGGGGCGCAGGGATGGCCCGCAGGTCCGTGGCCAGCTTGGTGGAGACCCCGTTGACCGCCTCGAGGAACCGGGCGAAGGACGCCTGGGAGGCGCCTGGCGGGGAGATGGCAGCGTACCTGCCCAGCGCGTTCCGGCACAGCCCTTCGGCCTTGGTCACGTACGTGGCCTTCACCACCTGCCTGACCCCGTCGAACATGTTGCCGAGCCCGAACTTGAGCTGGACGCCGCACTGGGCCATCCCGAACGCCTCGGCGGCGTCGTGGGCGGCGTCGGCCTTGGCCTGCATGTCGAGCGCGGCCCTGGTCATGGCGGCGTCGTCGTTGCCGCCGCCGGCGTCCATAAGCGCCCTTGCGGGCGCGCTGACCGCGTCGATGGCGGCGACGACGCCCACTGCCCCGTCCTTGTCCTTGCCGCCCGGCGTCTTTATGGCCCGGAGGGCGACGACCTGGGCGTCGATCGTGCTGACCGCCGTGCTGGCGGCGGCCGCGACCTGGGGCGCGTTCGAGGGCTTCGCCGTCGTCGAGATGATGGTGTTGCCGGCGGCGCAGGCGCCGTCGGCGTCGGCGGCGAACCCGGCCCTGTCCTGTCCTCCGCCCCCGCACGCCGCAAGAGCGGCCGCGAGCGCGGCCGCGGGGATCAGGAGGGTGAGTCGTGCCCGCACGTGAGGTCCTCTCGCCGCTTTGGAGTGTGGGTCATCATTGTCGGCCGGCGCAACGCCAGACTAGAGATGCAAATGCACATCTCCGTCTTCACCGCGCTCCCTCAGATCCTGGAGGGCCCGTTCTCGGCCAGCGTGCTCGGCCGGGCGCGGGAGCGGGGGGTGGTGGACCTGCGGATCCACGACCTCCGCGACCACGCCACCGACCGCCACCGGTCGGTCGACGACGCGCCCTTCGGCGGCGGTGCCGGCATGGTCCTGCTGCCCGAACCCGTCTTCGCCGCCGTCGAATCCGTGCGGCCCCCCCGGCCTCTCTACCTGCTCGACCCGGGCGGGCGCCGGTTCGACCAGGCCATGGCCTCCGAGCTCGCCGCCGGCGCCGGGTTCTCGTTGCTGTGCGGACGCTACGAGGGCGTGGACGAGCGGGTACGGGCCCACCTGGTCGACGGCGAGGTCTCGATCGGCGACTACGTGCTGGCCGGCGGGGAGGCGGCGGCGCTGGTGATCGTGGAGGCGGTCACCCGGCTGGTGCCCGGCGTGATGGGCAACGAGGCCTCGGCGGGGGAGGAGTCCTTCGTCGACGGGCTGCTGGAGGCGCCGCACTACACCCGCCCGGCGGACTTCCGGGGCTGGGAGGTGCCGGAGGTCCTGCGCTCGGGCGACCACGGCCGCGTCGCCCGCTGGCGGCGGGCCCAGTCGCTGGCCCGGACCATGGCCCGCCGACCCGATCTCGTCGACGCCCGCGGTGGCCTGAGCGCCCAGGAGCGTGCCCTGGTGGAGGAGTTCGCCCAACCGGAGTACCCTGGGCCGTCCCCGGAAGACCCGTTGCAGGAGTCGAGCGCGCCATGAACCCCACCGATCTCGTCGACCGCGACAGCCTTCGCGACGACATCCCCCGCTTCGGCCCGGGCGACACGCTCAAGGTCCACGTGCGGGTGGTGGAAGGCAACCGGGAGCGGGTGCAGGTGTTCCAGGGCGTGGTCATCCGTCGCCAGGGCTCCGGCGTGCGGGAGACCTTCACCGTGCGCAAGGTCAGCTTCGGCGTGGGGGTGGAGCGCACGTTCCCGGTGCATTCGCCGATCATGGCCAAGATCGAGGTCGACCGACTGGGCGACGTGCGGCGGGCCAAGCTGTACTACCTGCGGGACCGCATCGGGAAGAAGGCCAAGATCAAGGAGAAGCGCACCGTACGGTGACCGGCCCGTGGAGGCCGGTCCGGACAAACATTCACCGGGCGGCAGCCCGGTGAGCCCTGCGGCGGCTCCCGAACGGGAGCGGTCGGACGTCGTCGTCGTCGTTCGGGAGCTCGCCCTTCTGGTCGTGACCGCCCTGGTCATCGCCGTGGTGGTCAAGAGCTTCGTCGCCCAGGCCTTCTACATCCCCTCGGGGTCGATGCTTCCCCAGCTCAGGATCAACGACCGGGTTGTGGTATCGAAGGTGTCCTACCGCCTCCACGACCCCCGCCGGGGCGACATCGTGGTCTTCGACGCCCCCGGCGACGTGGACGAGGGCGACGGTTCCGCCCTGCCGGTACGGGTGGTGCGCAGCATCGTCCAGTCGATCGGGCTGGCCGCCCCGTCCACCGACGAGTACATCAAGCGGGTGGTGGCCCTGCCCGGTGAGCGGGTGGAGGCCCACGGCGGCAGGGTGCTGGTCGAGGGCCGTGAGCTCGTGGAGCCCTACCTCCCCGGCGGCACCTCTACCAGCGACTTCAGCGCCGTCGTGGTCCCGCCCGGCACCGTGTGGGTCATGGGCGACAACCGGGCGAACTCGGCCGACAGCCGCGTCTTCGGGCCGGTGCCGCGGTCAACGGTGGTCGGCCGGGCGGTTGCCCGCGTGTGGCCGCCGACGCACACGTCGTTCCTCTGATGGCTTCCTCTGATGGCCGGAAGGGCCCTACAGTGAGGTTATGAGCGAGCCGCAGGCGAGCGATCACACACGCAGCGCACCCTCCCACGCCGCACCCTCCGACGCCGGCCAGGTGGCCCGATGAGCGAGGAGGACCTGGAGCGCTACGAGACCGAGATGGAGCTCCAGCTCTACAAGGAGTACCGCGACGTCCTTCCCCTCTTCGGGTACGTGGTGGAGACGGAGCGCCGCTTCTACCTGGCCAACGAGGTCGACATGCAGCTCCACGACGACGATGGCGCCGGCGGGGGGCGCAGCCACCTGGAGCTGGAGCTGAAGGACGCCTGGGTGTGGGACATCTACCGCCCGGGCCCGGCCCGCTTCGTCGCCTCGGTGAAGATCGTCACGTTCAAGGACGTCAACATCGAGAAGACCCGCAGCGACCCGTGAACCCGGCGGGGCAGTGACCCAGGCGCGCCGGTCGCTGGGGGTCTCGGGCGAGGACGCCGTGGCCACCTGGTACGTCGCCAACGGCTACGAGATCGTCGAGCGGAACTGGCGCAGTCGGGCGGGGGAGTTGGACCTCATCGTCCGCCGGGGCCGCACGTTCGTGTTCTGCGAGGTCAAGACTCGGTCCTCTGACGCGTTCGGGGCGCCGGTGGAGGCGGTGACGCGTCAGAAACAGGTCCGGCTTCGCCATCTGGCCGCCCAGTGGCTGGAGGACGCCCCGATGCGCCCCACCGACATCCGCTTCGACGTGGCCTCGGTGCTGGCCGGCGAGATCGAGGTGCTCGAAGGGGCGTTCTGAGCGCGCCATCGCGGTTAGCGGACGATGACCGCCTGGATCTGCTGGACGGGGAAATCATCGATCCGACCGGTCGTCTGCAACGACCGAAGAATGCCGCTTTCACCATCTAGCGACCAGGTCGCGGTCCACTTCTCGGTGACCACGATGTCATAGGAGCCGACGTTCACGTACTCGTGGGTGATCTGCCCGCCGGGCCATGGCTGGCCCTCGAAGGCATGGGGTCCAGACGTCTCGCCGTCTCCCCAGGCAACGCCATAGGATCCCCGAGCCGTGATCTGGAGCGGGCCGAACACGGTGTCCTCCGTGTAAGTGAACGAGACCCGTCCCTTGGTCTCAAGGTACGAGGTCTTGCCAGTTATCGCCCGACCGGGTGCGATCGACGGTTGGGGCTTCGGTAGTTGTACCCGTTGGTCCCAGGCCCGGGCGGCCACCATCGCTCTCGTCTCGACCGGCGCTGGCTGTCCCGGCTGGCGCTGCTGTTCGGGGCACGGGGGGTACTCCGCGAAGATGTTACTGTACCCCCCGGCTCCCTCAATATGGTTCTGGCTATCGTCGGGTAGGGCGTCAGCGGGAACTGTTCCTTCGGCGACGTATCCTGTTGTCACGCAAGCTTGACCATCTGGGCCAGTCGTAAGTCGGTCGTAGGGGACGTACGTCACCGAGGAGGTCGACGAAGTCTTCCTCGTTCTGGATTCCTGGCCTACGAGAACCTGGCCCGTCTGGCCCTGTGTGTCATCATCCTGCGCCTCGCATTCTAAACTGCCTTCGACCGAGCCTTCTACGCAAACCCTCTTCGTCTTGCGAGGTTCCTCGGCACGCACGGGGTCAATCAATAGAGTTGCGACTGAGATGAGCGAAAGCATGCAGACTAGGCGGCGCATGGATTTTCGGGTTGGGAGCGGTCCTCCGGAAATCCATCGTAG
>JBPCLE010000228.1:0-8123 GCA_051003575.1 Acidimicrobiales bacterium | reverse complement strand
CGGCCCGGGCCCGGGCCGAGCCCGGATCGCCGGCGGCGATGGCGGCGCGGGCGGCGTCGACCAGGAGGGGGTGGGGCAAGCCGATGTCGGCCAGGTCGCGGGCCAGGGCGTCGACCGACGGTGGCCTGTCGGCGGGGCGCCGCAATCGAGCATCGGCGGGGCGCCGCAATCGAGCATCGTCGGGCATCAGGGCCAGACGATAGGGCCGCGACGGCACCCTTGGCCTCGCTCCGCGCGAAGCTAGGCACTCTTGGACTGGAACCTCGACCCGATCCGGGTGTTCAAAGCCGTCGCCGCATTCCTCGTCGTTGCCATCCTCATCCCGCTGGTCACCGCCGGCACCGCGCTGGCGTCGATCGTGTACCTGCCGCTGCCGGCGCCGCCGCTGCCGACCCCGAAACCGGGCATCGAGTCCCGGATCACCCGCATCTTCGACGCCGCCGGCACTGAGATCGGCCTCCTGCGCAAGTTCGACACCAGCATCCCGGTCAAGGCCAGCGACATCCCCGAGGTGCTCAAGCAGGCGGTGGTGTCGGTCGAGGACAAGCGCTTCTACTCCCACGGCGGCATCGACCCCATCGGCGCCCTGCGCGCCCTGTGGGCCGACCTCCGGGGCCGCCAGGTGGTCCAGGGCGGCTCCACCATCACCCAGCAGTACGTCAAGAACGTCTACACCTCGGGCGAGCGCACCCTGGCCCGCAAGATCCGCGAGGCCGTCCTCGCCAGCCAGCTCGACCGCAAGGTCACCAAGGACGAGATCCTCTACCGGTACCTGTCCAACATCTACCTGGGCGGCGGCGCCTACGGGATCGGGGCGGCGGCGGAGTCGTACTTCAAGAAGCCGGTGAACGACCTGAACGCGTCGGAGTCGGCCATGCTGGCCGGCCTCATCTCCGCGCCCTCGGACTTCGAGCCCCGCAGCAACCCCACCCAGGCCGAGGCCAACCGGGTCTTCGTGCTCGACGAGATGCTGGCCCAGGGCCGAATCGACGCCTTCCGCCACGCCGAGGCCGTGGCCCAGAAGCTCTTCTTCCCCACCGGTGAGACGCCGACCCCGAGCGGGCCGGCCACCATTGTCCACCCCCTCGAGCTCCAGTCGGCCTCGGAGCCCTACTACGTCGACTACGTGCGCCGGTACCTCTCGGCCAAGTACGGGGCCGACATCGTCTACCGGGGCGGGCTCCGGGTGGAGACGGCCCTCGACCCCCGCCTCCAGAGCCTGGCCGTGGAGTCGGTTAAGAAGGCCCTGTCCGGCACGTCGGCCCCGCTCGAGATGGCGCTGGCGACGGTGGAGCCCGGCACCGGGTTCGTACGGGCCATGGTGGGCGGGCGGGACTTCTCGAAGTCCCAGGTCAACCTGGCGCTTGGCAACTGCCCCGAGGACTACGAGGTGCCCGCCGAGGGGCCGATCTGCTTCAGCGGCGGCGGCAGCGGTCGCCAGCCCGGCTCGTCGATGAAGCCGGTCACCCTGGCCAAGGCCTACGAGGAGGGCATCGGGCCCGGTCGGGTGTACTCCGGGCCGGGCAGCTACACCATCCCCGGCTGCCGGGGGAACGGCTGCGTCATCCGCAACGTCGAGAGCGGCTCCTATGGTTCGATCTCGCTGAAGCAGGCCACCGCCTATTCGGTCAACACCGTTTTCGCCCAGCTGATCGAGGACGTCGGAGTCCAGGAGACGGCGGAGATGGCCAACCGCCTGGGCATCACCATGGTGGCGCCCGACGGCATCCAGAAGATCGGCCCCAACGCCGGCGACTCCTACGGCGTGGGGCTCACCCTCGGCGCCGCCGAGGTGTCGCCGCTCGACATGGCCTCCGCCTACAGCGTGTTCGCGGCGCGGGGCATGCAGTTCCCCGCCACGCCGATCATGAAGGTCACCGACGCCAACGGCAACGTGCTGGAGGACAACACCACGCGGCCCGGGAAGCGGGTGCTGGCCGAGGCGGTGGCCGACAACGTCACCGACGCGCTCAAGGGTGTCGTCAACGGCGGCACGGGCTCGGGCGCCGCCATCGGCCGGCCCGACGGCACAGCCGGCAAGACGGGGAGCACCGACGACAACGCCGATGCCTGGTTCGTCGGCTACACCCCCACCCTCTCGACCGCTATCTGGATGGGCTACAGCGACAGCAACACCAAGTCGCTGAAGAACATCAAGGGCGTGTCGACCGTGTACGGGGGGACGATCCCGGCGTCGACCTGGAAGGACTACATGGGCCAGGCGCTGAAGAACACCCCGCCGACCGACTTCCCGAAGCCGATGGCCCTCGCCGGCGACATCACCGCCGGCGCCCGCCGGGCGCTGGAGGACCTCCGTCCCCAGGTCGTGGAACCCATCTACGTCGACCCGCCGGTCACCCTGTTCGTGCCGACCACCACCGCCCCGCCGACGACGCGCAACCCAATCCTCGGCGGCATCTTCGGCACCACCACCACCCGCCCGCCGCGTGCCAGTACCACCACGGTGCCGCCGACCACATCGACGACCCGGGCGTTCCCCTAGCTGCCCGTCAGCCCCGCGTCGTGGTGGTGGCGTTCAGCCCGGTGGGCGCCACGGTGGAGGGCACCGACGCGTTGCCGCCACCGCAGTTGAGCACCCGGTCGCAGGCGGCGGCGATGGGGACAGCGAGGAACGCGTCGATCGGCACGATCCCGGGCGGTCCGATCGCCAGCGAGGCCATCCCCAGCACCTGGCCGCGCTCGTTGAGGAGGGGGGCGCCCTGCCGGCGCTCGTCGAGGAAGATGTTGTGCTCGATGGTCGCCGGCGACACGCTCGAGAGCAGCCCGGCCACGGGACCGCCGCCGGCGCCCACGAGGTAGACCTTGTCGCCGGCCTTGGGGCCCGGGCTGGCGTCCGCCCAGGTCAGCGAGGCGACGGTGCGGTTGGTGACCAGCATGGCCAGGTCGCGGTCCTCCTGCCAGGTCCACAGCGTGACCTTGATCTCCGAGCCGCCGTTGCGCACGACGATGTCGGGCCCCGGGATCCGCGTCGCGGCCCGCACGAGGGAATACGAGGTCAGCAGGTACGTCTGGCCACCGAAGGTACCGGCGATGAAACCCGTCCCCTCCACCGGGCGCCCGCTCTCGTCGAGGGTGCTCACCGACCACACCGACGCCGCGGCACGCTTCTGGATGCCGTCGGGGGTGAGGATCTCCGGCACGGTGGTGGTCGCCGCCGCCGGCCCGCTCTGCGGGGGCGCGGTGGGAAGGGTGCGGGTCTGGTCGGCGGGGTCCACGGCGGCGATCTGGTCGTTGTCGGACGACGTGTAGATCAGCGCCCCCGTGAAGCCGACCAGCATGGACACGACGAGGGAGATGACGATGATCCCCAAGGCGCTCGGGGGCCAAAAATGGCGCCGGAGGAAGTGTTGGCGGTCGACATCGTCGAGCGAAGGCGTGCGACCGGGCTGCTGGAACCAGCGGGAACCATCGAACATCGGGATCCCACGAGAGTACCCGGCGGTACCATGGCCTCATGTTCGGCGTGCTGGTCGTGCTCTTCCTGCTCCTCCCGCTGGCCGAGCTGTACGTGATCATCCAGGTCGGCCAGGCCATCGGCGCCCTCAACACCATCGTTGTGCTGATCCTGCTCAGCGCGGTCGGCGTGTGGCTGGTCAAGCGGGAGGGGATGAGCGTCTGGAGCCGGTTCCAGCGCCAGGTCGGGGCCGGGAGCGTGCCGGGCAAGGAGATCGCCGACGGGGTGATGATCCTCTTCGCCGGCGCGCTGCTGATGACGCCCGGGTTCCTCACCGACCTCCTCGCCCTTTCCCTGCTGCTGCCGCCGGTGCGGGCCGCGGTTCGGGGCACGGTGATGGCGCGGGCCGCCCGGCGCGGTGGGATCATCAGGGCCCGTCGCTTCGATGCCTGATCTGACGCCCGGCGTGGCGTCGGCCGTCAGCCCGCTGGTGCGCCGCATCGTCGCCCCCAACGCCGGCCCCATGACCGGCGCCGGCTCCAACACCTACCTGGTCGGCGTGGACGAGATCGTGGTCGTCGACCCCGGCCCCGACGTCGCCAGCCACGTCGATGCCATCGTCGGCTGCGGAGGCGACCGCATCCGCTGGATCGCCCTGACCCACGCCCACGACGACCACGCCGGCGGCGCGTCCACGCTGGCGGCCGCCACGGGCGCCGAGGTGCTGGCGTTCGGGACGATCGGCGACGGGTTCGAGCTGGAGGGAACGGAGTTCCGGCTGGAGGCGCTGCACACCCCCGGCCACTCGCCCGACCACCTCTGCTACCTGCTTGAGGAGGAGCGCATGCTCTTCTCGGGCGACACGGTGATCGACGGGTCAACGGTGGTGATCGCCCCGCCCGCCGGCGACATGGCCGCCTACCTCGCGTCGCTGGAGCGGCTGTCGAGCCGGCGCCTGCGCCTGCGCACCATCGCCCCAGGCCACGGCCACCTCATCGACGACCCCGCCGCCCGGTTGGCGGAGTACCTCGCCCATCGCATCGAGCGCGAGGCCCAGATCGTCGCCGCCCTGGAGGCCGGCGCCGCCACCCTCGACCAGCTGGTGGCGGCGGTCTATGCGGACCTGGCGCCGGCACTCCTCGGCGCCGCGGCCCACACCGTGCACGCCCACCTGCGCAAGCTCGCCGACGAGGGCCGGGTCACCGGCGTCGACGGCGCCTGGCACCCCCGCGCCGCCTGAGCAGATAGTGGGACAGCGGGACGGCGTGGCTCCCGTGGTCCGCGCCGGTCGCAGAGTGCGCACAGCCCCATCGGGCCGAGCTGCTCGAAACCTGGAGCCGGGCCAGCGGCGGGGAGCCGCCCGGTATCATTGAGCCGCTGCCATGACCTCCCGAGATCGCACCCCAGCCGTTGTCGGCGTCGCGGTGATACGGCCGCACCTGATGCGGTTGCTGTTCGATGACGGCGTCGTTCGCGACATCAGGTACGTCCCAGGTGAGGCCGGCGGGTCATTGCTCGTGCCGCTCGGCGACCCCGCTTACTTCGCCCAGGTTCGGATCGACGCCGAGGCGCGCACCATCGTCTGGCCGAACGGGCTCGACTTGGCGCCCGAGGTCCTTCACGGGGACCACGAACCCGAACGCGGGATCCACGACGTCACGGCGGCCCACCAGCTCGCATGACGCCGGCGCCGGCCATCAGCGGAAGGGTGGCGGGCTCCACTCAAGGGACGTCCTTCGGCCGGACTGACCCGCTGGGTTCCCGCCCGCTCCAGCCGCTTTCCGGGCCTATGACTACCGCTGCGGTAGTCAGGCGCCCAGAAAGCGGTAACACCGCCGGCGGCGGATCAGGTCAGGACTGCACGGGGCCCAGTCTCCCGCTCCGGGGGCCGCTCGGGCCCAGTCTCCCGCTCCGGGGGCCGCTCGGGCCGAGCGCCGCCTCCACCGTGGCCAGCATGCGGGCGGTGCAGCCGGCCATGTCCACCGGGGGGAGCAGCTCATCCGCGATGCGGTCGGCGGCGCCGGCAAAGGCGGCGCCGGCGGCGCTCTTGGGGGCGGCCACTGAGAGGGGCCGGCCGGCGTCGTTGGCCGCGCTGACCTCGGGCTCCAGCGGCACCTGGGCGATCAGGGGCACGCCCAGATCCTCGGCCAGGGCCGTGCCGCCTCCCGAGCCGAACAGGGAGTACGTCTCGCCGTGGTCGCAGGTGAACGCGGTCATGTTCTCGATGACGCCGAGGACCTTCAGGTAGGACCGGCGGGCCATGTCGGCCACCCGCACGGCCACCTTCTGGGCGGCGAGGGCCGGCGTGGTCACCACCAGCACCTCGGCCCGGGGCAGGATGCGACCCAGGGCCATCTGCACGTCGCCGGTGCCGGGGGGCATGTCGAGGAGCAGGTAGTCGAGGTCGCCCCATGCCACCTTGACCAGGAACTCCTCCAGGGCCTTGGCCAGCATCAGGCCCCGCCACATGATGGCCTTGTCCTCGTCGTCGACGACCAGGCCCATGCTGACGACCGTGAGGCGGCCGGTGCCCACCGGCAGTTCGTGGGGGCGGATGCGGCCCTTCTCGCCGGCGCCGAGGCGCACCTTGATGCCCAGCATCCGGGGCACGCTGAAGCCCCAGATGTCGGCGTCGAGCACGCCGACGGAGAAGCCCCGGGCGGCCAGGGCCGAGGCCAGGTTCACGGTGACCGAGCTCTTGCCCACGCCGCCCTTGCCGCTGGCCACGGCCAGCACGCGGGCGGTCAGGGGTATCTCCGTGGCCGGCGCCCGGTTGGCGGCCGACTTCCGGGCCCGCTGCATGACCGCGCTGCGCTGCTCCTGGTCCATCTCGCCGAAGTGGACCTTCACCCCAACCACCCCGGGCAGACCCTGGACCTTGGACTGCACGTCGTCGCGGATCTGGACCCGCAGCGGGCAGCCCGAGATCGTCAGGGCGACGGTGACCTCGACCCATCCGTCGTCGTTGACCTCCACGCCGTTGACCATCCCGAGCTCGACGATGTCGGCGCCCAGCTCGGGGTCGACCACCCCGCGCAGGGTGGCCATCACGTCGTCGTTGCTCGGCAGGGGGACCACAAATGGATTTTACCGGTCTTGGCCGGTAATATCGAATGCGTGGAGGAATCCTCACCAACGGCGACTGGCCGGCTCGACGTGCTCAAGGCGCTCGGCGACAACACCCGCTACGCCATCTACCTGGAGCTGGCCCGCGCCAGCGGCCCCCGCTCCACCGCCGAGGTGGCCGAAGCGCTCGGCCTGCACGCCAACACCGTGCGCCCCCACCTGGAGCGGATGCGCGAGGTCGGCCTGCTGGCCGTCCAGACCGACAACCGGGGCTCGGTCGGCCGGCCCCAGAACCGCTATGAGCTCGCTCCCGATGCCCCGTCGCTGGGCCTGGAGCCGCCCGCCTTCCCCGTGCTGGCCCGCATGCTCAACGAGGTGGCCGCCGCTGCCGGCGCCGGGGCCGACCTGAGTGCCGGGGCCGGCGCCGACCAGGGCCGGGCGCTGGCCGAGGCCTACATGAGCCGGCGGCCCCGGGCGGGCTGCGTCGGCGCCGTCACCGCCATGCTCGCCGAGCTGGGGTTCGACCCCGCGGTCGTCGAGGACGACACGCTGGCCACCATCGCCTTCACCCACTGCCCCTACGCCGAGCTGGCCGCCGCCCACCCCGAGGTCGTCTGCCACCTCCACCGGGGCCTGGTCGAGGGGTTCGTGGAATCAATCGGCGGGGCAGGCGTTGATCGGTTCCGTACCCTGGCCGACCGCGATCCCTGTCAGGTTGAGCTGTCGATCAGGTAGTCTGGATACCAGAAGAAGTCTGTAGGAGGACAAAACCATGCTCACCCTGACTGGTTCTGCATCGCTCAAGGTCAAGGAGCTCATCCAGGCCGAGGGCGACGAGGCATTGGCCCTCCGCGTGGCCGTCCGCCCCGGCGGGTGCTCCGGTTACAGCTACGAGATGTACTTCGACAAGGACTTCACGCCCGAGGACAGCCTCGTCGAGGACGGCGGCGTCCGGGTCGTGGTCGACGCGGCCAGCGCCCCCCTGCTCAAGGGCGCCTCGCTCGACTACAAGGACGGCCTCCAAGGCGCCGGGTTCGCCATCAACAACCCCAACGCCTCCCGCAGCTGCGGCTGCGGCCAGAGCTTCAGCTAGTTCCGCTGAGTACGCCCATCGGGCCCTATGCGCCGGTCGTGCGGGCCGGCGACTGGTTGGTGGTATCCGGGCAGCTGGGCTTGGCCGACGGCACCCTGGTCCGCGGCGGCGTGGCCGCCGAGGTGCGCCAGGCGCTGGCGAACATGGCCGCGCTCCTCGCCCCCGAGGGCGCCGGCCTGGATGCGGTGGTGAAGACCACCGTGTTCCTGACCCACATGGCCGACTACGGGCCGATGAACGAGGCCTACATGGAAGCGTTCGGCCACCACCGCCCGGCCCGGGCCGCGGTCGCCGTCGCCGGCCTGCCGCTGAGCGCCAAGGTCGAGATCGATGCCTGGGCCTACCTGCCACAGCCATAGGTGGTGTCGGTGACGCTCTGGCGCCGGTCGGTCGGGGTCGGCATCGACGTGACCCGCCGGTTGGTCACCATCACCAACGCGCATCCGGCCTTCGTGGAGGCCGTCCGCCGCCGGGAGCGCGTCGCACACAACGGCTGAGCCGGTACCGGAGGGGGCGGGGGGTGGGGAGGGGCGGGCTCCCGGGCCTGAA
>JBPCLE010000227.1:0-8711 GCA_051003575.1 Acidimicrobiales bacterium | reverse complement strand
GCTCGGCAGGCATTCGCCGCCCCCCCCCCCCCCTGGTCGACCCCCCCCTCCCCGCCCTCTCTTCCGTCGGGCGGGGCCCGTCCGGGGCCCGTCCCGAGGCCACTGCCGGCGCCCTGCTGCGGCCGGTGATCAACGCCACCGGGGTTATCCTGCACACCAACATGGGCCGGGCGCCCCTGCCCGCGCTGGCCTCCGACGGCGCCCGGCGCTACTCCAAACTGGAGCTCGACCTGGCCGGCGGGAAGCGGGCGTCGCGCAGCGACCACGCCGCCCGGCTGATCGCCCGGGCGGTGGGGGCGGAGGCGGCGCTCGTCGTCAACAACGGGGCGTCCGCCCTGCTGCTGGTGCTGGCCGCCCTGGCCCGGGGCCGCGCCGTGGTGGTCTCGCGGGGGGAACTGGTGGAGATCGGCGGCGGGTTCCGCGTGCCCGAGGTGATGGTGCAGTCGGGGTGCGAGCTGGTGGAGGTCGGCACGACGAACCGCACCCGCCTGGCCGACTACCGGGCCGCGATCGACGATTCCGTCGGGCTGGTCCTCAAGGTCCACCAGTCGAATTACCGGATGGTCGGCTTCACCGAGGACGTCGATGTGGCCGCCCTGGCCACCCTCGGTCCCCCGGTGGTGGCCGACATCGGCTCGGGGCTGCTCGACGCGGCCACACCCTGGCTGGCCGCCGGCCCGCCGGCGTGGCTGGCGGGCGAGCCCGCCGCCCGCCAGACCCTCGCTGCCGGCGCCGGCCTGGTCACCTTCTCGGGCGACAAGCTGATGGGCGGGCCCCAGGCCGGGATCATCGCCGGCCGGGCCGACCTGGTGGCGCTCTGCGCGAGGCACCCGCTCAACCGGGCGCTGCGGCCCGGGGGGCTGGTGCTGGCCACCCTCCAGGAGACGGTGCTGGCCTACCTTCGCCGCGACGGCGACGCCATCCCCTTCTGGCGCATGGCCGCCGCCCCCGTCGACGGCATCCGGGCCCGGGCCGAGGCCCTCGGCGTGGGTGAGGTGGTGGACACGGTGGCCGTGGCCGGCGGCGGCTCGGTGCCCGGCCAGGAGGTGCCGTCGGCCGGCGTGGCCCTCGTCGGGGACATCACCGCCGGCCTCCGCCGGCACGACCCCCCGATCGTCGCCCGGGTCCACGACGGCATGACGGTCTGCGACCTGCGCACCGTCGACCCCCTCGACGACCCTGTGCTGGCCGCGGCCCTCTCCGGAACTGGGGACACTTCGACACGCCAGGGCGTGTCGAACCGTCCCCAGTTGGCGGAGGGCGGCCCATAGGTGCACGTCGTCTCCACCGCCGGCCACGTCGACCACGGCAAGTCCACCCTGGTCCTGGCCCTCACCGGGATGGACCCCGACCGCTTCGCCGAGGAGAAGGCGCGGGGCCTCACCATCGACCTGGGTTTCGCCTGGGCCACCCTGCCCTCGGGCCGGGAGCTGGCGTTCATCGACGTGCCCGGCCACGTGCGCTTCCTCAAGAACATGCTGGCCGGCGTGGGCGCGGTCGACGCCTGCCTGTTCGTGGTGGCGGCCACCGAGAGCTGGAAACCCCAGTCCGAGGAACACCTGCGCATCCTCCAGCTCCTCGGCGTGTCGCACGGCATCGTGGCCCTCACCAAGGTCGGCCTGGTCGACGACGACACCCGCGAGCTGACCCGCATGGAGATCGAGGACGAGGTGGCGGGCACCTTCCTGGAGGGTGCGCCGGTCGTGGAGGTCGACGTGCCCGCCGGCCGGGGGGTCGACGACCTGCGGGTCGCCCTTGACCACTTGCTGGCCACCACGCCGGCCTCGGTCGACCGCCAGCGGCCCCGGCTCTGGGTCGACCGGGTGTTCGCGGCCAAGGGCTCCGGCACCGTCGTCACCGGCACCCTGGCCGGCGGGCACCTGAGCGTCGACGACGAGCTGGTTGTGCTGCCGGCGCTGCGGAAGGTTCGAGTCAGGGGCCTCCAGAGCCTCCAGCGCCAGCGCGACACCGTCGAACCGGGGAGCCGCGTGGCCGTCAATCTCTCGGGCGTCTCCCACGGCGAGCTGGGCCGGGGCCACGCCCTCGTCAGGCCCGACCAGTGGCGCCCGACCCGCACCTTCGACGCCTCGCTCCAGGTGCTCGACGGCCTCGACCACCCGGTGAGCCGGCGGGGCGCCTACCAGGTGTACCTGGGCTCCGGCGAGCACGGCGTGCGCCTGCGGGTGCTGGGCCGGGAGGCCATCGCGCCGGGCATGGAGGGAGCCATCCGAATCCACCTGCCCGAGGCGGTGGCCCTGCTGCCCGGCGACCGGTTCATCGTGCGCGAGAGCGGGCGGGACGAGACCGTGGGCGGCGGAGAGGTGCTCGACGTGGCGCCGGTGCGCGCCGCGTCCAAGGCCCGGCCCTCACGGTCGGTGGACCGGGTGGTGGAGGAGCGGGGCTGGGTCGCCGCCGGCGACCTCGAGCGGATGACGGGCGAGCGCCGGGAGCCGAACGTGGGCCGCTGGGTGGTGTCGCCGCCGGCGCTGGAGGCGGCGCTGGTCGAGTTGCGCGCCGCGATCGACGGCGCCGGCCCCCTTGGCGTGGACCGGGCCGGGCTCACCGACCGCCAGCGCGCCGTGCTGCCCCTGCTGGAGGGCATCACCACCGAGGGCGGGCGGATCAGGCCGGCGGCCGCGGCCGACCCCCTGGCCGACCACCCCTTCGTGGCCGCCCTGGAGGCGTCGCCGTTCGCCCCGCCCGAGCCGGCGGGGGTGAACCGGGCGGAGCTGGCCGAGCTGGTGCGTCGAGGCCTGGTGGTCCAACGGGAAGGGGTCTATTTCGGGCCGGCGGCGCTGGAGTCGGCCGCCCGCCGGGTGGCCGAGCTGCTGGCGGAACTCCCGGAAGGGGTCACCGTGGCCCAGGTGCGCGACGGTCTGGGCACCACCCGCAAGCACGCCCTGCCCCTGCTGGCCCACCTCGACGCCACGGGCGTCACCCGCCGGCGGGGCGACCTCCGCATCGGCGGTCCCCGCCTGCCCGCCCTCTAGCTAGCGAACCCCACTCGTCGCCGGCCCGCCTCCGCTCCTGTCAGCCGGCCCGGGCGGTGAGCTGCTTACGTTCCAGCTCGTTCAGCCCGCCCCAAATGCCGTGCGGTTCCCGGATGGCGATGGCGTAGTCGAGGCACGGACGCCGGACGGGGCAGACGGCGCAGATCTCCTTGGCCCGGCTCTCCCGTGCTTCCCGTTCGTCCTTCCGCTCCACCTGGGACGGCGGAAAAAAGACCGCGGACTGGGGTCCCTTGCAGGCCGCACGCTGCTGCCACAGCTCCTCGACGCGTTGGCTACTCAACAACGTCCCCCTTTCCTCCCGGCGGACCACCGTACGCCGCCACGACGCGTCCAACAAGGGGTCGTTTTACACATACTGGCTGGTCGCAAGGGCGGTCAGCCCCGCGACCACCGTCAATGCCCGGCGTCTTTGGCCCCGCCGGTCTCCGGTTCCACCTCCAGCAGAAGCCCGTCGATGGCGACCACCCGGACCCGGTCGCCGGCGGGAATGGGGGTCGCCCGGTTGGTACGGGCCCGCCACGCACCGCCCCGCAGGTCCACCATGCCCTCGGGGTCGATCCCGGTCGTGGCCTCGCCCATCTGGCCGATTATCGACTCCCGCCCGATGGTGGGCGTGGAGAAACGGGCCCGGAGCATGGCCGTCATGCCCGACAGCATGAACAGGGCGACGCCGGCGGAGATCAGCACGATCACCCACCACGGCACCGACAGGTCGCCCGGAAACAGCCGCCACGATCCGATGGCCAGGCTCACCGCACCGATGCCGGTCCACGCACGGGGGGCGCCCGACTGCACGTCGATGGCATACCCGAACACCCCGAGGCCGATGAGCGCCAGCCCCACCGGGCTGGTGGGCAGCACGGCGAGCCCGTAGCAGGACAGGATCAGCGACACCGCCCCGGTCACGCCGGCCACCCCCACGCCGGCGGTGAAGAACTCGAACACGATGAGCAGCAGCCCGATCATGAGCAGGAGGTAGGCCACCGAGGGGTCGGCGGTGAGGTGGAGGAGCCGCTCGGTGAGGCCCAGCTTGGCGAACCGCACCTGGCCCGCCTGCTGGCGCCGGAGCTCGTCGCCCTCGGGCACCACCTTCGCCGTCAGCAGCACCTTGCCCCCGACGTCCTTGCCGTCGAGGCCGACGACGAACTCGCCGAGCGTGGGGTCGGTCGTGGCCACCAGGCCCCGGTCGAGCGCGTCGTCGGGCCCGAGGCCGGCGACCTTGGTGCCAGGCGCCATGCCGGCGATGCCGGCGCAGGCCAGCATGGCGGCCGTCGCACCTGCGGCCTCGGCGCCCGTCGGCCCCACCCACACCGCCACCGGCACCGGGGACGTCCGGATCTCTTCCACCAGCCGGCCGAAGTCAGACCGGCCGATGAGCACGCCGGGTGAGTCGAGCTGGATGACCAGCACCTCGGCGTCGGACTCGTCGGCGCGGGTGATGGCCCGCCGGATGAAGTCGGCCACCACGGGGTCGATCCGGCCGCGAACCTCGACCACGTCGACGATCGAGGCGTCCTGGGCGCCGGCGGGAACGGGGGCGCACAGGGCGACGGCAGCCAGCGCCAGGACGGAGAAGAGCAGCTTGCGGATGGTCCACGCTACTTGGAGCGCGCGAACGACCCCTTGGGGGGTCGGGGTGACCCTGGCCGGCGTGTCGAAGGCCGCGGTTCCCTAGGCTCGGTCGTCGTGGACCCCACGACGTTCTGCGCCCAGTCGCGCCTGGTCGTCGTGGCCGGCAAGGGCGGCGTGGGCAAGACCACCGTCACCGCGGCCATGGCCCGCATGGCCGCCGGCCTGGGCCTGTCCGTCCTGATCGTGGAGGTCGAGGGCAAGACCGGCCTGGCCGCCGCCTTCGGCGCGGAGGAACTGGAATACGAGGAGCGCGACCTCGCCCCTGGCATCCGGGCCCGGGCGCTGACGCCAGACATCGCCCTGGTGGAGTACCTCGAGGAGCACGGCCTGCGCCGCATCTCCAAGCGCCTGGTCAAGGCCGGACTGGTGGAGGTGGTGTCCACCGCCGCCCCCGGCATCAAGGACATCCTCATCCTGGGCAAGGTCAAGCAGCTCGAGCGGGCCGGCGCCGCCGACCTCATCCTCCTCGACGCGCCTGCCGCCGGCCACGCGGTCTCGTTCCTGATGTCGCCCCGGGGCCTGCGCGAGATCGTGCGGGCCGGGCCCCTGCAGAGCCAGGCCGATGATGTGCTGGCCATGCTCACCGACCCGTCCCGTTGCCGGGTGCTGCTCGTCACCCTGGCCGAGGAGACGCCGGTGAACGAGGTGGTGGAGACGGCGTTCGCCCTGGAGGACCGGGTGGGGGTGGACCTGGCGCCCGTGGTGGTGAACGGCCTGTTCCCGGTGCTCGACGGTCTCGACGCCGACCCGGCGCCGGCCGGCGCCGACGCCGCGGTGCTCGGAGCGGCCGCGGAGTTCCGCCGCCGGCGCCAGGAGCTGCAGCGCGCCCAGGTCGCCCGCCTCGCCGCCGAGCTGCCCCTGCCCCAGCTCCACCTGCCGGCGCTGTTCACCGTCGACCTCGGCCCCGCCGACATCGACGTCCTGGCCGGGTCCCTGGCCGAGGCCATCGGGGCGCTGCCGACCCGCTCGGAGGTGTCCTGAGCCGTGGACGACCTCGTCGCCGACCGGCGGATCCTCGTCTGCTGTGGCCCCGGCGGGGTGGGCAAGACGACGGTGGCCGCGGCCCTGGCCGTCGAGGGGGCGCGCCGGGGCCGGCGGACGGTGGTGGTCCCCATCGACCCGGCCAAGCGCCTGGCCGACGCCCTCGGCCTAGACGACCTCACCGACGCCCCCCGGCGCATCGAGGGCGACTGGCCCGGCGAGCTGTGGGCGCTCATGCTCGACCCCCGCAGCACCTTCGACGGCCTGGTCGTCAAGTACGCCTCCGACGCCGGCCAGGCTGAGACCATCCTGGCCAACCGCTTCTACCGCAACATCGCCGGCGCTCTGTCGGGCACCCAGGAGTACATGGCGATGGAAAAGCTGTTCGAGCTGCACAACGACGAGCGCTTCGACCTGGTCGTGGTCGACACCCCGCCCACCCGCAATGCGCTGGACTTCGTCGATGCTCCCCGCCGGCTCACGAGGCTGCTCGACAACCGCCTGTTCCGCCTGCTGATGATGCCGGCCCGGACAGGTCTCCGGGCGGTGAACTTCGCCACCCAGGCGTTCCTCCGCACCATCGGCAAGGTGGTGGGCTCGGAGGTCGTGTCCGACGCGGTGACGTTCTTCCAGGCCTTCGAGGGCATGGAGGACGGTTTCCGCCAGCGAGCGCAGCGGGTCCTGGAGCTGCTCGCCGACGGCTGCACCGCGTTCGTCCTGGTCACCGCGCCCCGGCGGGACGCGGCGCGCGAGGCCGAGTTCTTCGCCGAGAAGCTGGCCGAGCACGGCATCGACGTCGCCGCCCTGGTCGTCAACCGCATGCACCCCCGGTTCCCGGCTGTGGACCCGTCGCCGGCGCCGGGCCTGGAGCCGCTGTACCGGAACATGGCCGACCTGGCCGCGCTGGCCGAGGGCGAGGAGGCCCACGTGGCGGCGCTGGCCGGACGCGTTGGCGCGCCGGCGCTGCGGGGGCCGGAGCTGGAGACCGACGTCCACGACCTCGCCGGCCTGGCCCGGGTGGCCGCCTTCGTGTTCGCCTAGCTGCTCGCTAGTTCTGCCTGGTGTCGGCCGAGCTTTCGTCGCCGCTGGTCAGCGACTCGGCGGCCTCGGCCAGGGTGTCGGTGACGGTGACGATCCGGTCGAACCCGGTGGTGTGGAGGAGTCGCACGAGGGTCGGCCGGTTGCAGCAGACGGCCACGTCGCCCCCCGCCTCTCGGGCCCGGCGGATACCCCCGATGAGCGCGCCCAGGCCGGCCGAGTCCACGAACGGGACCTCCGACATGTCGATGAGGAGCTTGGGCTCAGACGCCAATTCGCCGAGGGCCTCACGGAACTGGCCCACGGTGTAGGCGTCCAGCTCCCCGACGGGACGGCAGATGGTGTAGTCCTCACGCTTTTCAAGCTCAATGTGAAGCACGGCCACGATGCTACCCATGGGTCGGGGGCACTACCCTCCGGGCATGCCCGAGGTGCTCGTCGTCAGCGATTCGTCCAGGGTCCGTGAAGAGGTCATTGCCTCGCTCCCCGACGCCGGGATCACGGTGCGGGAACTGAACCACGGCGCCGATGTGCTGCCGGCGGTGCTGGTCAGCACGCCCGACCTCCTCGTGCTCGACTCCCAGATCGGCAGCATGGGTGGCATGGCCACCACGCTCGACCTGCACCTCGAGGCCGGCGCCGGCCGAGCGCCGGCCGTCCCCATACTGATGCTCCTCGACCGCCGGGCCGATGTCTTCCTCGCCAGGCGCTCCGACGCCGAGGGCTGGGTCGTCAAGCCGATCGACCCCCTCCGGCTGGGCCGGGCCATCGCCGCCCTGCTGGCCGGCGGCACCTACGAGGACACCGCCTATCTCCCGGTCACGGTCCCGCTCCACTGAAGTAAGCTGGTGCTTCCGGGAAGTGGCGCAGCTTGGTAGCGCGCAGCGTTCGGGACGCTGAGGCCGGGGGTTCAAGTCCCCCCTTCCCGACGGGTGACGGGCTGGTCAGGGCGTTGCTGCCCTGGCCGGCGGGCGGTTCAGGAAGCGCCGCGAGCAGGCCGCGGGAGGTTCATGAACCGCGTGCCGAGCTGCTCGGCCGCAGCGGCGTCATTGCAGCGCAGCCGCTTGGAGGGGGAGCGGGGGGACCTGGCCAACGCCACCGGCCGCTACCGCAACCACCCTGTCGCCCAGTCGCTTTCTTCCCAGCGGATGTCTCCGACGATTCATTGTCACACCTATCGGTACCTTTGACCCCGTGCCTCGGATCTCCGCGTTTTACGGCATCGTGATCGCCATCTTCTTCGACGATCACCCGCCGCCCCATTTTCATGCTCGCTACGGCGAGCATGATGCGCAGGTGGCGATTGCAACCGGCGAGGTTCTCAACGGGACGCTGCCCCGACGAGCCCAGGCGTTGGTACGGGAATGGGCGGGGCAGCATCGGGAGGAGCTCGAGGCCAACTGGGAGCTCGCCCGCCAGGAACTGCCGCTCGCTACGATTGCCCCACTGCCATGAGTGCGCCGTACGAGATCCACGCTGTCGAGCACCTGGGTGACTATCGCCTGCGCCTCACCTTTGCCGACGGGCTGGTGACCGAGATCGACCTTGCCGAGAAGCTCGCAGGCAATGTCGGATCGGTGTTCGAGCCCCTCAGGGATCCGAGCTTCTTCGCCCAGGTCGAAGTCGACTCCGAGCTCGGCACCATCGTATGGCCGAACGGGGCGGACCTCGCTCCGGACGCCTTGCACGCTCGGGCCGAGAGAGTCGCGTAGGTGTCTCATCGGATGGCTGTGGGGTTGTAGGCCAAACCCCCCACCACGATCGGTGCGCTCCCGCAACGGCTGCGGGCGCGCAGTTGCGGATCGACAACGTCCATCGCCAACGTCCGCAAGCCGGCATTGTCGGATGGGTTGTCACCGGGATGAGCTGGGACGTTATGGGGCGCCCGGTGCTCCCGCGAGCTGGCCTGACGAAGGGCTGGCTGGAGCGCGGTCGACCATGACCCACGGCCGGCGTTTGGTGCTACCCGCGCCGGCATGTCTCGCCGCGCGTTCTGGGGCACGCATCGGCGCGATCACCTGATGCGGCGTCAGAATGTCCGCGCTATAG
>JBPCLE010000226.1:0-5235 GCA_051003575.1 Acidimicrobiales bacterium | reverse complement strand
TGCCGGCGTCGGGTCCGTAGAGCCCGGCGTCCATGGCCGGCGGCAGCGGCGTGAAGAAGAAGCCGATCGGGAGGTCGAACCCGCGGGACAGGGCGAGCAGGTCATCGGCGGAGAACTGGCGAATTCGCTCGATCTTGACGGCCGAGCGCTCGAGGTTGGAGAAGCTGGGGCCGGACAGCTTGGCTCCGAGGTAAGGGGCGAGCGCTTCGGCAGCCTGTTCCTGGGGTGGCCTCGCTGGGGGCCAGCCTCACTCTGTGGACGCTCCTCACCCTCGGGGTGGGCTGGGTGGCCGCCGAGGCGGGCCGCCGCACCGGCACCGAGGCCGCCGACCACTGACCCGCTGCGTCGTTGGCTTGATACCTATGACCGGCGGGTTGGTCGTCTGCGGGGCGACCAGCGACGCCGGCAAGTCGTGGGTGGCAGCCGGCTTGTGCCGCGTCTTGGCCCGGCGCGGCGTTCGGGTGGCGCCCTTCAAAGCGCAGAACATGTCGTTGAACGCGGCAGTGACCGCGGACGGCGCGGAGATCGGCCATGCCCAGTGGGTGCAGGCGGTCGCGGCCGGCGCCGAGCCGGAAGCGGCCATGAACCCCGTGCTCCTCAAGCCGACCGGCGAACGCTCGAGCCAGGTCGTGGTCATGGGCCAAGTGCGAGGCGTCTACTCCGCGGCCGAGTACCACGAGATGAAGGTCGACCTCTGGCCCGCCGTGCTCGACGCCCTCGCCGACCTCCGCCGCCGGTTCGACGTTGTCGTGTGCGAGGGCGCCGGTGGCGCGGCGGAGATCAACCTGCTCGACCGCGACCTGGCCAACCTGCCGTTGGCCGCCGCCGCCGGGCTGCCCGCGATCGTCGTCGGCGACATCGACCGCGGCGGGGTGTTCGCGTCGCTGTACGGAACGGTCGCCCTTCTCCCCGACGACCTGCGCCGTTGGATCCGAGGCTTCGTCATCAACCGGTTCCGCGGCGACCCGGACTTGTTGTTCGACGGGTGCACGGAACTCGAACGGCGGTGCGGCGTGCCGACCCTCGGCGTCGTGTCGATGATCGACGGAGCCGACATCGACGCCGAGGACTCCTTGGCCCTGGATCGTTGTGGCACCAGCGCGTCGGTCGGGACCGGACTCGACGTCGCCGTGGTCCGCTTCCCCCGGATCGCCAACTTCGGCGACCTCGACCCACTCCGGCTCGAACCGTCGGTCGCCGTGCGGTGGGTGCGCTCGGTCGCGGAGCTGGGCCGCCCCCGCCTCGTGGTACTGCCAGGCTCGAAGGCGACCCGCGACGACCTCGACTGGTTTCGTCGCTCCGGGCTAGCCGACGCAGTGGCGGCATCGAGCGCGCCGGTCGTGGCGATCTGCGCCGGAGCCCAGATGGCGGGACAGCGCATTGACGACCCGCTCGGCGTGGAAGGGCCGCCAGGGTCGACGAACGGGCTCGGCTGGCTGCCGGTCACGACCAGCTTCGAGGCGGCCAAGGTCCTTGACCGAACGACGGGACGGGCCGTCGCCGACCCGGGCGCCGGCGAGACGGTCGCCGGCTACCGCATCCACCACGGCCGGGTCCAGCCGACCGACGGCGCAGAGCCTTGGCTGCTGGCGGCCGACGGGGCGCCGCTCGGCTGGCGGTCCGAACGGGTGCTGGGCACGACATTGCACGCACTCTTCGAGAACGACGGGCTGCGGGTGGCCATTCTGCGCTGGGCCGCCGAACGCGCCGGCGTCCCCGCGCTCGACATGCCGACCTTCTCGTTCGCCTCGGCACGCGAGGTGGGCCTCGACCGGATCACCGACACGCTCGAGGCCCACCTCGACCTCGATCGCCTTTTCGCGCTCTTCGACCAGGGCGCCTCGCTGGAACCGAGCGTCCTCGCATGACGCCGGTGGAGGAGGCGCTCGGTCCGCTCACCGCCCTCGTCGGCCATCTCCTGTGGCGCGCCGGCACGCCCGGCGCCGACGACCTGCTCGGCGTCGACCTCGCCGCGGACCCCGACCGGTTCGCGGCTGTGGTCGCGACTAGCGCGGAGGGGCGGGGCAGCGACGACCCCCAGGTTCTCGGCTTCGCTCTGGTGGCAGGCCTACTCCTACCGCGTCGCAGGAATGACCCTCGCCGCGTGGGCCCTGAGCGGAGCCGCGCCCGACCCGGCCGCACTGGGGACCGGCGTGGGCCTGGAACGCAACCGGCCCTCGTCACTGCTTGTCGACCCGGCGGCCACGGTTGTGGCCGACCTCGACACGCTCGTCGACCATCTCTTCGCCGGCCATCTCGACCCTGTAGCCGGATCGCTGCGGGCGCATCATGGGTTGGGCGCGCGGCTCATCTGGGGCGACACCGCCGCCGGCGTCGCTTCGGCTCTCGGGGCCACCGGCACCGCCGAGGCGCACCGCCGTTGCGCGACCGCGTCGACGAGGTGACCGCGGCTTTGCCTCACGGCATCGGCCAGCTCGGCGTCTGGGCCCCCGGCGACTGGGCGTTCCGTCGCCGCACGTGCTGTCTGTTGTGGAAGACGACCGCGTCGAACGGCGTGCTGTGCGAGGACTGCTCCCTGCGACCCAAGCCGGAGGGCTTGGCGCCATGATCCTCGTCGTCGCCAACAACGACCTCGAGTTGCTGGCCCTGCGCGCCGCGGTCGAGTCGCTCCCCGAGGGCTTCCCGACCGTACGCGCCCACGGCGGCGTCGGCCTCGACGAGCACACCCCGCCGCCCGAGCCCGACGGCATCCGGATCGTCTTGGTGCGCCTGCACAAGGGACGGAGCGCGTGGCAAGCGCCCTTTGACGAACTGCGCCGCAGGTGCGTGGAAGGTGGTATCGCGCTGGTCGCCTTCGGCGGCGAGGCGGCCATCGACGCCGAGCTCACAGCGCTGTCCTCGGTGCCGGTCGGCATCGTGACCGACGCGCCGCCTACCTGACCAGCGGCGGCCCCTCGAACCTGGCCAACCTGCTGCGCTTCGTGGTCGACACGGTGCTCCTCGAAGGGTTCGGCTTCGATCCGCCCACCGACGTCCTCCAAGTCGGATTGCTGGGCGACCGGCGGGCGGACCCCGACCGGCCGACGGTCGCGGCCGTCACCTACCGGGCCAACGTGCTGGCCGGCAAGACGCTGGCGGTCGAGCAGCTGTGCGATGCCATCGAAGCGCGGGGCGTCAACGCCTGTGCCGGGTACTGCTACTCGCTGCGCGGCGAGCCCGGCGGCGAGCCACCAGCCGCTCTGGAGCTGTTGCGCGGCGCCGACGTGATCGTGACCACCACGTGGGCAGCTGGCGGCGCGGTGCAGGCCGGCGACGCCATCGCGGCCACGTCGGGGAGGAATGGTCGTCGCCCCTCGACGTCCTCGGCGTCCTCGTTCTCCAAGCGGTTGCGTCCACCGGCCCGGCCGAGCGCTGGGCGCACGCCACCGGCGGGCTCGCCCCCTCGACGTCGCCCTCGGCGTGGCCATCCCCGAGTTCGACGGGCGCATCATCGGCCCCGCTTTCTCCTTCAAGGAGGTCGTCGACGACGGCGACCAGCTGGGCCTCGCCCTCTCCGCCCACCGCGCCATCCGGGACCGGCTCGAAAGAGTCGCCGGGCTGGCGGTTCGACTCGCCCGTCTCCGCCACCTTCCGCCCGCCGCCAAGCGGGTGGCAGTCGTGCTGTCGGCGTATCCGACCAAGCGCAGCCGCATCGACAACGCCGTCGCCCTCGACGCCCCGGCCAGCCTCCTCGTCGTGCTCGACGCGTTACGGGCCGCCGGCGACGACGTCGCCGAGGTAGGCGACGACAGCGACGCCGTCATGGCCCGCCTCGCCGACGGCCTGACCTACGACGTCACGTCGCTGTCGCCCGCGCAGGAGCGATGGCCGCCGGCCGGCTGCACGTGGCGGACTACGAGAACTGGTTCGCCACGCTACCCATCGATTTGCGCGCCCGCGTGCAGACGACCTGGGGCCCAGCGCCGGGCAAGGTGTGCGTGCACGACGACCACCTCGTGTTCGCCGGCCTCGACCTCGGGGGCGCAGTCGTAGCCATCCAACCGCCCCGCGGGTTCGGCGAGGACCCGATCGCCGTCGACCACACGCCCGACCTCCCGCCCCCGCACCACTACCTCGCCTTCTACCGCTGGCTCGACGCGGGGTGGGGAGCGGACGCGATGGTGCACCTCGGCAAGCACGGCACCCGCGAATGGTTGCCGGGCAAGGGCGTCGGCCTGTCGGCCGCGTGCGCGCCCGACGCCGCGCTGGGCGACCTGCCCCTGCTCTACCCGTTCGTGGTGAACGACCCGGGCGAGGGCACCCAGGCCAAGCGGCGAGCTCACGCCTTGGTCATCACCACCTGCCGCCGCCGATGACCCGGGCCGAGACCTACGACGATCTGGCTCGGGTAGAGCGACTGCTCGACGAGCACGCCAAGATCGAGGCGCTCGACCCGGCCAAGCTGCCCGCCATCCGCGGCCAGCTGTGGGACCTGTTGGTCACCTCCGAGCTGGCCCGCGACCTCGGCGTCGCCCAGATGCCCCACCCCGACGACTTCACCGGCATGGTCGGCCACATCGACGGCTACCTCTGCGCGCTCAAGGACGCCCAGATCCGCGGCGGCCTCCACGTGCTCGGCGCGGCTCCGGTCGGAGTCGCGCTGGTGGACATGGTGTTGGCCATCTGCCGCCAACCCCAGGGCGCCGTGCCGTCGCTGCGCGCCACGGTGGCCGCCGAGCTCGGTGTCGACCTCGACAGCGCCGGCACCGCCGCCGTCGATCGCGTCGAGGAGGCGTGCCGTGAGCGCGTCACCGCCCTCGCCGACGCCGGGTGGGAGCCCGGCGCCGCCGGGGCCGACCCGACCCTGCGCTGGATCGCGGCAACGCTGCTGCCCAACCTCCGTCGCACGACCGACGAGGTCGCCAACCTCCTGGCCGGACTGGCCGGGCGCCACGTCCCCGCCGGGCCGAGCGGCGCGTCCACCCGCGGCGGCGCCCACGTGTTGCCGACGGGCCGCAACTTCGTGGCGCTCGAGGAGGCGATCGGCCAGGGCGCGACCGACGTCCCAGGCCAGCGGCGAGGGGATGGCGTTGGGGTCCACGGAGTATCCCGTTCCGCCTGCAGAACTTCAACGCAGCGTGACGCTACCGAAGCCCCAGCCTGCGCACGGCGCGCGCCCGCTTCTCGAGCCACCAGCCGAACTCCGGATGCCACATCTGGTGGTCCTGGTCAGCGCCTAGCTCACGGGCCGCGTGCAGAGTCCAGTTGGGGTTCTCCAGCAGCTCCCGGGCGAGC
>JBPCLE010000225.1:0-6959 GCA_051003575.1 Acidimicrobiales bacterium | reverse complement strand
GCGGTGCCACGCACCAGCTTGCGCACCCGGTGGTGCCGACGCTCGCGCGCCACCTGCTTCTTCTTCGTAGAAAAACTCATGGGGGGTTCTCCTCCCCAAGAAGGGAGTGGCAGGCGGAGGCGGTGGGTGGCCCGTAGGGAGGGGTCCCCGTGGGCGCCTTTGGCGTCCATGGGGAGGGACCCTGAGGGACAGGACCCGCCGCCGGGGGCCGCATGACGAGGCTCACTTCGCCGCCTTTCCGGCCTTGCGACGGACGACCTCGCCGGCGTAACGGACGCCCTTGCCCTTGTAGGGCTCAGGCTTGCGGATGCTGCGGATGTTGGCCGCGACCTGGCCGACCGCTTCCTTGTCGATGCCGCGCACCGTGATCTTGGTGGGCACCGGCGTCTCGAAGGTGATGCCGGCGGGGGCGTCAACCGACACCGGGTGGCTGAAGCCGAGGGCGAGGTCGAGCTTGGAGGGGCTTGTCGCCGCGGCCCGGTAGCCGACCCCGACGATCTCGAGGTCGCGGGTGAAGCCGTCGGTGACCCCAACGACCATGTTGTTGACCAGGGAACGGGTGAGGCCGTGCAGGGCCCGGTGCTGGCGCTGGTCGGTCGGGCGCTCGACGAGCAGCACGCCCTCGTCCTGGCGCAGCGTGATGTCGCGCGGAATGTCGCGCTCGAGTGTGCCTTTGGGGCCGGTGACCGTCACGCGGCGGTCGGTCACCTCGATGGTGACGCCGGCCGGGACGGGGATCGGGCTCCTACCTATTCGAGACATGGGTCATCCTCTGGTCGCGGCGATCCTCCGCTGCGCTTCGGTTCTCGCTCATCCTCACCACACGTAGCAGAGGACCTCGCCGCCCACGCGGCGCTGGCGCGCCTCGCGGTCGGTGAGCAGCCCCTGGCTGGTCGAGAGAACGGCGACGCCGAGGCCACCGACCACGCGCGGCAGCTTGTCGGCCTGGATGTAGACCCGCCGGCCCGGCTTGGATACCCGGCGGAGGCCGGCGATGGTGGGCGAGCGGTCGTGGGTGTACTTCATGGTGATCTCGAGGATGCGCCCCGGACGGGTGCCGTCCTCGCTCACCTTGAAGTCACCGATGTAGCCCTCGCGGCGAAGGATCGCGGCCAGAGCCTCCTTGAGCTTGGACGACGGCATACGCACGCTGTCCTGGCTGGCCGTGGCCCCGTTGCGGAGGCGCGTCAGCATGTCGGCGATCGGGTCGGTCATCGTCATCGGGGGCCTCCTTTCACCAGCTGGCCTTGGTCACGCCGGGAACCTCGCCCGCGTGCACCATCTCCCGCAGGCAGATGCGGCACAGGTTGAACTTCCGGTACACGGCGCGCGGACGCCCGCACCGTGCGCAGCGGGTGTAGGCCCGCACCTTGAACTTGGGCTTGCGCTGCTGCTTCTGGATGAGCGCTGTCTTGGCCACGAAACTCCTCAGATGCCTCTACTGCTGGGCGTCAGGACGGGCGAACGGGAAACCGAAGGCGTCGAGCAAGGCTCGTCCCTCGGCGTTGGTGCGGGCGGTGGTGACGATGGTGATGTCCATCCCCCGGACCTGGTCGATCTTGTCGTACTCGATCTCCGGGAAGATCAGCTGCTCGTTGACCCCGAAGGTGTAGTTGCCCCGGCCGTCGAAGCCGTTGGGCGGCAGGCCCCGGAAGTCACGGATCCTCGGGATGGCCAGGGCGACCAGTCGGTCGAGGAACTCCCACATGCGGTCGCCCCGGAGGGTGACCTTCGCCCCGATCGGCACGCCCTCGCGGAGCTTGAACGCGGCGATGGAACGGCGGGCCCGCGTGACCAGGGGCTTCTGGCCGGTGATCAGGGTGAGGTCGGTGACGGCACCCTCAAGCAGCGACGCCTGCTGGGTGGCGCGGCCTACACCCATGTTGACCACGATCTTCTCGAGGCGGGGAACCTCCATGATGTTGCCGAGGCCGAGGGAGTCCTTGAGCTGGTTGCGCAGCTCGGAGTCGTACCTGGTCTTCAGCCGCGGGCGCTCCGTGGTGGCGGTGGCAGCCATTACAGGTCACCTCCGCACTTGCGGCAGATACGAATCTTCTTGCCCTGGTCGTCGAACCGGTAGCCGATGCGAGTGGCGCCGTCGGTGGGGCAGATGATGGCGACGTTGGACGCCTGCATCGGCATGTCCTTGTCGATGATCCCGGCCTGCATGGTGGCCCGCAGCGCCCGCTGGTGCTTCTTGGCCACGTTGACGCCCTCGACGATGACCCGGCCCTCCTTCGGGAGGACGCGCATCACCTCGCCCTCGCTCCCCCGGTCCTTGCCGGTGAGCACCCTCACCCGGTCACCCTTCTTCAGCTTCATCACAGCACCTCGGGGGCGAGAGAGATGATCCTCATGAACTTCTTGTCGCGCAGCTCCCGGCCGACGGGCCCGAAGATGCGGGTGCCCCGCGGCTGCTGGGCGTCGTTGATCAGCACGGCAGCGTTCTCGTCGAAGCGGATGTAGCTGCCGTCTGGGCGGCGGTTCTCCTTCTTGGTGCGCACGACGACGCACTTGACGACCTCACCCCGTTTGACGGCTGCGCCAGGGATGGCGTCCTTGACCGTGCCCACGATGATGTCGCCGATCGAGGCATAGCGCCGCTTGGAGCCGCCCAGCACCTTGATGCAGAGCACCTCCTTGGCACCCGAATTGTCCGCGACGCGAAGGCGCGTCTCCTGCTGGATCATCGCTGTGTCTCCACGTTCGCGAGGCTCACTTTGCCCTTTCCAGGACTTCGACGATCCGCCAGTGCTTCAGCTTGGACAGGGGCCGGATCTCGCTGATACGAACCCGGTCTCCCACCTTCGACTCGTTGGACTCGTCGTGGGCGTGGATGCGCTTGGTGCGCTGCACGGTCTTGGTGTAGCGGCGGTGCCGGACCCGCTCGACCACGGCGACGACCGCGGTCTTGTCCATGGCCGACGACACCACGACACCCTCTCGCACCTTGCGGGGATTGGGCCGCGCCGGCACCCCGTCAGTGGGGCCACTCGCGCCCTGCTGCGCCGGCGTGTCGGACTCAGCCATTCGTCTCTCCCTGGTTCTTTCGACTCGCGGCCACGCGGGCGGAGCGGGCCTCGTTCGCGGCCTGCCACTCGGCGTCGGCCTCCGCCGCGGCCGCCTCCGCTGCGGCGATCTCGTTCTCCCGCAGCAAAGTCTCCATCCGGGCGATGTCCTTCCGGACGTGGCCCAGGCGGCTGTAGTTGTCCTGCTGGCCGGTGGCGTGCTGGAACCGAAGGTTGAACAGCTCCTGGCGGGCCTCGGCCAGCCGGGTGAGCAGCTCGTCGTCGGACATCTCCCGCAGCTCGGTGATCCGTGACGTCGCCATCAGCGGGCTCCCCTCGGGAGCACGCCGATGGGACGCTGGATGGACCTGCGCTCCTCCGCTCGGCTTCGGTGCTCGGTCATCAGATCTCCTCCGCCCGGACGAGGATCCTGGCCTTGATGGGCAGCTTCTGGATGGCCCGGTTCATGGCCTCGCGCGCCAGGGCCTCGGGCACGCCCGCCAGCTCGAACATGATCCGGCCTGGCTTGACGACCGCGACCCAGTGCTCCGGGTTGCCCTTGCCCGAGCCCATCCGGGTCTCGGCCGGCTTCTCGGTGACCGGCTTGTCGGGGAAGATGTTGATCCAGACCTTCCCACCACGCTTGATGTGGCGGGTCATGGCGATACGGGCGGCCTCGATCTGGCGGGCGGTGATCCACCCCGGCTCCAGGGCCTGGATGCCGAAGTCGCCGAAGGTGATCTCGCTGCCACCGGTGGCCCGGCCTGTCAGCCGGCCTCGGTGCTGCTTTCGGTGCTTGACCTTACGGGGCATCAACATGTCATTCGTCCCCTGATCTGAAGTGGGGGGTCTCGTGGTGCTCGCGCGTGCGGCGCTCGATCTCCTCCTCCTCGGCGAGCAGGCGCTCGCGCTCGGGGTCGGCCTCGGGGATGAGCGGCGCGGCCACGTCGACCGCTTCGTCGTCGGGGACAGCCGGCGCGCCGGTGGCGCTCCCCGGCTCTTCCTGGCCCGGCAGGCGCCGGCCGCTGCCGGCCGAGAGGGTGCGACGCGGGCGCGCCCCGCCGCCCGAGGTCTCGCCAACGGCCATTGCCGCCTCGCGGGAGATCTTGTCCTCGGTGGAGGTCTTGTAGGGCAGGATGTCGCCTTTGTAGATCCACGTCTTCACGCCGATGCGCCCGAAGGTGGTGCGGGCCTCGCGGAAGCCGTAGTCAATGTCGGAGCGGAGGGTGTGCAGGGGGACCCGGCCCTCGCGGTACCACTCGCTGCGTGCCATTTCCGAACCGCCGAGGCGACCCGAGCACTGGACCCGGATGCCGAGGGCGCCGGCCTTCTGAGCGGTCTGGACGGCCCGCTTCATGGCCCGGCGGAAGCTGACCCGGCCAGCGAGCTGGTCAGCCACGCCCTGGGCGATCAGCGCGGCGTCGAGCTCGGGCTGCTTGATCTCCTGAATGTTGAGCTGGATCTTCGGGTTGTTGCTCATCTTGGCCAGGTCGGCACGGAGGCGGTCGGCCTCGGCGCCGCGGCGACCGATGACGATGCCGGGGCGTGCGGTGTGGACGTCGACCCTGAGGCGGTCACGGGTGCGCTCGACCTCGATGCGGCTGATCGCGGCGTGGGGCAGCTGCTTCATGAGGTAGTCGCGGATCTTCCAGTCCTCGATGAGGTACGCCTTGTACTCATTGTCGCTGAACCAGCGCGACTTCCAGTCGGTGGTCACGCCCAGGCGGAACCCGTAGGGGTTGACCTTCTGGCCCATTACTTCGACTCCTCTTCGGATCCCGTGGTCTGCTGCTCCTCGGTGTCGGTGACAGCGTCGGTGACGGTGTCGTCGGTGACGGTGTCGTCGGGCTGCTCGTCGACCACGGCGTCGGTGGCCAGGGCGTCGGCCTCGACGGGCTCGGCGTCGGCCTCGGCCGCCGACGTGCGCTCCTCGACGGGACGGCGGGTGGGACGGCCGCGCTGCTCGGTGGCAACATCGCCGCCGGCCCGCCGGCGCCGGCGGTCACCGGTGACGCCCTGGGCCCGACGGGACCGCCGCTCCTGGAGCTCGCGGTCGGGCAGGCGGGAGACGAGCACCGTGATGTGGCAGGTGCGCTTGCGGATCCGGGTGGCCCGGCCCCGGGCGCGGGGGCGCCAGCGCTTCAGCGTGGGGCCTTCGTCGGCGAAGCAGGCGGACACGAACAGCTCGTCGGCGAGCATCGAGTGGTCGTGTTCGGCGTTGGCGATGGCCGAGTCGAGCAGCTTGCCCACGACGATCGCCGCGTCACGCTCGCAGAACTTGAGGATCTCCTTGGCCTTGTCCGCGTCGTAGCCGCGGACGAGGTCGAGCACCTCGCGCACCTTGTAGGGCGAGATACGGACGTAACGGGCGACCGCACGGGTGGAGGTGACGGGCGTCCGCACCGCCTGCGACCGGGACTGGGGCCGCCGGCGCATGACCGGTGCTTCGTTGAGCTTCGGACCGGGCATCGCTAGCGCCTCCCCGCCCGCTCCTGGCCGGCGTGGAACCGGAAGGTACGGGTCAGAGCGAACTCGCCGAGCTTGTGCCCGACCATGGCTTCGGTGATGTACACCGGCACATGCTTGCGGCCGTCGTGGACGGCGATGGTGTGGCCGACCATGTCGGGAATGACGGTCGACCGACGGGACCAGGTCTTGATGACCCGCTTCTCGCCGCGGGAGTTGAGGGCGTCGACCTTCTTCAACAGGTGGTCGTCGATGAACGGGCCTTTCTTCAGGCTACGTGCCACGGTTTCCCCTACCTCGTCTTTATCAACGTCGTGAGCCGCGCGTCCGGCGGCGGCGGATGATCAGCTTCTGGGACGGCTTGTTCTTGTCGCGGGTGCGGCCTTCGGGCTGGCCCCAAGGCGAGACCGGGTGGCGGCCGCCGGAGGTCTTGCCCTCGCCACCACCGTGGGGGTGGTCGACGGGGTTCATGGCCACGCCCCGGGTCTGGGGGCGCACACCCTTCCAGCGGTTGCGGCCGGCCTTGCCGATGGAGACCAGCTCGGCCTCGGAGTTGCCGACCTCGCCGATGGTGGCCCGGCAGTCGATCGGCACCCGGCGCATCTCGGTGCTCGGCAGGCGCAGGGCGGCGAAGTCGCCCTCCTTGGCGACGAGCTGGATGCTGGCGCCGGCGCCCCGGCCCATCTTGCCGCCGGCGCCGGGCTTGATCTCGACGTTGTGCACGGTCGTGCCGACGGGGATGAAGCGCAGCGGCATGGCGTTGCCCGGGCGGATCTCGGCCTTCTGGCCGCTCTGGAGCATGTCGCCGACCTTGACCTTCGCCGGAGCGAGGATGTAGCGCTTCTCACCGTCGAGGTAGTGGAGCAGGGCGATGCGGGCGTTGCGGTTCGGGTCATGCTCGATGGAGGCGACCTTGGCCGGCACGCCGTCCTTCTCGCGCTTGAAGTCGAGGATCCGGTATTGGCGCTTATGGCCGCCGCCCTTGTGGCGGGCCGTCTTGCGGCCGTAGCTGTTGCGGCCGCCCGTCTTGGGCAGCGGCGCCAGCAGCGACTTCTCCGGCGTGGCGGTGGTGATGTCGGAGAAGTCCGAGACGGTCTGGAACCGCCGGCCGGCGCTGGTGGGCTTGCGCTTGCGGAGGGGCATGAGAGGCGGGTCCCCTAGTTCTCGAAGAGGTCGATGCGGCCGCCGGCGGCGAGGGTGACGATGGCCCGCTTGGTGTCGGGGCGCTTCCCGAAGGTCTGCGACTTGCGGTTCCTCTTGCGCTTGCCCTTGCGGTTCAGCGTGTTCACCTTGGCGACCGCGACGTTGAAGATCGCCTCGACGGCCTGGGAAATCTCGATCTTGGTGGCCCGCGGATCGACGATGAAGGTGTAGACGCCGTCGTCGAGCAGGCCATAGGACTTCTCGCTCACCACCGGGCGGATGAGGATGCTGCGGGGGTCGCTCATTCGCTGGCCTCCGGTGTATTGGCGGCGGGGGGGGGGG
>JBPCLE010000224.1:0-6253 GCA_051003575.1 Acidimicrobiales bacterium | reverse complement strand
CCCAGCTCCCCGAGCTCCTCGGCGATGTTCTCACGAAGAGGCTTCGTGAGGAGCTCCGGGATCAGCAAGACCGAACCAATCCCGTCAACGGGCCCCGGTGCTCGTACGGGATCCGCCGAGAACAGGGCCCGGACCCGGCTCCCAAGGGGGTGCGCTGCCACTGCCGCGTAGATCAGGACGTCGGCATCAAAGGCGTCCACCGCGAAGCCTTAGCCTCGCGGCCGCTACGACCGCGAGCGCGAGGCCCGCAGCTCTGTCACCAGTTGGTCGCCCCGGTCCCGGCTCAAGGCCGGCTCGGCATTCAAGCGCCGGTTGCGGCCCTGGCCCACCAGGTCTCGGAGACGGTCGGCCGCCGCGAGCGCCTGGTCGGCTCGCCGTGTACGGAGGCGGTCAGGGCGGACGACGACGGCGACCGGCTTGCCATGGCGAGTGATCGTTACCTCTTCCCCGGCCTCAACCCGGTCGAGCACCGCAGGAAGGCCCGCTCGCGCCTCGCTCACGGACATCGTCGTGGACACGTCAATAATGTACGGCACAGTACAGATACGTACAAGCTCCATCGCCGGGGAGGCATGTCGAGGCCATGGGCACCTGAACGACGCCGGGCACGCGCTCGATGCGTGAAGCCCGCGTCGGCTACCGGCAGGACGCGGAGCCGCCGGCTCGCACGGCGGGCAGCATTCATCTGACATGATCCACCTCGATAGGGTTGCACTTTGGGCTGAATTCTGCTCTGGTTGGCCCTACGGCCAAAGGAGGCAAACGTGATGAACCGGTCGGCTAAAGACGGGGCAGCGTGGCGAACGCTCGCCGCAGTAGCGCTGATGGTCGTGTTGCTGGTGGCGTGCGGGAATGACTCAAATGATGAGGTGGCACCGAGCGCCGTCGTGCAGGTGACGACCACAGTGCAGGTGACCACAACGATCGACACGATCCCCACGACCACCGTCGCTCCCGCACCCGTGGGCGGGGTGGCCACCGGAGGCGGCGGCACCGCAGCGGGGTCGGGCGGGGTGCCCGGTCTCCTCGTCGCAGGTGGTGTCGCAGGCCTCGCCCTGCTCGCGGTAGGAGGAGTGGCCTGGCGACGCCGGGTCGAGTGACATCGGAGTGACGGGCGGCGCCGGAGGGCAACGGCGCGTCCTGGCGGGCATCGACGCCCGCGTGGTTGCCCTCTTGGTCGCCACCGTGGTGCTCGCCCTTTCTGGGCTCAGCGCGGTGGCGGTCCGTGGATCCGACTCACGCGGCCCGGTGTCGGTGGTCGGGTCCGCCGGACGGGCGGGCGTCGCAGTCCCAGCCGTAGGCGTTCTGCCCACTGGCGATCCCCTGCGCATCCGCATCCCCTCGATCGGCGTGGACGTTCGCCTCGTCCCCCTCGGCGTCAACGCCGACGGCTCGCTGGAGGTGCCGCGCTTCGAAGACGCTGGGTGGTACGCCAGGGGCCCGCGGCCGGGTGAGGTCGGTCCCGCCGTCGTCGCCGCCCACCTGGACTCCAAGACCGGTCCTGCGGTGTTCTACCGGTTACGGGAACTTGGTGAGGGTGCGGCGGTGTACGTGGACTACCGCGATGCAGTCGTAGCCTTCGTCGTGCGGACGTCCGAGAGCTTCAGCAAGGCTCAGTTCCCGACCCGCCAGGTCTACGGCCCCACCGCCACACCCGAGCTCCGCCTCATCTCCTGCGACGGGAAGTTCGACCGCAGGGCCCGCAGCTACGCATCGAACCTCATCGTATGGGCCGGTCTCACGCCGATCCCGGCCCGGGCCGCCTGACCGCGTCGTCGACCGCCCCTACCTGACGGAGCGGGACCGGCGGTCGGCGGTCGCGCTGGGGCCGTAGAGCACGGCGCTCCAGATCGCGTACAGCGTCTCGACGACCTCGTCGGTCGGGGATTGGGGGAGCCGGCCCATGCCGTCGGCCAGGTAACGCTCGTTCATGAGGATGAGTGCCGCCGCGACCTGGGCGGCGTCCACGGCCCGTGTCACCCTCCCGGCAGACTGGCCGGCCTTGATCCGGGCGGCGACGGCGACGATGAAGTGCTCGATATGGCCCCACCGGTAGGCGGCTTCCACCCTGTGGTCCTGGCTCGCGGCATCGGCGATGGCCCGCAACACCGGCCCGTGCTTTGCCCAGACGGCCACCGTGCCCTCGAGCGCCAGCCGGATGTCGACCAAGGGATCGGAGGCGCCCGGGCCCGCCAGCCACGGCTGCGCGGAATCGAGGAGCTGGGTTTCGAGGCGCTCGAGCAGGGCCGCCACCAGGTCGTAGCGGTCCTGGAAGTAGACGTAGAAGGCGGACCGGCCGATCGTGGTGCACTCCATCAGCTCGCCGACCGAGAGGTCACGCACGGGCCGCTCCCAGAGGAACCGCTCCGCGGCGACAAGGATCTCCTCCCGAGCTTCCTCCCGGCTGCGCCGGGCTCGACCGGGCCCGTGCCCGTCCGCGGCCTTCGCATTCATGCGACACTCCCCCCCAACCCCGACCCGTCTCTGCCATCGTCGCTGCCCGGCGACACCTGACCAACGACGCATCCGGGCCTCAGGGGGCAGTCCGGCGCGGTCACAACTCCCCGATCGGGACAGGTACCGGGCGCACCCGCCGCGACCAACGGGTGCGCCAGCGCACCCCGTGGCCGCACAGCACGCCGGCAACGAGGACCATGGCCACGCCCGCCCACAGAGCGTCGGGGAGCGTCGCCACATCTTCAAGGAGCGGAACCGGTCGGAGGTCCACCGCTCCGCTGCTGGCGGCGACGACCGCCCTGTCGTCGGCATTGGCGGCGACGAACTCGCGGTCGCCGGCGACCGAGACCTCGACGGAGGGCGACTTGGCCACGACGACCCACGCGTTGGCCACCCGTCGCTCCCGCCCCTCGCTCGGGCGGTTGGCCACCTGCCCGTTCACCACGAACGTCGTGGATCCGCCGCCATCCAGGTTCACGGCTTCAGTCGCGCCGAGCGCCACCATCAGTGCTGCGCCCTCAGCGAGCGACATGCCGCGGCTGCGCGCCGACCGACCGTCAACGGTGACGATGATCGTCCGGCCGGCCGCGTTCCACCCGATGATGGTCCGCGGGTGCCGCCCGAGGGTGAACGGGGTCTGCTCGGCGATGCGCTGCACCTGCCCCCCGAGCACCAGCGGGTACGACGCACCCGTGCTCTGCGCGGTCCCGGGAGGGGGCGCGAGGTCCACGGACATGCGTCCGTTCTGGCCGGCGGAGAGCTGCCAGTGTGCAGGGACCGGCGACGCCGGCATCGGGACGACCACCTGCCCGTTGCTCATCACCGCGCCGAGAGGCCCCTGGTTCGGAAGGAACATGTCTCCGTTGACCGCCACGAGGCACGCCCATCGCCGGCAGAGATCGCTCACGGTCCGGGGTTCCGTCGTCCCGGCGGTGGTGGCGCTGACGGCCTTGAGCTCGACCGCAGCGCCTTCGACGACGGCGATGTTGAGGTCGTTCGCTGGCTCGAGCTGGGAGATGCTGTAGTGGTGCACGCCCGGTGCGAGGACGGCATGGACCACGTCGGGAACCACTTCTCTCGCCACAGCCGGATGTGCCCCGGGCAGCCCGAGGACGCCCGCGACGACCAGCAGGAAGGTGAGCCGCGCCCGCGTACTCCCCCCACGTGCGCTGGCGGGACCCGACGAAGCCGGGGCCTGGTTCAGGTTGGGTCCCGGGCCGACGTCCGCTATTGACATCATGTCATTGACGGTACGTAATCACCATCTCGATCCAGCCGCAGTCTGGTAACGATTGCGTCACGGGACGCCGCTGATCCGTCCCCGCCGGCGCCGGGGTACTCGGCAAAGAAGGGCCCGGTCCTCAGCCCGTCAGAACGCCGGCTTGGCGTGGGGCCTGCAACCCCGGCGCCGGCGGCGCCGGCAGCGTCACGCGACCGCCGGCTCGTCGAAGCCGGCGGCCAGCACGCCGACCCAGACCGTGACCGCGGCCACCGCTGGCACGATCAACCACCAGAACGCCATGGCCGGGACCGTTGTCAGCAGGATGAGCGCGTTGCCCGCGGTCCGGTCGAAGGGCCGCCGGGCGAGCCCAAGGATCATGCCGGCGCCGAAGGCCATCAAGAGGGTGCTGCCGACGATCCGCCCGGAGAGGTTGTGGGCCTCGAAGACCGTGCCCACGCCGGCCAACACCATGGCCAGCCCGAGCAGGCCGGCGACCGGCGCCCACCAGGATTGCGCGAGCGCATGGCGCAGCGGCGCCCGCTCGCCGGCCAGCGACGCGAACAGCCGGCGCTGGTGAACCAGGACCGCCACCACGGCGAGGGCGAGGAACGGCACCGCGCCACCGCCGGTGCCGGCGGAGATGGCGACGGCGCCCAGCACGGCGAACGCCAGGGCGAGCACGCGCCCGGAGGACCCAAAACGGCTCATGACTGCCTCGATTCTCTCGTTGGGAACGGTACGGACCAGGTCGGGGAGAGCCCGCATCCACGCTTTCGCCCCCACGTCGCGGACGCTGTCGGCGAAGAGCTGGGCCATCGGCTCGCCGTAGTCGGCGCGGAAGCCGCGGGGGTACAGGACGGTCAACGCCCGGTAGAGGCGCTCATGGCCGGCGCCGGCGCCCACGTCACGCCTCCCCGGGCCGGGGGACCAGGCGGCGGGCCCAATCCGGGGATCCAGCCCGGCGGATCAGCGCCTGCATCCTGGCCAGCTCGGCGGCGCAGACCCGCTGGCCGAGACCGGTCAGGCGGTAGTACCGCCGGCGCTTGTCGTCGATATCGGGGTCGGGCCGCGCCGCGCTCTCCTCGATGAGCCCGTCGGCCAGCAGGCGCTTGATCGAGCCGTAGAGCGTGCCCGGCCCCATGCGGACGGCGCCGTCGCTCAGGGCCTCGACCTCGCCCATGATCGCGTAGCCGTGGCGCTCGCCGGAGGTGAGCGCCACGAGGATGTGCAGCGTCGCGGTCGGAAGGGGCAGGAACTCCTCCGGGCTCGTCATCTCGCCACCCTCTCCTCTGCATCTCTATCGGTGCCTGATATATCGACCGTCGATAGAGTGCGCCATCACGCCGAGGATGTCAAGACGATCGCATGCGGTTGTTCCTTGCCCCGTGCTCCACCTCGGCCAGCCCGAGGTGCTCGAGCACCGGCGGCACATAGTTGGCGAAGCGGCCCCGGTAGCCCTTCCGCAGCCCGTACCAGCCGCCCACCGGGTTCGCGTCGTGGCGCGCCCACGCCTCCACGCTGCCCGCGGAGACGGTGTGGCCCCGGGGCCACCACGTGCCGAAGCGAGCCGTCCAGGTACCGAATGCGTGCTCCGGCTCGCACGCCACCTCGACGCTGACGCGCAGCGGCTCGATCACAGCCGGTCGGTGTTCTCGGCGGTGAGCCGGAACCGGGCCACTGCGTCGCCCCACATCTCCCGGACGAACGCCTCGACCGCGGCCGCGCCCTCGGCATGGAGCGCGTAGATGCGCCGGGTGCCCTCGGCGTCCTCCCGCACGAGGCCGGCATCCTTCAGGAGGCGCAGGTGACGCGACACCGCCGGCCGGCTGATCGGCATGTCGAGGGCCAGCTCCCCCACCGAACGGGCGCCGCCGGCGAGCAGCTCGACGATGCGCCGGCGGTTCGGGTCGCCCAGCGCGGCGAAGGGGTCGACGCCAACAGTAACCACACCGTTACCGTAGCCGAACGGTTACCGATCTGTCCCGCCGGGCCGACACCCACGACAGGGCGAGCATGGCCCCGCCGAAGATCGCGAACGTCCCGAGGGCCCACGTGAGCCCGGCCCGGTCGGCGACGACCCCGATGCCGATCGGCAGCCAGGAGCCCGTGGACTCGATGGCCCCGAGCACGGCGTTCGTGGTGCCGACCTGTCCCGGCCGCAGCATGATCGCCCGGTGCTGCATGGCCAGCCAGGCCAGGCTGAGACCGATGGCGCTCACCAGGCCGGCAAGCGCCACGACGGCCAGCACCGGGACGACGGCGATCGTCACCGCGGCGAGGGTCATGGCCAGGGCCGAGCCGGCCAGCAGCCGGTGATCGTCGACGTCCTCGAAGCGCTTGGCCAGCACGGTGAACGCCAGCACGCCGCCGACGATCCCGACGAAGGCCACCATGGTCGCCACGCCGGCCGAGGCGCCCCGCTCGGTTTCGAGCAGGGCGATGGTGAAGCCGACGAGCGGCTCGTCGAACGGCACCATCAGCATCCCGATCAGGCCCATGATCCACACCGCCGGGTCGCGCAGCCCCGAGAACGGGACGGGGAGGGGGGGGACAGCGAAGGAGCGGGAAGCGCTT
>JBPCLE010000223.1:0-18334 GCA_051003575.1 Acidimicrobiales bacterium | reverse complement strand
TCCCGAGCCGTTCATGGTGCGAGGGGCGCTGTTCACCATGCGTCGCCGCTGCGGCAAGCTGAGCTGCCACTGCGCGTCGGAGTCGGGCCATGAGAGCCCGGCGCTGGCCTATCCCGAGGGGGGCCGGCCCAAGACGATGACTCTGGCGACCGCCGACGTGGAGTAGGAAGCCACCACCCGGTCATCGCCGCCCGTCCCCTGGCGGCGAAGCGGTCACGGGCGGACAGGACCAAGGCGGGCCTGGGCTCCTCAGGTAGGGCCCGACACCTGGTTGAACAGGGCGTCGAGGTCGGCATCGGGGAGGCTCCGCGACACGACCGCCTCGGCCACCTCGACCAGCTTGGCGTTGCGGTTGCGGGCGAAAACCCGCAGGCGCCTGAAGGCCTCGTCCATCCCGACGCCGGCGCGCTCCGCCACGACGCCCTTGGCCTGCTCCACGCTGATCCGGCTGTTCAGCGCGCCTTGTAGCTGGGCGCTCTGCCGGTTGGCGTCTTTGGCGGTTCGATCCTGGAGCACGGCGATCGTGGCGGCATGGGCCAGCGCCTGGGCGACGGTCACATCGTCGCTGGCCAGACCTCCGGCCCTGCCCATGAACAGGTTGAGGGTCCCGAGCACGGAATCACGCACCCGCATGGGGAAGGCGTGCACCGACGGGAGCCCGGCCGCAGTCGCGGTGCGACCGAAGCTGGGCCAGGGACTGGAAGCGCTCAGGTCGCCGTGGACGATCGCCTCCCCGGTCCGGAACGCGTCGAGGCACGGCCCCTCCTCGTTCTGGATCTGGAACAGCTCCAGCAGGTTGGCCTGCTCGCTCGACGCGGCAACGACATGGAGGTTGCGGTGGGCGTCGGCGAGGAGTATCCCCGTCGCCGCCGCGTCGAGGAGATCCACGCAGCGAACGCTGAGCGTCGTCAGCAGCTCGATGACGTCGAAGTCATCGACCAGGGTGTCGGCCAACTGCAGGAACGTGTCTGCGAGCAGCGCTTCTCGACTCGGCATCGGCGAACCATCCTCTCAGGATCAAGACAATTGTACGGAGGGCGGTATCCGCTTGACCACCTCGGCCTGCGCACCTATTCGTCGTCGAGCCGGTGACGCCGTCGGCGAAAGCCCGGGCCCGCAAGTGGGCCAGGGCTTCGGCCACGCCGATCCCACGCTGGGCAGACACCATGCCCGACGCCTGGTGCGGGCGAAGGCGGCGGTGCCGCCGAGACCGGCGGCCAACGTCGCCTCTAAGGGCCGCCGGCGCGTCCACTGTTGCCGATTCGCTTGAAATGACGGTAGAATGAGGGCGGCCACACGAAGCGATTGGCCTCGGCCTGTTGCGGACGGCGGTCGTGCTGCCCCGGACCCCGGTAGCTCCCCATCCCTGGGAATGTGCCGGAGGCGCCATGAGCCAGACCTTGCAGCGGGCGTATCGCCCATCTCCACGATTGGATCCGTGTGAGATCACTGTGGGCCCTCTGGGGTCGACGGTGGAGGTCGTCGTCGTCGGGGAGGTCGACGCGTCCGCGACGGACCGCATGGTCGTCGCCCTGACCGTCGCGGCCGCCACCCGATCTGTTGCCGTCGACCTCAGCGGGGTCACCTTCGTCGACACCCGGATCCTGGGGATCGTCGCCAGGGCACGGGAGCGCGTCGTGTTGCAGGGGGGGACCCTGTCCATCCATCGTCCATCGCCGCTGGTCCGTCGTCGCCTGGAGCTCCTGGGCCTGGCCGGGCTCATCGAGCCAGCGCTTGCCGCGGAAGGCAGCGCCAGCCTTGCGGAGCCGGCCCCCGCCGGCTTGCAGCGGTGACGCCGGCGACCGCGCCGCCGGAGTCACCGGCCGACGCCGAGTGGAGCCAACGGCTGGCGCACGGCGACGGGGCGGTGTTGGCCGAGGTCTACGCGCGGCATTGCTCATCGGTGTTCAATGTCGCGCTTCGGGTCACCGGCGAACTTCCGGCTGCCGAGGAGGTCACCCAAGACGTGTTCCTCGACCTGTGGCGTCGCCCGGAACGCTTCGATCCGGCCCGGGGGGCGCTCGGGCCGTGGCTGGCCACCGTGGCCCATCACCGCAGCGTCGACCATGTGCGCGGTGCCTCTGCCCGGCGCCGGCGCGAGCAGCGCGACGTCGACGCCGGCTCGGGCCACGTTCACAGCGTCGACGAGATCGTCGCCGCCGCCCTCGGCGCGGAGAGGGTCCGTGCCGCGCTGGCCGAGCTCGACGAGAAGGAGCGCTCCGCCATCGTGCTCGCCTACTTCGGCGGCCGCACCTACCGGGAGGTGGCCGCCGACCTCGGTGTCGCCGAGGGCACGATCAAGAGCCGCATCCGCACCGGCCTCCGGCATCTGGCCGACAACCTGCGGGTCGAGCCCGTGGGTGCGGCCTTCTGAAGCAGGCCGGGAGGCACTGGCAACCGGCGGCACTGGGGAGCCGGAGGCGCGTCCGACTGCGAGCCGCCGGCAACCCGAGAGTCAGCTGGCGGCTATTTGCCCTTGCCCATCGCGACGGCGACGATCACACCGACGATCACGATCGAGAAGATGACCAGGGCCACGATCCCATCAGAAACTTCCGCAAGCTGAGGCACGGCCGGAGCATATACAACCCGACGCATGCGTCAAGGGATCGGGCAGGGGCTCAGCGCCGGCCCCGCCGGCCACCGCCCATACGGCGGGCGATGGCGTGCGTCGGCTGGAAGGCGGCGCCCTCGGTGCCCGTGGCCTCCTCGGGCTCCTCGGGCAGGCCCCACCCGTCGCCGGCGAGGTCGCGTAGGCGGGGGTCGTTGGAGAAGACCTCGACGAATGGCTGGCGGATACCGAGGCGCGTGCGCAGCCGCTCGGCGTCGGCGACCTGGTCCCACAGCAGCAGGCTCACGGCCACGCCCTTCTCGCCGGCCCGGGCGGTGCGCCCCGATCGGTGAAGGTAGGCCTTGTGGTCCTCGGGCGGGTCGTAGTGCACGACGACGTCGACCCCGTCGATGTCGAGGCCGCGGGCGGCGACGTCGGTGGCGACGAGCAGGCCGACATCGCCGGCGGTGAAGCGTTGCAGGGCCCGCTGGCGGGCGCCCTGGGTGAGGCCGCCATGCAGGACCTCGGCCCTGACGTCGCCCTCCTTGCGGAGCTGCACCACGAGACGGTCGGCACCCCGCTTGGTGCGGACGAAGACCAGGGCCCGGAACACGCCCTTGGCGATCGAAGCCGCCACCTTCACCTTGTCCATCTGGTGAACCTTGAGCAGGCGGTGCTCCATGCTCTCGACCGTCGGCAGCGTGGACACCACCTCGTGGCGGGTCGGGGTGCGGACGTAGGTCTTGATGAGGTGGTCGACGTCGCTGTCGAGGGTGGCCGAGAAGAGCAGGGTCTGGTGCTCGGCGGGGAGCCGGCGCAGGACCCACTCGACCTGAGGCATGAAGCCCATGTCCACCATGCGGTCGGCCTCGTCGAGGACGAGGATCTCGACATCGGACAATGAAATCTCGCCCCGGTCACCCAGGTCGATCAGGCGGCCCGGGGTGGCGACCACGATCTCGACGCCGCGCTTGAGCGCCTTGATCTGGCGGTCCATCGAAGCGCCGCCGTAGACCGCGCTGAGGCGCAGGCCGCGGGCCGCGGCGAGGGGGGTGAGCACCTCCTGCACCTGGTGGGCCAGCTCCCGGGTGGGCACGAGGATGAGCGCCTTCGGCCGGATGGGCCGGGCCTCGGCCACGCGCATGATGACGGGGAGGCCGAACGCCAGGGTCTTGCCCGAGCCGGTCTGGGCCTTGCCACAGACATCGCGGCCGGCGAGCGCGTCGGGGATGGTCAACGACTGGATCGGGAAGGGCGACGTGATGCCGGCGGCGGCAAGGGCCTCGGCGAGGTCGGGTGCCACGCCGAGCGCGGCAAAGGTTGTGGTTGTGATGGGGGACTCCTGAGTTGTGGGGACGAGGGTGGGCCGAACCCGCCATCGTCGCCTCAGCGGCTCGGTTGCCACGCGGCTCAGGTAGGACAGGCCCCGACTGGGGTGCCATGTGCACCCGTCGCGCGCCAATGGTAGCCGACCACCTGTTCGGCGCGGGTAATGGTCGGTCGTCCTGGGTACGTCCTCTGCATGACAATCGGTGCGAGCATCTTCCTGATCGCCCTGGGGGCGGTCTTGGCCTTCGCGGTCGACGTGTCCGTTTCGGGGCTCGACCTCAACATCATCGGCGTGATCCTCATGGTCGCCGGTGTGATCGGCCTGGCCATCGGCATGCTCATCCTCAACGGCGGTGGCGGCTGGTACGGCGGGCCCCGCCGGCGGACCGTGGTGGAGGAGGACTACGTCGACGACGAGCCGGTGTCGGCTCCCCGGCGCCGGGTCGTGCGGCGCCGCGACGTGATGTAGCGCGAGCGCCGGCCCGGAAAGGGGGCGCATTAGCCGGATCTGCGACAGAATGGAGTGTCGCCTGAAGGGAGATCTGGATGAAGCTCGGTGTCGTCGGCAAAGGTGGAGTGGGCAAGACCTCCCTGTCGGGCCTCCTCTGCCAGGCGTACGTGGCCCGGGGCAAGAAGGTGCTGGCGGTCGACACAGACTCCAACCCCAACCTGGCCATGAGCCTGGGGCTCGACGAGAAGACGGCCAACGAGGCCCCGCTCGTCCCCCGAAAGCTGGTGGTCGGCCTCGGCGACGGCACCCTTTCCCCCGGTGACCTGCTGGCGGAGTACGGCCTGCCCACCCCATCGGGGGTCACGCTGCTGCACGCCATGCGCATCGACCAGGCCGGCGCCGGCTGTAGCTGCGCCGACCACTACATGGTCCGCAGCCTCCTCGGCACCGCCATCGACGAGGAGGCCGACATCACCCTGGTCGACATGGAGGCCGGCCTGGAGCACCTGTCACGCTCGGGCGGCACCCTGGCCTACGCCGACGTGCTGCTCATGATCATGGAGCCCACCCACAAGTCGGTGATGACCGCCGGCCGTACCGTCCCGCTGGCGCGCGAGCTGGGGATCCCCCGTATCTACGGCGTGGGCAACAAGGCCCGGGGCGAGGCCGACGTGGAGCTGTTCAACCGGCTGTCGGTGGAGTACGGCGTTCCCCTGGCCGCCGTCGTGCCCTGGGACGCCGACGTGCCCAAGTGCGACCGCCGGGGTGGCCCCCTCTTCCCCGACGAGGCCCAGCCGGTGCGCGACGCGGTCGAGCGGATCATCGCCGTCATCGAGTCGGAGGACGCCGAGCGCGACGCCCTGCTGGCCGAGCGCGACCGCATCGACGCCCGCATTGCCGAGCTCCAGCAGAGCTGACCGGCTTCTCCACTCGCGCCATCCACGCGGGCCAAGCGCCCGACGCGGCCTCTGGCGCGGTCACGACGCCCGTCTACCAGACTTCCACCTTCGCCCAGGACGGCTTGGGCGGCCATAAGGGCTACGAGTACGCCAGGACGTCTAACCCGACACGGTCCGCCCTCGAGACCTGCCTGGCCTCGCTCGAGGGGGCGGCCCACGGGCTGGCGTTCGCCAGCGGGATGGCCGCCGTCGATGCGGTGATACGCCAGTTGGGCGAGGGAGACCACATCCTGGTCAACGCGGATGGCTACGGCGGTACACATCGCCTGCTCAGCCAGGTGCACAGGGCGAACTTCACGCCGGTCGACCTCGGCGACCTCGCCACGGTGTCGGCGGCGTGGACCGACCGGACGCGGCTGGTGTGGGTGGAATCGCCCACCAACCCGGGGCTGCATGTGGTCGACATCGCCGCGCTGGCCGCGCTGGCCCGCGAGCGGGGCGCCGTCTGCGCGGTGGACAACACCTTCGCCACGCCCTACCTCCAGCGGCCCCTCGAGCTCGGCGCCCATCTGGTGGCCCACTCCACCAGCAAGTACCTCAGTGGGCACTCCGACGTGATCGGCGGCTTCGTCGCCACCGACGACGCGGATCTTGCCGCCGCGCTCACCCTGACGAGGAACGCCGCCGGCTCGGTGCCCGGGCCCTTCGACTGCTTCCTGGTCCTGCGGGGGGTCAAGACGCTCGCCGTGCGCATGGAGCGCCACTGTGCCAACGCCCAGGCTGTCGCCGAGTACCTCCACGATCACCCCGCGGTCGCCTCGGTGTCGTACCCGGGGCTGGCGGGCCATCCGGGCCACGACCTGGCCAGGCGCCAGATGTCGGGGCGTTTCGGGGGCATGGTGGTCTGCGTGCTGGCGGGCGGCGAGGTGGCGGCGGCCGCCCTGGTGGGGCGCACCCGCGTGTTTGCTCTCGCCGAGTCACTTGGTGGGGTGGAGTCGCTGATCGGCTACCCGGCCCGCATGAGCCACGCCAGCCTGGCCGGGACCGCTCTGGCCGCTGACCCCGCCATGGTGCGCCTGTCGGTGGGGATCGAGGACATTGACGACCTGGTGGGAGATCTGGCCCAGGCGCTGGGGTAAGGCGCCGCTACTCGCTGGCGACGGAAACGGCCTCGTCGGTCGTGGCCGCGCGGGCGGTGTCCGCGTCGGCGGTGTCCGCGCCGGCGGTGTCCGCGCCGGCGCTCGCGCCGGCATCGGTGTCGGTGCTCTCGGTGGTGGCATCGGCGTCCGCGTCGCGGGCGGCATCGGGACGGGGGCCCCGGGGACCGCCACGCCCTCCGCCTCGACCCTCACGGCCGCCGGCCTTGTCGCTCACTGTGCGCTGGGTGTAGGGGATGAGGGCCAGCTCGCGGGCCGTCTTGATGGCGACGGCGACGTCGCGCTGGTGCTGCAGGCACGTGCCGGTGGTGCGGCGGGCCTTGATCTTGGCCCGGTCGCTGATGAACCGGCGCAGGACGTTGACGTCCTTGTAGTCCACCCACACCACGTGGTCGCGGCAGAAGACGCAGACCTTCGGCTTTCCTCGGCGGTTGGTGTCTCGGACCGGCGTCCGCTTCTTGCCGCGGTCGCGGTCGTTGTTCCGTGCCATAAGCCGACCAGTGTAGCGGTTGGCGCTCCGGCTTCCCGGCCAAGGGCCGGTACCTTCACGACCGGAGGCCGGCGGCGTATGGTGGCGTCGTCGCCACTCCGACGATACGGGCCCTCGTCACTGGATCCGTCGCCGCGCTCCTGTGGGCCGCGACGGCCTTCGCCCAGGCCGCGCCGCCCACGCTGACCCCGTCGAGCCTGGCGTTCGGGTCGACGACCGTGGGGCAGCGCAGCGCGCCGCAGGTCCTCACGTTCGCCACGGCTGCCCCGGTGACCCTCAGCTCCGTGAGCGTCACCGGCCCCTTTACCCGGACCGGCGGCACCTGCACGGCCGGCACGGTGACATCACCGTGCACGATCGCCGTTGCCTTCGCCCCGACCACCGCCGGCAGCCAGACCGGCGCGGTGGTCGTCGTCTGGGACGGTGGCACGCTCCGGAGTCTCCTCACCGGGACGGGTGCCCCGGCCACCACGACCACCACGGCAGAACCGACGACGACCACCGACGTGCCCGCGACCACGGTGACCCCCCGCCCGTCGACGACCACCGCCCGCCCACCGACCACGACCACCGGCCCGACCGTCACCGAGGTGCCCGAGACCACCATCGCCGTGGCCGAGACGACCACGACGACCGTCCCGACCACGACGGCGCCGGCCGCGCCGCGGGGAGCCACCCTCGACGCCGTGGCCGCCAGCGGGCGGCGGTCGGGGCCGCCGGGCATCGGGCTCACCGTGACGGGTACCGGTCACCCGCCGGCGGGTGCCGCTGCGCCCCTGGCCGCGCCCTCGCGGGCCCAGCTCGGTCCGGCGTGCGGCACCGTCCACATCCTCATCGACGGCCAGCGGATCGGCGCGGTGCAGCCCGACGCCGACGGCCTTATCCGCAAGGACGGCATCTCGGTACCCGCCGGCGTCGATCCCGGCCCACACCAGGTGACCAGCTCGTGCCAGCGCGCCGGCCCGGTGCTGGCCACGACCACGTTCCAGGTGACCGACGCCGACGTCCACCGCAGCGCACTGGCCACCTCCATGCCCCATGCCGACCAGGTCGACTTCGGGCCCGGCCCACTGCTCCTCAGTGCCCTTGTCGTCGCCGGCCTGCTCGTGCTCATCGCGTTCCCCGCCGAGCTGTTCAACACCACGCTGGAGGAGCACTACGACGAGGTGCGCGGCTGGTTCGGCCTCTCGCCCCGCCCCCTTGCCGGCCGGCGGGCCCAGGGCCCGCTGCTCGTGGCCTTCCTGCTCCTGAGCGGGCCGCTGTGGTTCGCCATGCAGCCCAGCAGCGGTCTCGACGCTGCGACCGTCTGGGGCGCCCTGGGCCTGAGCCTTGCCACCGGCTTCGTGCTGCTGGCCTCAGACCTGTCGGAGGTGCGCCACGTGCGCCGCCGCTATGGGGAGCGGGCGGTCGTCGTCGCCCTGCCCGGCGCCCTGGTCGTCGCCCTGGCCTGCGTCGCCCTCTCGCGGGCCGTCCACTTCCAGCCTGGCTACTTCTACGGCCTGCTGGGGGGCCTGGCGCTGAGCCGGAAGCTGGGGCGGGAGGAGTCGGGCTGGCTGGCGGCCCGCACGGTGGCGGTCCTCCTGGATCTCAGCCTGGTGTCGTGGCTCGCCCTGCTGCCGGTCTCCGCCGCGGCCGCCGAGTCGGGCACGACGCTCGGCACCATCCTCGTGGAGAACATCCTGGCCGGCATCTTCTGGGCCGCCCTCGACAGCCTGGTCATCGCCATGCTTCCGATCCGCCTGCTGCAAGGGGCGAAGGTGCTCGGGTGGAGCAGGGGGCGTGGGCGGGGCTCTACGGGCTCACGTTGCTGGGGTTCGTCCACATCCTGCTGCGGCCGAGCACGGGCTACGTCTCGAACACCTCGGAGTCGGCCCCGTTCGTGGTGGTTGGCCTGTTCGTGGCGTTCGCGGTGTTCTCGTTTGGGTTCTGGGGCTACTTCCGCTTCCGCGCCTCAGCCGCCGAAGTGCCGGCGGATGAGGTTGAGGGCGCTCCCGGCGCGGTACCAGCCGATGTGCTCGTCGTTGAGGGTGTGGGTGCAGGTGAAGTCCAGGGTGGAGCCGTCGGGCCGGTGGAGGCGGCATTCGACGGGCCGGTCGGGGGCGAGACCGCCGAGACCGAGGATGGAGACGTGGTCTAGCTCGCCGACCCCTTCGTAGGTCGCAGGGTCGGCGAAGACCAGGGGCAGGACTCCCTGCTTTTTCAGGTTGGTCTCGGCGATCCGGGCGAAGGAACGCACGATGATGGCCCGGGCGCCCATGAACCGGGGCTCCATGGCCGCGTGCTCGCGCGACGACCCCTCGCCGTAGTTCTCGTCGCCCACCGCGACCCATGCCAGGCCGGCGTCGCTGTAGTGGCGGGCCACGTCGGGGAAGGGCTCGCGCTCGCTGTGGACCTGGCACCACCCGATGCCCGATTCGCCGGTGAAGGCGTTGGTGACCGACATGAAGAGATTGCCGCTGATGTTCTCCAGGTGGCCTCGGAAGCGCAGCCACCGGCCGGCGGCGGAGATGTGGTCGGTGGTGCACTTGCCCCGGGCCTTGAGCAGGACCGGCAGCTCGGAGAGCTCGTCGTCGGTGTTGGGCGGGAACGGATCGAGCCGCTGCAGCCGCTCGCTGCCGGGGGCGATCTCCACCTCGACGGCGGAGCCGTCGGCCGGCGGGGCGATGAAGCCGGCGTCGCCGCCGGCATAGCCGCCGGGGGGCAGCTCCACGCCGACCGGCTCGTCGAGCGGGGCGTCGCCGAGAGGGTCGGTGAGCGGGTTGAAGTCCAGCGTGCCGGCGAGCGCGAAGGCCACCGTCGTCTCGGGCGACGCGATGAAGGCCAGTGTTTCGGGATTGCCGTCGTTGCGCTTGGGGAAGTTGCGGTTGAACGACGTGATGATGGAGTTGTTCTCGCCCTTGACGACATCGGACCGGGCCCACTGCCCGATGCAGGGGCCGCAGGCGTTGGCCAGCACGGTGGCCCCGACCGCCTCGAGATCGGCCAGCAGCCCGTCGCGTTCGACGGTGGCGCGGACCACCTCGGAGCCGGGCGTGATCAGCAGGGGGGTGCGGGTCTTCAGCCCGCGGGCGGTGGCCTGGCGGGCGACGCTGGCTGCCCGGCTGATGTCCTCGTAGGAGGAGTTGGTGCACGAGCCGACCAGGGCCTGCGAGAGTCGCAGCGGCCAGCCCATCCTCCTGGCTTCTTCGCCGAGAGCCGAGACAGGCCGCCCCAGGTCCGGCGTGTGGGGGCCCACGACATGGGGCTCGAGGGCGGAGAGGTCGATCTCGATCAGCTCGTCGTAGAAGCTCGCAGGATCGTCGGCGACCTCGTCGTCGGCCCGCAGGTGGGCTTCGACGGCGTCGGCAGCCTCGGCCAGCGCCGGCCGGCCGGTGGCGGCCAGGTAGTCCCGTGAGCGCCGGTCGTAGGGGAAAACCGACGTCGTGGCGCCGATCTCGGCGCCCATGTTGCAGATAGTGGCCTTGCCGGTGCAGCTGATGGCCGCCGTGCCGGGGCCGAAGTACTCGACGATGGCGCCGGTACCGCCTCGGACGGTGAGAATCTCCGCCACCCGCAGGATGACGTCCTTGGGCGACGCCCAGCCCGACAGGCTGCCGGCGAGACGGACGCCGATGAGCCGGGGCCAGCGCAGGCCGAACGGGCCGCCGGTCATGACGTCGACCGCGTCGGCCCCGCCCACGCCGATGGCCACCATTCCCAGACCGCCGGCGTTGGGGGTGTGGCTGTCGGTGCCGATCATCATCCCGCCGGGGAACGCGTAACGCTCGAGCACGACCTGGTGGATGATGCCGGCGCCCGGCTTCCAGAAGCCGATGCCGTAGCGACTGGAGGCGGTGCACAGGAAGTCGTAGACCTCGCGGTTGGTGTCCTCGGCCACGGCCAGGTCGGCGGCGGCGCCATCCTGGGCCAGGATCAGGTGGTCGCAGTGGACGGTGGTCGGCACCTGCACGGCCGGCAGGCCGGCGGTCATGAACTGGAGCACCGCCATCTGGGCGGTGGCGTCCTGCATGGCCACCCGGTCCGGGCGCAACTCGACATAGGACCGACCCCGGACCGGCGCCTCGATGTCGGTGCCTTGGAGGTGGGCGACCAGGATCTTCTCGGCAAGGGTGAGCGGGCGACCGAGGAGACGACGGCCGGCCGCCAGCCGTCCGCCCAGCTCGCCGTACAGGCGCTGCACCAGCTCGACGGGTGTGTTGGCGGTGACGGTGATGACCCTGCCTCCTCTCGGCCTGCCATTCTCGCACCGCGGCGCGGTGCCGGCGGACCCGGGCTCGCGGGCGGCGGCCGAGGGGGCCGTATGCTTGCATGTTGACGGGATCGCACGGGCCCCCACGGCCCGTGACGAGGGATGCCGCGAACAAGCCGGCTCCGGAGGAGGACATGGCAGACGACGACGCAGGGCCGCGGCGGACCACCAAGGCACGCACCGGTGGGGCGGCGAAGAAGGCGGCTGTGAAGAAGGGCGCGGCGCCGGCCAGGAGGCCTGCCGCCGAGACGGCGGCATCCGCCAGGAGCGCGGCGCCGGCAAAGAGGGCGGCCAAGAAGGCGGCGCCTGCGAAGAAGGCGGCGCCGGCCAAGAAGCGGGCTGCCACCAAGGCGGCGCCGGCGAGGAAGGCGGCGCCGGCGAGGAAGACGGCGAAGCGGGCAACCACGAAGGCGCCGCCGGCCAAGAAGGCCGCCGTTGCCAGGAAGGCATCCCGCAGCGGGGCTTCCGCAGCCCCTGCGACGCGCGGCCGGGGGGCGGTCCTCGGCCCGCGGGCCAAGAAGGCGCCGCCGATGCGCCTGGCCGCCGAGCAGACCTTCGACGACGAGTGGGAGGAGCCGGCACCCGAGCCGGCACGGGACGATCCGCACGCCCGCGTCCGTTCCCTGCTCCGGGATGCGGCGCGCCAGATCGAAGGCCGTGGGGCTGCTCCGGCGTCGCCGCGGGTTCCCCCGCCTGACGCGGAGGTCACCCGGGTCCTGGTGGCGCCGGCGCCGCCGGAGGACGAGTTGGTGGCGGAGGACGACGACTTCGCCGAGGTCGAGGATCTCGCCGAGATCGAGGAGATCGAGGACGAGCCGGCCGAGGACGAGCTAGCCGAGGACGAGCTGGCCGAGGACGAGTTCGAGGAGGAGGGCGACTGGGCGCCTCCGGACGCGCTGGACACCGCCGCCATGGCCGCCATCGTCTCTGCGCCACCGCCGAGGGAGTCGCCACCGCCCCCACCGCCACCTCGCAACTACACGCCGGCGGCGGGGGAGGCCGTCCCGGAGGGGGCATTTGCGCCCCCGCCGGCACGCCACCCCCGGCCTCGGCGCCGCGCCGCTCCCGTCTCAAGGTCCTGGTCATCGTCGCCGCAGCGCTGGTCGCCCTCGCCGCCCTGATCGCCGGCGGGCTCTGGGCCTATGACCGCTTCCGCGACGAGGGCATCGACTACTCTGACCTCGAGGTCGGCGACTGCTTCAACTCCTCGGCCTCGAACGAGATCCGCGGCATAAAGGTCCAGCCGTGCGAGAAGCCGCACAACTCGGAGATCTTCTTCCTGGTGAACCACCCCGCCGGCTCCGACGCCGCCTACCCCGGCAAGGACGCCCTCGTGCAGTTCGCCGCCGACGCCTGCCTCGGCCAGCCTCTCACCGAGTACCTGGGTATCCCCCTCGAGCAGTCCGCGCTCAAGGACTTCGAGATCGTGCCCCAGCAGTCGGCGTGGGACGACGGGAAGCGGGTCCTGGTTTGCGGACTGGACACGGGCGGGGAGGCAGACGTCACGGGGTCGATCATGGGGTCCCGCCGTTGACCCCGAACCACAGGTCGGTCGTCGTCATCACCGGCGGCTCCGCCGGCGCCGGCCGGGCCGCGGCGCGGGCCTTCGCCCACCGTGGCTCCCACGTCGCCATCCTCGCCCGTGGCCCCGAGCGGCTGGCGGCGGCGTGCCGGGAGGTGGAGGGGGCCGGCGTGCGTGCCCTTGGCATCCCGACGGATGTGGCCGACGCCGACGCGGTCGACGACGCCGCCACCCAGGTCGAGGAGACGCTCGGCACGATCGACGTCTGGGTCAACAGCGCCATGGCCTCGGTGTTCTCGCCGGTCGCGCAGCTCACGGCCGAAGAGGTCCGGCGGGTGGCCGAGGTGACCTACCTGGGGAGTGTCAACGGCATCCTGGCCGCCCTCCGGCACATGCGGCCGCGGGACCGGGGCACGATCGTGCAGGTGGGCTCGGCGCTGGCCTACCGGGCCATCCCCCTCCAGGCCAGCTACTGCGCGTCCAAGCACGCCATCCGGGGCTTCGTCGACTCCCTGCGCTGCGAGCTGCTCCACGAGCGCAGCGGCATCGGGATCACCAGCGTCCACATGCCGGCGCTGAACACCCCGCAGTTCGGCTGGGTGCGCAACCGGATGCCGTTCCACCCCCAGCCCGTCCCGCCCATCTACCAGCCCGAGGTCGCGGCCCGGGCCATCGTGTGGGCCGCCGACCACCCCCGGCGCGAGTACTGGGTGGGCTATCCCACCGTCGCCACCATCCTGGCCAACGCGGTGATGCCCGGCCTGCTCGATCGGTACCTGGCCCGGACCAACTTCGAGGCTCAGCAGACCGACATGGCCGCCGAGCCCGGCTCGCCCGACAACCTCGACGAGCCCGTCGCCGGGACCCAGGCCGCCCACGGCATCTTCGACGACCGGGCCACGCAGCGGTGCCTCCAGAGCGGCCTCAGCCGGCACCGCGGGCTGGCATTGGGCACCGCATCAGGCGCCGCCCTCGCCGCCCTCGTCGCCCGCCGCCGGCGCTGAGCCCTCGGCGCCCGGCGCCGAGTCCACCATCGACGAGGCGACGTCACGCAGCTTGACGTTCAGCCGCTGCGACGCCCGCCGGAGGACGTTGAAGGCCTGGTCGGCGGTCACACCGTCGCGGGCCATGATGAGGCCCTTGGCCTGCCCGATCAGGTCGCGGGATTGCAGCGCCTCGTCCATCTGCTCCTCGTGGATCGCCGTCGACAGCGCCACCGCGGCGTGGGCGGCGAACGCCACGCCGATCGTCCGCGACTCTGCGCCGAAGGCGGCCGGTGACTTCGAGTAGAGGTTGAGGGCCCCGAGGGTGTCGCCCGCCACGAAGAGCCGGAAGCTGAGCATGCTGGTGATGCCGGTCTCCCGTTGCGCCCGGGCGGAGAAGCTGGGCCAGCGCTCCTCCTGCGCCAGGTCGTCGCTGGCGAAGACCTCGCGCTCGCGCATGGCGGAGAGGCACGGTCCCTCCCCGGTCTCGTACTGGATGTCGTCGACCACGCCGGGAATGCTGTCGCTCGCGGCCGGCGTGCTGACGTGCCCGCCCTTCAGAAACGAGATGCCGGCGTGGTCGCAGCCGTCGATCGAGTCGACGGCCAGGATGCAGATCTGCTCCAGCGTCTGCTGGACGCCCCACTGGGCGAGCAGCGACCGCGCCACCGCGGCGAGCGCCTCTGTACTGGGTATACCACCATTGGAACTCATCCTCAAGCGGAAGGCTACTAGGCGCTGGCCGCCACCTTGGTCGCCTGCTGGGTCTCCATGCGGCGGATGTGGTCCACCGGCGCCACCAGCCAGCTGTGGCCCACGGTGGAGATCCAGTTGTCGAGCAGGCGGGCGGCCTGCGCAGAGCCGGTGAGCTCCTGGTGGCGCTCGATCAGCCACCGCAGCTCCTCCAGCGACTCGGCGTCGGGCCTGGCCGCCTCCACGAGCGCGGTATTGAGCCGGGTGGTGAGCTGGGAGCCGGGGTCCCACACGAACGCCCGGCCGCCCGTCATGCCGGCACCCAGGTTGTAGCCCACCGGCCCGAGGACCACGATGGCGCCACCGGTCATGTACTCACACGCATGGTCGCCCACCCCCTCGACGACGGCTGTCGCCCCCGAGTTGCGCACGCCGAAGCGCTCGCCGGCGGAACCGGCGATGAACACCTGGCCGCCGGTGGCGCCGTAGAGGCAGGTGTTGCCGGCGAGCACCGGGTTGCCGCCGGCCTCGTGCAACGAAAGAAAGGTGTTGGCCGGCGGGCGGATGATGATGCGGCCGCCGGCCATCGCCTTGCCGACATAGTCGTTGGCCTCGCCGGTCAGCTCGAACTCCAGGCCGTGGCCGAGGAAGGCGCCGAAGCTCTGGCCGGCAGAGCCGGTGAAGCGAGCGGTGGCCGAGCCAGGGGGCGGGGAGGAGCCGAACTCCAGGGCGAGGGCGCCTGACAGGGCGGCGCCGACCGTACGGTCGGCGTTGACGATCCGGTACTCCAGCTCGATGTCCTCGCCGTCCCAGATGGCGCGGTAGGCGTCGGCCTCAAGGCGGTCGCCCAGCGCGGAGCGGGGCTTCTGGATGGGGACGGTGGCCACGAACCGGCGGGGGGCGTCGACGCGCTCGGGCGGGGTGATGAGGGGTGTGAGGTCCATGCTGTCGGGGCGGTTGTCTCCGATGACCCGCTGTTGCAGGCACTCGACCCGCCCGATGGCGTCGTCGAGCGTCCGCAGTCCGAGGGCGGCAAGCTCCCGGCGCACATCATCGGCGATGAACAGCATGTAGGCGGCCACGCCCTCGGGCGTGCCGGCGAACTTGGCCCGCAGATGGGGTCGCTGGGTGGCGATCCCGGTGGTGCAGGTGTCCTTGTGGCAGGCCCGCAGCATGATGCAGCCCTCGGCGATCATCGCCGCGGTGCCGAAGGAGTACTCGTCCGCGCCGAGCAGGGCGGCCATGAGCACGTCGCGGCCCGTCATGAGCCCGCCGTCCATGCGGAGGCGCACCCGGTCGCGCAGGCCGTTCTCCATGAGGGCCCGCTGAGTCTCGGCCACGCCCAGCTCCCACGGCAGGCCGGCGTGCTTGATGGACCCCAGCGGCGAGGCGCCGGTGCCGCCGTTGGCCCCGGAGATGTGGATGATCTCGGCCAGCGCCTTGGCCACGCCGGCGGCGATGGTACCGACGTTGTCCTCGGCCACCAGCTTCACCGACACCTCGGCCAGGCGGTTGACCTGCTTCAGGTCGAAGATGAGCTGGGCCAGGTCCTCGATGGAGTAAATGTCGTGATGCGGCGGGGGCGAGATCAGGCCGATGCCCGGCTGGGTGTGGCGGAGGGCGGCGATCTCCTCCGACACCTTGTTGCCGGGGATCTGGCCGCCCTCGCCCGGCTTCGAGCCCTGGGCCATCTTGATATTGAGCTCGTCGGCGAAGGCGCAGTACTCCGGCGTCACGCCGAAGCGGCCGGAGGCGATCTGCTTGATCCGGCTGTTCTTGTCGCCCGTCGGCTGGCCCCGGGTGGAGAACCGGGCGAAGCTCTCGCCGCCTTCACCACAGTTCGACTTCCCGCCGATGAGGTTCATGGCCTCGGTGAGGGTTTCGTGCGCCTCCCGGCTGAGCGCCCCATGCGACATGGCGCCCGTGGAGAACCGCTTCACGATCTCGCTGGCCGGCTCCACCTCGTCGAGGTCAACAGGCGGGCCGGCGGGCACGAACTCGAGCAGGTCGTGCAGCTCGGTGGGAGGGCGGCTGTTCACGAGCTCGGCGAACCGGTCGTAGGTGTCGCTGTTGCCGTCGCGGATGGCGGCCTGGAGGAGGTGGGCGGCCTTCATCTCGTTGAGGGCCTTCACCACCGGGTCGTTGTGGGTGTGGTACTCGCCCTTGTTCCTGAGGGCCCGGTAGTACCCGCCCTCCACCGTGCGACCCTCGCTGTGGCGGCTGAGGGCGTCCTCGCCCAGCTCCGCCCAGCCCACGCCGCCCACCACCGAGGGGGTGCCGGCGAGGCACAGGTCGACGACCTCGGGCCCGAGGCCGATGACCTCGAATATCTGCGCGCCCCGGTAGGAGTCGACGGTGGAGATGCCCATCTTCGACATGACCTTGAGCACGCCGTCTTCCAGGGCGGCCTGGAGCCGGAGCTGGGCCTCCGGGCCCGACAGCTCGGAATCGGGGTTCTGGTCGGCCTCGTGGGCCACGATCTCCAGGGCGAGGGCCGGGCAGATGGCGTCGGCCCCGTAGCCGAGAAGGGTGGCGATGTAGTGCACGTCGCGGGCGTCGTCGGCGGAGACCACCAGGCTGGTGTAGGACCGCAGGCCCTGGGCCACGAGGCGGTGGTTCACGGCGCCGGTGGCCAGGAGGGCCGGAACGGGCACCCGGTCGTCGCCCACGCCGCCGTCGTCGATGATCAGGATGCCGGCGCCGTCGCGCACCAGGCGCTCGGCCTCGTCGCAGAGCCGCTGGACTGCGGCCAGCAGGCCGTCGGGGCCGTCGGCGACCGGGAACGTGGCGTCGAGGCGGCCGCAGCCGAAGCTCCCGCAGTCACCAGTGAGGAAGCCGGCGATGGCGGTGGGGTAGAGGAAGAACGACTTGAGCACGAGGAGCTGGGTGGACTCGGCCCCTTCCTGGAGGATGGGGTGACGGGGGCCGAGCAGGGTCCGCAGGCTCATCACCAGCCGCTCGCGCAGGTGGTCGATCGGCGGGTTGGTGACCTGGGCGAAGCGCTGCCGGAGGTAGTGGTGGATGGGCCGGGGGCGGCCGGCGAGGTGGGGGAGGGGCGAGTCGTCGCCCATCGAGTAGGTAGGCTCCTTGGCCTCATTGGCCATGTACCGCAGCACCATCGCCAACTCCTCGCGGGAGTAGCCGAACACGGCCTGGCGGTGCTCGATGACGGCAGGATCCGCGGTCTGCTCGATGGGGTGGCCGGCGGGCTGGGGGCGGAGTCCGTCCTGGGCCCAGCGCGCGTACGGGGCGCCGGCGGCGAGCTTCGTCTTGTTCTCCGCGTCGTGGACCACGCCCTCTTCAGGGGTCACGAAGAGCATCTGGCCAGGGCCCAGGCGGCCCCGCTTGACCTGCCCCCGGCCGCTGAGGTCGACGGCGCCGGCCTCGGAGCAGCACACGACCAGGCCGTCGTCGCACACTGCGTAGCGCAGCGGGCGAAGGCCGTTGCGGTCGAGCGTGGCGCCTACGCCGATGCCGTCGGTGAAGATGACGCCGGCGGGCCCGTCCCAGGGTTCCATCAGGGATGCGTGGTACCGGTAGAAGCCCTCGACACCGGACGCGATGTCGCGCTCGCCCTCCCACGCCTCCGGTATGGTCATGGCCATGGCGTGGCGGATGTCGCGCCCGCCCCGGGTGAGCAGCTCCACGACCGAGTCGAGCTGACCGGAGTCGGAGTCCTCGGCGTCGAGCACCGGGCGGAACAGGGCCTCGGGGCCGAGGCCGGCGGCCTCCGTGCCGAGTGTGGCCCGGGCCCGCATACGATTGAGGTTGCCGGCCACGGCGTTGATCTCACCGTTGTGGCAGAGGGAGCGGAAGGGCTGAGCCCGCTCCCAGGTCGGCAGGGTGTTGGTGGAGAAGCGCTGATGGAAGACGGCGAAACCGGCCTCGAAGCGCTCGTCGGCCAGGTCGAGCCAGTACTCGGCGAGGGCGTCCGCGGTGATGAGGCCCTTGTAGACGACCGTGCGGAACGAGCACGACGCCACGTATGCGCCGGTGGCGACGGCGGAGAT
>JBPCLE010000222.1:0-4158 GCA_051003575.1 Acidimicrobiales bacterium | reverse complement strand
CTGTCGGCCGACGACGCGGTCGCCCGGCTGCGCCGCCTCCCCTACGCCGACCTGGGCTTCGCCAAGGTCGACCACCATCGCGTCCTCCGGCAGGGCCTGCCCGAGGCCGTCTACGCCCCCAGCAAGTCGCCAGAGCAGTGTGCGGCGATCGTGGCCGAGCTGCTGGCCGAGGAGGACGGCGGGCCCGTCCTGCTCACCCGGGCCAACGAGACCCAGGCTGCGGCCGCCCTGGCGCTGAACCCGGATGGCGTCGTCCGCACCGGCTCAACCCTGGCCTGGCGCAGCCGGCTGGCCCGCCCCGGACGGGTGGTGATCCTCACCGCCGGCGTTGCGCTCCAGCGCCGCCGCCGTCTGCGCCGCGGTGGCCCTGGTGAGCAGGATCGGCCCACCGTCGTCCTCGGCCAGCAGCTCGGCCACGATGGCCGCGCACTGCGCCGGCGTCTTCCCCGGCCCGTACACGGCCTCGGGGAGGCCCTGGCGGAGGGCGCGGTGGTGGTCGACCTTGGCGAAGCCCAGGTCGGCGAAGGGCAGCCGTTGCAGGCGGGAGACGGCGTCGTCGGCCGACAGGGCGCCGGAGCGCACGTCGTCGAGCAGTTGGCGGACCGCGGGCTCATCCACGTCCGTAAGTATCCTCCGCCCATGACCCGTGTCGCCTATCTCGGCCCGCCCGGCACCTTCACCGAGGAGGCGCTGCTCGGCCAGCCCGACCTGGCCGAGGCCGAACTGGTGGCCATGCGGTCGATGCCTGAGGTGCTGGCGGCCACGTCGTCGGGCGAAGTCGACCTGGGCTTCGTCGCCCTGGAGAACTCCATCGAGGGCAGCGTCCTGCTGGTGCTCGACCGCCTGGTGTTCGATCACGAGCTGTTCATCCAGCGCGAGGTCGTCCTCACCATCCGCCAGAACCTGCTCGGCCCGCCGGGGATGACGCTCGACGATGTGAAGCGCGTAGTCTCCTTCCCCGACGCCATGGCCCAGTGCCGGCGGTTCTTCTCCTCCCGCCTCCCCGACGCCGAGATCGTGGCCGCCAACTCCACCGCCGGCGCGGTGCGCGAGGTGGCCGAGAACCGCCCGCCCGGCACCGCCGCGCTGGGCGCCGCGCTGGCGGCCAAGCTCTACGGCCTCGACTTGCTGGCCGCCGACGTGGAGGACAACCCCGACAACAACCAGACCCGTTTCGTGCTGGTGGCCCGGGCCGGCGTGCCGGCGCCCAGCGGCCACGACAAGACCAGCATCGTGTGCTTCCAGCGCGACGACCACCCCGGCAGCCTGCACGCCATCCTCGGCCAGTTCACGGCCCGCAACATCAACCTCACCAAGCTGGAGTCGCGCCCCACCAAGCACAGCCTGGGCGACTACTGCTTCGTGATCGACCTGGAGGGCCACGTCGACGACGAGGTGGTGGCCGACTGCCTGCGCGACCTGCGGGTGCAGCTGGCAACGGTGAAGTTCCTGGGCTCCTACCCCGCCGCCGGCGACCACGGCCCCGAGCGCCGGCGTGACGCCGAGGCGGCGTGGAAGGAGGCCGACGAGTGGATCGCCGACCTGCGCCGGCAGGTGGGGCAGTCGGCGGAGAGCCGCCAGCAGAGTCAGTAACGTCGCGCCCGCGGGGAGGGATGGCAGAGCGGCCGAATGCGAGGCTCTTGAAAAGCCTTGGACGAAAGTCTCGTGGGTTCAAATCCCACTCCCTCCGCCGAGCGGTGGTCGATCATCTCTCTCGAGCTGCCAACGGGGCGCGAACACATGCCAGCACCGCTGGGGCCGATTGGCCATCACCATGTAGCCCAGGCCCTCTGCCCACGTCAGCTGTCGAACGGTCTCGTACGGCGGAGATCAATGGATGGTCCCGCAGCACGCGCCACCTCGCGCTCGCCCGGCATCGCCGCCATGCGGTCGGCGGCCCAGTCCGACGCCTCGCGCCCGCGTGCCACGACCCCCGAGCCTACGGGCTGGCGCCGTTCGCGTCGCGGCGCCACGACCGACCCGGATCGCTACGTTTCGCGCACGGGTCGGTCCGCGTGCCAGACTCGTCCGGCTCTGGAGAGGTGACCGAGTGGCCGAAGGTGATCGCCTGCTAAGCGATTAAGGGGTGTAAAGCCTCTTCGAGGGTTCAAATCCCTCCCTCTCCGCCAGCTCTGGACACGTGATGTTCGAACCGACCGCAGATGTAGAGAACCTAGGCAGGTGGAGACCTAGAGGCAGATAACGGTGGCAGCTGGGTTGTCGACGTGCAGCGCCTCCTCGGACCATGGTATGTCATACTGACATACCATGGCTACCCAGAAGGCGTCGGAAACAAGCCGCGAACTCGCCCGCCATCGGCTCGAAGAGGCAGAAAAGGAATACAACCGCGCACGGTCCGAGGACTACGTCATCCGCCAGGTTCGTGATTCGGAGATCGTCGAGGCGCATCGCGCAGGGCTCTCGTCGAGGGAGATCAGTGAGCTCGTCGGTGACATCGGCCAGCCGAATGTCGTGCGGGCGCGGCGCCGAGCGATTACGCGTCGAGACGTCGTGCCGGACGGGCTCCTATCGCCAGCCGACGCTCTGAGGCTGTCGGGGATGACTCCCAAGGAGTTCATCACCGAGGTTCGAAGCGGACGTGTAAAACCGGTTGACCTGCCGGGCGGAGTCCGAGCGTTCCGGAAGGAAGATATGGAGCAGCTTCGACCCAACGCGTAGCTTCGCCTGGCCGTGGCAGATGCCGCAGGGCCCATCAATTTCAGCCTCGAGGAGGTCGCCGGGCTGATCGAGGATCTGATGCGCATCGCGGACGACCTTCTCGCGGGTGGCGACGAAGTTTGAAAGTCGTCGCCTAACCTCCGCCAGCAGCAGCTACTCGGGGTCGTCGTCCTCGGCGGGCTGGGGGTCGGCGATCCACTGGCCCGAGGTCCCGGGGCGCATGGAGCCCTGCTTCATCGACGACTCGTGGCGGGTGTCGAGGTCGTCCTTGACGCAGGTGCAGTTGTCGGTGGGCCGGCTGCAGCCCTCGCAGACCACGCGGCCCTCCTTCTCGTCGAGGCGGACGGCCGCACCGCACAGGGCGCACACGCCGGTCTCCATGTAGCGGTAGTTGCGGGGCATGGGCCGAGTGTACGGCCGGGTGCGCCGGCGGTGAGCGTGAGCAACGCCGCCGGCTGGGCCGCCGGCAAGGCGGCGGCCGACCCTGGCGTCGTTGTCACGGCGCTCCGAGGTGGGCGGCCATCGCTGACAGCAGCCCAGCGCGGACCTCCTCCTCGTAGACGGCCACGCCGGCCGCGGCCATGGCCTCGACGAGGGCGGGATCCCAGGGCGCCGGCGGGAGGCGCCCGACGAGCGCCACCCGTTCCCGGCGCACGCCGGCGGCGGTGGCCGCCAGATAGTCGGCCGCGCCCATGCGCCACGGGACGGTGCCGGCCCGGTCGGCCAGCCAGGCGGTGATGCCCAGGCCGGCGGCGTCGAAGTCGGCGTGCTGGTACACGGTGGCGCCGGCCGCCCGGAGCTGGCGGACGAGGGTGACGACCGCCACCGTCGGCCGGCCCGAGCTGCACAGCAGGGGCGGGCCCCGCCAGCCTTGGGCCGCGGCCTCGGCCAGCAACGACGGGTTCTCGACCACGAAGGCGGCGACGCCGGCGGGCAGCGGGTCGGCCGGCCATCGGCGCAGCTGGGAAAGGGTGAGCACCGCCGGCTCGCCGGCGTCGTCCGGGCGCAAGCCCAGGGTGAGCACCGTGGACGACAACGGGTCGGGGGCGACGCCCACCTCCTCCCACAGCAGGCGGGCGGCCTCGGCGTCGGTGGGCCGGGGACGGTCGCGGGTATGGGCGACGGCATCGAGCACCAGGCCGGCCAGCGCCCGGCCGCGGTCGAGGGCGTGGGGATCGCCGAGCACGTCGGTGGCCAGGGCGGCCAGGCCGGTGCCGTCGGCGGGGAGGGCGGCCAGCACGCCGAGGGCCGCCTCCAGGCGCCGGCGGTGGCGCGCCAGGTCGCCGCCCGGCACGCCGGCGGCGCGAACGGAGTCGACCCAGGCCAACAGGCGGTCGGGGTCTCCGGCAGCGAGCGGCACCGAGCCGGCGCGGCGGGCGAGCCACGCCCACAGCTCGTCGCGGGCCTGGCGGGTCTCGAGGCGGGCGGCGCGGCGGTCGACGATCGGGCCGGCGTGGGCCTCGGCCAGCGCCCGCAGGT
>JBPCLE010000221.1:0-3224 GCA_051003575.1 Acidimicrobiales bacterium | reverse complement strand
CGCCGGCGCGGCGGCGGGCGGCCACGGCAAGGGCGGCGAACGCGGTGAGCACCGCGAATGCCGTGGCGATGGCGCCGCCGATGTCGATGCGCCGGGCGCTCGCGGCCCGCTCGGTGGTCGCCCGGAGCTCGGCGCCGAGCGCCTCGGCGTCGGCTGCGAGACGGGGAACCTCGCGGTCGAGCCTCGTCGCCAGCTGACCGATGGTGGGGTCCTTGGCCGGGAACTGGATCACGGTCGAGTCCGCCACCTCGTCGAAGGTCGTCGGCGAGGAGCTGAAGGACTCGTCGACGGGCTGGCCCCGCACGCTGCCGGTGAGGCGGAAGGTGTAGGAGCCCGGCCGGGTCGGCGTGAGCCATGCTCGGTACTCGCCTGGACTCTCGCCGAAATTGGCCTCGAGGGGGAGCGTGGTCTTCTCCGAACCCTTGGCCACTTCCACCTTGAGCGTGCCGGTGGTGTCGGTGACCGGTGCGCCGCCGGCGGCGTCGGACACGGTGACCTGCACGCCGTTCCTGAAGCCGGTGTACGCAGGCTCGTCCCCCCAGCCGACCACGAAACGGAGGACGCCGCTGGCCCGTGGCTCGTGGGCCAGGGCCGGTTGCAGCACGGCGAACGCGAGTACCGCGGCGACGACGCATGCCGGCTTGAGTGGCCGCGCCACGCGACGATTCATCCTCGGGACCCCCTTGTCGGCCACAGGGCAGTGTCGCGCCTTCGCGATGCGTTTCGTCGCGAGTACCGGTGTTGGCTACGCTGCAGTTGGTCACCGGCGATTCGCAGTTGATCAAGAAGGGCACCAAGCGCCGAATACAGGAGGTAGGCCAAGTGACGTTCTCGCTACGAAACCGGATCGTGGGGATGGTGGCGACCGTCGCCGCCGTACTCGTACCAGCAGGACTCGCATGGGGATGTGTCGCCCTCGTGTCGTTTCGGACCACCGGCACGAATGTCGTGGCGCCGGGCGGCACGGTCGAGGTGTTCGGCGGGGCGTTCGCCCGGGGCAAGCCGGTGGACATCCGTCTGGATTCGGCGGACGGCCCGATCCTGTTCACGCACCCGAACCCGCTGCCCTCCACCATGACGAGCCAGTTCACCGTCCAGGTCCCCATCCCTGCGGACATCAAGTCGGGCCCGCACCTGCTCGTCGCCACCCAGGACCACTTCGACATGAACGTGGGGATTCCCGCACGGGCCGCCATCTATGTGAACACATCGGCTCCCGTTGCGCCGGCGCCGGAGATCCGGCCCACCACCCTGGCCGCCGCCACCGGCGGCACCGGCGCCGGCACCTACCTGCTCATCGGGCTGGGGGTTGCCGCCGGCGGTCTCCTGCTGGCCGCCGGCGCAAGCGTGATCGCGGCCCGCCGGGGATCGCCGGGCGAGCCTGAGGGCGCCCAGGTGTCGTCGTAGCCATCACGGTGCCGCGGTCTCTCCGCGGCACCCTGTCCGCAGCATCACTTTCAATAGGAGGGTTTTAGTGAGTCCTGCTACTCGCCGCGTCGCGGTCGCCGGAGCGTTGTTGGCCGTGGCTGCGGCGTCGTCGGGGGTGGCCAGCGCCCAGACGGTCGCGGCTTTCCCCAAGGCCAACTTCGCCGAGCAAAAGGTCCAGATCGAGCGGGTCACCGCCGGCGTCCACATGACGAAGGCGGAGACCTCCCCATCCCGTGGGTTCACGGGCCCGACCTCGATGGCCGTCAGCCCGGATGATCCAAGGGTGATCGTTGCCGCGACGGCCGACCTGCGTAACCGCCTGTGCTACCTGCTCGTCTCGACCGACGCGGGGGGCACGTGGAGCTTCTCCGACGAGAGGCCCGCTCCGGAGGCCTATCCGTACTGCACCAACACCACCGCAGGTGTTCCGCAGGCGTCCCTCGCCTGGGGCAGCAACGGCACGCTCTACTACGCCATGCAGGCCTACGGCGAGGACGAGGGGCCGCGGCCCGGCAAGACCAGCATCGCCCTGGCCCGGACCAAGGACCTCGGTCGGACCTGGACCACGACCCTGGTCGACGACGCCCGGGCGGCGCCCGATCCCAAGCCCGAGAACACCGGCGTGCCGGGCCTGGCCGTCGACACGTCGGGCTCCGCGGATGTCATCCACGTGGGCTTCAGCCGGGACTGGAGCGCGACCGCGCCCGAAGGCCATCCCCTGGAGAAAAAGCGTGAGGTCTCCGTCTCCACCTCCACCGACGGTGGCAAGACCTTCGCCCCGCCCGTCGACCTCAACGAGCAGTCCAAGCTGACGATGACCGTCAAGGGACAGTCCTACCCGATCCACTTCCAGACCGCCTTCGGCCGCCCGTACGTCGTGGCGCACGACGGCGTGGTCATGGCCGTGGGCGACGGGGGGCCGCCGGCCGACAACGGGCCCCCGTCGGCGGACTACGGCGGGATTTTCGGAGAGACCACCCCCATGGTGCTCGCCCGCTCGACCGACAAGGGCAAGACCTGGACGGTCACCGAGCTGAGCAAGCCGCTCTACAACGCCGCCGGCTCCTACACCGGCATGGGATGGACGAAGGATGGCGGGCCCGACGGCACCTTCGTCTTCGCCTACTCGGCCACGCCGGGCGGCGCCCCCAACGCCGGCCGGTCCGACATCGTCATCCAGCGTTCCACCGACAAGGGCCTCACCTGGAGCGACCCCGTGGCCATCAACGACGACGACCCGAAGAACCGGTTCACGAGCTTCTACCCGGAGCTCGACGTGGCGCCCAACGGCCGGGTCGACGTGATCTGGCAGGACAACCGCGACCTGACCGACTATCTGGTCAACGTCCGCTACAGCTACTCCACCGACGGTGGTAAGACGTGGGCGCACAGCACGGTCGTCAACGACCAGCCGATCAACTTCAAGCTGGGGATCAGCTTCAACTCCGACATCCGCCAGCCGCCGGGGGTGGCGTCGACCAACTCCTACGCATCCATCGCCTGGGCCGATTCACGCTTCGCCGAAGAGAAGAGCCAGACCCAGGACAACTTCGGCGTGGTGGCCCAATTCTCGCCGCTGCCGTCCGACGACGACAACGGCGCCTGGCCGGTCATCGCCGCCATCCTCGGTGGGTTGGGCGTGGCCGGCATCGTTCTGCTCGGCATCCAGGCCGTCCGCCGCAAGGCCTGAGCCGTCGTGGCCGGGGGTTTGGGGGCCGGCCGCCCCAAACCCCCAGAGCGGGGGCTCCCACCGCGGCCCGGCCCATTTCTCCCCCCCGGTTCAACGCGGCAACAAA
>JBPCLE010000220.1:0-7451 GCA_051003575.1 Acidimicrobiales bacterium | reverse complement strand
CCCCCCCCCCCCCCCCCCCCCCCCCCCCCCCCCCCCCCCCGGTGGGGCCGCCGGAGCCCTGACGCGGACGGCGAGAGGTGTTGCCACCACCCTTGACGTCACGATGACGGAAGCACACCGTTCGAGGCATGGTGCATCCGCTTCCCGTCGTCGTCGGAATCCTCGCCGTGGTGGTGCTCGGGACCGGGATCTCCGCTGCCGTGGTGCGCGCCGGGGACGAGACGCCGTCGCCGGCGGTCACGACGTCAACCATCGACCTGCCGACGACCGTCCCGGCCCCGACCACCATTGCGGCCCGGCCGACCACCACCCGGCCCACAACGACCACCAAGGCGCCCCTGACCCGGGCCGCAGCCACCAAGGGGCTATGCGCAGACATCGACGCATCGGTCCGGCTGGTGGCTGGAGGCAACACCATCGGAGGTGGCCTGCGGCTGCTGCGGGCCGTCAACACCTACGACGACGCCGCCGACCCGGCCGTCGTAGCGCCGGCCCGCCGCATGCTGGCGGCGGGACTCGACGGCGATCTCGAGAGGGCGGCCGTGGCGACGGAGGAGGCGGCCGCAGCCTGCCGGCGACTGGGATTCCCGATCTCGCTTCCCACGTCCGGCCCGGGGCCGGGCATTCCGGGGCGCGATCGGCCGTGCGGCATCGTCTCCTGCTGACCCCGGCCCCGTCCCGGGGTCAGCGCAAGGCCCTCGTGAACTACCTCTCGATGGGCGCCTTGACCAGGTTGCCCCACTCGGTCCACGAGCCGTCGTAGTTGCGCACGGTCTGGTACCCGAGGAGGTTGGTCAGCACGAACCAGGTGTGGCTCGACCGCTCGCCGATCCGGCAGTACACGACCACGTCGTCGTCGGTGGCCAGCCCCAGCTCGTCGGCGTAGATGGCCCGCAGGGCGCCGGCATCCTTGAACGTGCCGTCGTCGTTGGCCGCCATCTTCCACGGCTTGCTCGCCGCGCCGGGGATGTGGCCGCCCCGCAGCGCCCCCTCCTGGGGGTAGTCGGGCATGTGCAGCAGCTCGCCGGAGTACTCGCCGGGCGAGCGGACGTCGACCAGTTTGCCGCCCTTGTTGACGTGGGCCAGCACGTCCTGGCGGAAGGCACGGATCGGGGCGTCGTCGCGCTCGACGACCGGGTAGTCGGTGGGCTCGGGCTTGGGCACGTCGGTGGTCAGCTCCCGGCCCTCCTGGAGCCACTTCATGCGGCCGTCGTTGAGGAGGCGCACGTCGGCGTGGCCGAAGAGCTTGAACACCCACAGGGCGTAGGCCGCCCACCAGTTGAAGTTGTCGCCGTAGAACACCACCGTGGAGTCGCGGCCGATCCCGTTGCGGGAGCAGAGGTCGGCGAAACCCTGGCCGTCGACGTAGTCACGATTGACCTGGTCGTTGAGGTCGAGATGCCAGTCGACCTTGATGGCGCCGGGGATGTGGCCGGTGTCGTAGAGCAGCACGTCCTCGTCGGACTCGACGACCACGAGGCCCGGGTCGTTCAGGTGCTCGGCCAGCCAGGCGGTGGTTACCAGCAGCTCGGGCTTGGCGTACTGGGCCAGCTCGGGTGAGTTGTCGGGTGCGACCGTGGGCATGGGCATCCTCCTTGGATGTCGCGTTGACTGTCTCCGCGCAGCCTAGCGGCTAATCCCGACTCCAGCGGTCAAGAATTGCCGCCGGCGTGTGGAAGGATGTTGCCCATGAGCGCCGAAACCCCCGCCGCGCCCCCCGCCCTCCAGCGCATCGTCGACCTGTTCGGCGGCGCACCCAAGGAGCTGCGGCTGCAGGCGCTGCTCGAGTACTCGAGGAAGGTGCCGCCTCTACCCGAGGAGCTGGCCGGCCACCGGGAGCTCATGGAGCAGGTGCCCGAGTGCGCCACCCCCTTCTTCCTCGCCACCGACATCGACGACGACGACCGCGTGCACCTCCACTTCGACGTGCCCGACCAGGCCCCCACCACCCGCGGCTTCGCCGGCATCCTGCACAGCGGCCTGGAGGGTGCGACGGCCGACGAGGTGCTGGCCACCCCCAACGACTTCTACATGAAGATGGGCCTGGCCGAGGCCATCTCGTCGCAGCGCCTCCGGGGAATGGCCGCCATCCTCGCCCGGCTGAAGCGCCAGGTGGCGGCCCACGTCGACGCCCGGGGCGCCGCCCCCGCCTGAGTTCGACGACCCGCTCCACCGTCGGACACCACCCGCCCCGCCCTATCCGGCCGGCACGACCTCCAGTCGCTGCGCCGCCGCGTCCGCTCCTTCGGCTTCCGCGTCGTGGCTGTCAACCATGAGCTCTGCACCGAAGCTGTTGGCCGGCTCGACCAGCCAGCGGGTGATGAGCGCTCCGACCGCAGCGGCCGCGGCGATCACGAGGAAGAACACCTGCGGGCTGGCAAAGAGGAACACGGTGAGAAAGGCGATCGCCCCCACGTTGCCGTAGGCGCCGGCGATCCCCGCCACCTGGCCGCTTACCCGCTTCTTGACCAGCGGCACGATGGCGAACACCGCGCCCTCGCCCGACTGGACGAAGAACGAGCACCCCATGGTGACGAGCATGGCCACCGGCACCGGCCAGGCCGACCCGAGGAACGCCATGCCGAGGTAGCCGGCGGCGAGGCCGACCATCAGCACGCGCAGGGTGCGCCTCCTCGATCCCAGCAGGTCGGAGAGGATGCCTCCCGCCGGCCGGGCCGCGAGGTTCATGAAGGCGAAGCCGGACGCGGCCACACCGGCCATCGCCGGGCCGAGGCCCCAGGTGTCGGCGAAGAACGCAGGGAGCATGGTCACCACGGCCAGCTCCGATCCGAAGGTGCAGAAGTACGCGACGGCGAGCACCGCCACCGTCCGGAAGGGGTACTGGTCGGCTTCGGGGTACGAGTCCTCCATCGCCGGACGGTTGACGCGGTACACCGTGGCGATCTGGAGGCTCAGGAAGGCGGCGACAACCGCCAGCCCGACGAAGAGCACGGGCGTGGAGATCACCTCGACCAGCCAGACCCGCCACAGGATCACCCCCAGGACGGCGACCAGGGGCACCGTGAGCAGGGCCAGGCCGTGGACGGCCTTGCGGTTGGTGACCTCGAGCGCTCCCTGGCGCCGGGGCCGGGCGTAGCTGACGCCCTCGGGCGTGTCGGTGACCGCTCGGAAGTAGTAGAGGCCGTAGAGCAGGGCGATCACGCCCGTCGTCCCGATGGCCCAACGCCAGCCGGCGTCGCCGCCGACCACGCCGGCGAACACCGGAAGGGCGAAGGCGGCTGCCGCGGAGCCGAAGTTGCCCCAACCCCCGTAGACCCCCTCGGCCATCCCGACCTCACGAGGAGCGAACCACTCCGAGACCATGCGGATGCCGACCACGAACCCGGCTCCGACCACGCTCAGCGCCAGCCGGCTGACCACGAGCTGGGTGAAGGTCTGCGAGAGGGCGAAGGCCATGCAGGGAAAGGCCGCGTAGACCAGGATGACCGAGTACACCCGCCGCGGCCCGTACCGGTCGAGGGCCATGCCGACGAAGATCCGCGCCGGCACGGTGAGGGCGACGTTGCACAGCCCGATGGTGACCTTCTGGGCCTTCGACAGCCCGAACTGCTCCCCGATCGTGTTCATGAAGGGCGCGAAGTTGAACCACACGACGAAGGAGAGGAAGAAGGCGAGCCACGTGAGGTGGAGGATCCGGTACTTCCCCTCGAAGCTCCACAGCCCCTTCAGTCGTTGGCGCGCTTCACTACCTCGTGTCATACCTCGGTTCCCCGATCTCGTGTGGCAGACGCACGCCGGTCGGCGCGGCGCGGCTCTCATTCGTCGAGCCGTCTGCGATCGACCGTACGGGCGAGCGGTGACCCAGCCGTTTCCGCTCCGTGCCCGCAGCGTGAAGAGCGCCTGTCATCAATCTTGTTGCTAATCCGCCCGAACGGATCCTGCTGCTGTCTTTGACGACACCTACGTTCTTCGGCCCTGGCGCCCGTGCCCGACCCGCAACGGGGAGAATGGTCGACAACCTCGACACGAAAGGAACCAGCATGCCGTCGGCGGACCCCGACCTTCCCTCCCGACACATCCCTGGACGCCCGAGACCATGGCGGCCGATGCTCGCCGGCATCGTCACCCTCGGTGCGCTCGCCGTTGCGTGCGGGGCCGGCGAGGACGAGGGCCAGGCATCCGGCGACCCGCCCCTGACCGCGTCCACCGTGGCCAGCAGCGTCCCGGCCGCGCCGGCGACGACCATCCGGCCAGCACCGACGGTCACCACGACGACCACCACCGCCCCGCCTGAGCGCATCGCCGCCGACTCCCGACTGAGCCTCGGAGGGATCGGCCCGGTCGACGTCGGCATGACCCTCGAGGAGGCGTCGGCCGCGGCAGGCACTCCCATCCGGGTCCGGCCGGGCAATCCGTTCGGGTCGGAGTGCGAGTACGCCTACGCCGATGCGGTCCCGGGGATGGCGTTCATGGTCATCAACGGACGCATCGCCCGGGTCGACGTCGGGTCCCCGAACGGTGGCCGGGTTACGACCGTGTCGGGTATCGGCGAGGGCAGCACCGAGGACGAGGTCAAGCGCACCTACCCGGGCCGGATCCAGGTCCAAGGCCACCCCTACGTCCCCACCGGTCACTACCTCGTCTACGCCCCGGCCGATGCGAACCTCGCCCATCTCAGCCTGATCTTCGAGACCGACGGACGGGTCGTGACCAGGTTCCGGTCAGGGATGAAAGGCGCCGTGGCCCAGATCGAAGGCTGCTCCTAAGACCCGTGCTCTACGGCCTGTGGGTGACGACGTCATCTCCGCCATCCCACGATGCCCGCCATCCACGCGGCCACCGACGAGGCCGCGTTCTACCACGTGGCCGACACACCGCTCCTCGACTACCTGGGCGCGGTTGCCAGCACGCCGTTCTGCCCACAGATCGTCGACCCGATCCGGATGGACTGGGAGCCGGGCGGGGCGTTCGTCACCCCATCCAGGACGCCGGCCTGCACGCGTACCTGCACACGCTCGACATCCACTTCTCGAACAAGGGCTGACCGGGCCAGCTGTAGGCGGCGTGACTCTGGGAGTGGTTGCTCCTAGAATGGTCACTATGAGAATGCGGGTGGAGGAGCTGGCGCTGGCCGCCGAGGTCTCGGTCGACACCATCCGCTACTACCAGAAGCAGCAGCTCCTCCCCCCGCCCGGGCGCGACGGCCGGCTGGCGTTCTACGACGACGAGCACCTGGCCCGCATCGCCCGCATCAAGGAGCTCCAGCGGCGGGGCTTCACCCTGGCCGTGATCCGCCGCTTCCTGGCCGGCGAGCTGGACCCCGCCGACGAGTCGCTCGCCGCTGCGGTGGCCGGCGCCGGCGACGGCCCGCCCGAGGAGCTGTTCGGCATCGACGAGCTGGCCAACCGTCTCGGCGTGCCCCAGCCCATGCTCGACGCCCTCCTGCGCGAAGGCCTGCTCATCCCCCGGGTGGTCGACGGCACGCCGAGGTTCACGCCGGCCGACGTGGCCATGCTCACCGGCGGCATGAAGCTGCTGGAGGCGGGGCTCCCGTTGCCCGAGCTTTTCGCCCTGGCCCGCCACCACCACGCGGTCACCCGGGAGGTGGCTGTGGATGCCGTCGAGCTGTTCGACACCTGGGTGCGCAAGCCGCTCCGGGCCTCCGACCTGCCCGAGGACGAGAAGGCCGAGCGACTCGTCGAGGCCTTCCGGTCCCTCATGCCGGCGGTCGCCGGCCTCGTGGCCCACCACTTCCAGCGCATCCTCCTCCAGGTCGCCCAGGAGCACCTGGAATCGGTGGGCGACCCCAGCGAGCTCGATGCCGCCTCCATCGACGAGGCGTGGTCGGCATGACGCTCCCCCAGGGCGCCGAGAAGGTGAAGGCAGTCGACGACATGTTCGACGCCATCGCCCCCCGCTACGACCTGCTCAACCGGCTGCTGACATTCGGCATGGACATCGGGTGGCGCCGGCGGACGGTCAAGTCGCTGCATCTCGCGGCGGGCTCCACGGTGCTCGACCTGGCCTGCGGCACCGGCGACCTGTGCCGGGAGCTGGCCAAGCGGGGCTACCGGCCGGTGGGGGTGGACCGGTCCGCCGGCATGCTCGCCGCCCAGCGCACCACGGCGCCGCTCGTGCGGGGCGACGCCCTGGCCTTGGCGTTCCGCCCGCATTCTGTCGACGGGATCGTCTGCGGCTTCGCCCTCCGCAACTTCGCGTCGCTCAAGCCGTTCATGACGGAGTGTGCCCGGGTGCTCCGGCCCGGGGGGCGGATCGCCCTCCTCGAGGTCGCCGAGCCGGAGAACCCGGTGCTGCGCTGGGGCCACGCGCAGTACTTCGGCAAGGTGGTGCCGGCGGTCGGCGGCCTGCTCTCGGACCGCGACGCCTACCAGTACCTCCCCAATTCGGTGGCCTACCTGCCGCCACCGAGCCGCATGGTGGCCATGCTCTCCGAGTCGGGGTTCGGCAACGCCCACCGCCGGCCGCTGTCCACGGGCATCGCCCAGCTCCTCACCGGCACAAAACGATGACCTCCACGGCCACTGGCCTCCGCAGCCGCACCCGGGTGCTCGACGCCAGCGCCGACCCGCTTTCAGCGCTGGGAGCCGGCGGCTTCGCCTGGTTCGCCGAAGGCTTCGGCCTGGCGACATCGGGCGTCGCCGCCCGGGTCCGCGCCGCCGACGCCGCCGGCGTGCTGGCCGCGGTGGCCGGCGACGACCCCCTCGCCGAGCCGGGCATGGGCCCCCTGGCCGTGGGCGCCCTCGGCTGGGACGGGCAGGGCGAGCTGGTCATCCCGGCCCGGATCACCGGGCGCACCGCCGGCGGGCTGTGCTGGGTCACCGAGGTCGGCCCCGCCGATGAGGGTGCCGAGGGCTGGGCCGCACCCGCCCTGGCACCGGCGGGGCCGCCCGACCGCGGCGCATGGAACGCCGCCGTCGACGAGGCCCTCTCGCGCATCGGCGACGGGCGGCTGGCCAAGGTGGTGCTCGCCCGCGAGGTCACCGTCGACCTCGACCGCCCACTCGACGTGGCCGGCGTGCTGGCCACGCTCCGCCACGAGCAGCCGGCGTGCTTCACCTACGCCGCCGGCAGCTACGTCGGCGCCAGCCCCGAGCTGCTGGCCCGCCGGCGGAGCCGGGAGGTGGTCTCGCGGCCCATGGCCGGCACCGTGGCCCAGGGCGGCACGCCCGGCGACGACCGCCGGCTGGTAGCCGCCATGGCCGCATCGGCCAAGGAGCAGGCCGAGCACGGGCTGGTCGTCGACGACGTCCGGGCCAGGCTGGGCGCCGTCTCCGAGCACCCCGCCACCGCCCAGGGCCCGGAGGTCGTGCGGTTGTCGACCGTCGCCCACCTGGCCACCACGGTGCGGTGCCGGCTGCGCGACAGCACCACCTCCGCCCTCGACGTCGCCGCCCTCCTCCACCCCACGCCGGCCGTGGCCGGCGTGCCCCGGACCGCGGCGTTGGCCGCCATCGCCGAGCTCGAGGGCT
>JBPCLE010000219.1:0-11279 GCA_051003575.1 Acidimicrobiales bacterium | reverse complement strand
CCCTGGCGCCCTGTACGACGTGGTGTCCACCGTTGACCTCTCCGCCGTGGGCGCGGCGATCGTCCTGGCCCGCTGCCGGCTCCGGGCCGGCGACGTGCCGGGCGCGCTCGCCGCCTTCGCCCGGGTGCCGCCGACCCACCGGGCCCACGGCGAGGCACAGCTCGCCGCCGTGCGGGCCCTGGTGGGCGCGGCCCGGTTCGCCGAGGCCGGGCAGGTGCTGGAGCGGGCCCAGGCCGCCGGCCGGCAGGCGGCAGAGCTCGACGTCGAGCTGTTCGAAGCTGCGCTGGCCGGCCTCACGTCGGGCTCGGTGGCGGCCCAGCCGTCGGTCCGCGTGCGGGGCCAGGCGCTCGACGAGCCCGGCGTGCGTCGGGGCCTGGAGCGGGCGTACCGCGTGCTGGCCAGGCTCAGCCCCGACGACCCCGAGCGGTGGCGGATGGTGGACCGGGCCAACCAGGTACGGCCGGCGTCGTTGGTGTGACTGCCGACGGGGTGAGCGCGATGGAGGCCCCCGCGGCCTGCCCGGCCTGCGGGGAGCCGTTCGCGCCCGGCGACGCCTTCTGCGAGGCGTGCGGCGCCGAGCTCCCGGTGACGGAAGTCCCGAGCCTTGAGGCGCCGGCGCCGGCCGGCGTCGCCTGCCCGTCGTGTGGGACGGTGGGCGAGCCCGTCGACGCCTACTGCGGGAGCTGCGGCATCCGCCTGCCGGCGCCCCGCGACCACACGGAGGTGGAGCTGGCGGGGGTGGCGGGCGTGTCGGACAAGGGCAAGCGCCATAACCGCAACGAGGACGCCATGGCCGCGTTCTCGGGCCGAGGCTTTGTGGCCGCGGTGGTGTGCGACGGGGTCTCCTCCAGCGTGGATCCCGACGTGGCGTCGGAGGCTGCGGCCGGCGCCGCCCTCGCCGTGCTGGCGGAGGAACGTGACCTGGAGGCCGCGTTCGACGCGGCACGGGCCGCGGTGCTGGCCATCGAGTTCGAGCGCCGGGGCAACCTCAGCCCACCGTCGTGCACGTTCCTCGCCGCCACCGTGACCGACCAGACGGTCACCGTCGCCTCTCACGGCGACTGCCGGGCCTACTGGTACGCCGGCGGCGACCTCACCCAGCTCACCGTCGACGACTCCATGGCCGAGGTGCAGATAGCGGCCGGCATGCCGGCGGCCGACGCCCACACCAATGCCTTCGCCCACGTGATCACCCGCTGGCTGTCGGCCGACGCCGAGCCGGAGTGGCGGCCGCGTATCGTCTCCCTGGAGGTCCCAGAACCGGGCCGGCTGCTCTTGGTCTCTGACGGCCTCTGGAACTATGCCATCGAGCCCGACGACCTGGCCGCCGTCTTGGCGGAGGGCCCGTCATCGATCTCCCCCGAACCCGTACTCGACCTGGCCCGCCGGCTGGTGGCCTTCGCCAACGACGCCGGCGGCTCCGACAACATCACCGTTGTGGTGGTGGACCTCCCCCTCTCCGACCTCGACCTGAAAGGCTCCCCTGCGCCATGAACTTCACGGCCTCGACCTACCAGAACGAGTTCCTCCCCGCGGCCGCCACTGAGGTGCACGCGGTGGTCACGGTGGCGTCGTCGGGTGGTGACGGCGCGGCGCCCGCCCGGGAGGCGGGCCGGGAGGTACAGCCCGCCCGGGAGGTACAGCCGGTGGACAAGGCGGTCGTCCTGATCGTCGACACCAGCGGGTCCATGGACCAGCCCACCACCAAGATCCGCGCCGCCCGCCACGCGGTGGCCGCCTCGGTCGACGAGCTGCCCGACGGCACCTGGTTCGCGGTGATCGCCGGGAGCCACGAGGCGGCGTGCGTCTACCCACCCGCGGCTGCCTCCGGCGAGCCGCCGGCGCTGGCCAGGGCCGACGCCCGCACCCGGGCCGAGGCGGTGGCGGTGGCCAAGAACCTCCGGCCCGAGGGCGGCACCGCCATCTCGACCTGGCTCGACCTGGCCCGCGACGTCTTCGCCGGCCGGCCGGACGCCATCAAGCTCGCCTACCTGCTCACCGACGGGCGCAACGAGAGCGAGCCACACGAGAACCTCGAGGCGGCCCTGCGCCGGTGCGCGGGCGTCTTCCAGTGCGACGCCCGGGGTGTGGGGTCGAACTGGGAGGTCGCCGAGCTGCGCCTGATCACGTCGGCCCTGCTGGGCGAGGTCGACATCATCGCCGGGCCCGACGAGATGGACGACGACTTCCGGGCTTTCCTGGCCCGCGCCCTCGGCAAGGCCGTGGCCGACGTGCGGCTGCGTATCTGGGCGCCCCAGGGCTCGACCATCGAGTTCCTCCGCCAGGTGGCGCCGTCGATCGACGACCTGACGGCCAAGGCCACCCCCGTCAACCCCCTGACCGGCGACTTCCCGACCGGCGCCTGGGGAGGCGAGGAGAGCCGCGACTACCACCTGTGCGTGAACGTCCCGGCCGGCAAGGTGGGCGACGAGAAGCTGGCCGCCCGGGTCAGCCTGGTCGTCGACGGCCAGCCGGTGTCGCAGGCGCTGGTCAAGGCCATCTGGACCGACGACGACGCCCAGTCGGCCCGGATCAGCCCCCAGGTCGCCCACTACACCGGCCAGGAGGAGCTGGCGTCGGCCATCGCCGAGGGGCTGGAGGCCCGGAAGGCCGGCGACGACGGCACGGCCACGGTCAAGCTCGGCCGCGCCGTGCAGCTGGCCCACGAGTCGGGCAACGAGGGCACCGTCAGGCTGCTCCAGAAGGTGGTCGACGTCGATGACGTGGCCACGGGCACCGTCCGCCTCAAGCGGGGCGTGGCCGCGGTCGACGAGATGGCGCTCGATACCCGCTCCACCCGTACGGTACGGGTGACGGCCAAGCCTGCCGATCCCGCTACCCCCGGAGCCTGACATGCCCGTCACCTGCCCGAACGGCCACCATTCCGAGAGCACCGACTACTGCGACACCTGCGGCGTGGTGATCGCCGGCGCACCCGCGACCGTTCCGGCGCCCGCCGACGGCACCACCCAGATGCCGACCGTGGTCCCGGCCGCCACCTGCCCCAACTGCGGGGCGGCCCGGGAACAACACGAGGCCTTCTGCGAGGTCTGTGGTCTGGACTTCGCCACCGGCCAGCTGCCGGCGGCGGAGGCGGCGGACCGTGCCGTCGCATCCGCTGGCGACCCGGCGGCGGTCTCGGCCGAGTGGGTGGCGGTGGTCTCGGCCGACCACCGGTACTTCGAGTCCAACCAAGCCGAGAGCCCCGACGCCACCGTGACGTTTCCCACCGACGCCGAGGTTCGGGAGGTGCCGCTCATCTCCAAGGAGGTCCTGATCGGCCGGCGCAGCGATTCCAAGGGCATCTTCCCGGCCATCGACCTCAGTGAGCCGCCGTCGGACCCCGGGGTGTCCCGCCGCCACGCCATCCTGCGCCTCAACCCCGACGGCTGGGTGGTCGTCGACCAAGGGTCGACGAACGGCACCGTGGTGCGAGGCGCGGGCACGCCCGTCAAACCCGGCGACGCCGTGCGCCTCCATGACGGCGACCATCTCCACGTCGGCGCGTGGACCCGCATCACCCTCCGCCGGGTGGGCGCCCCCACGTGAACCGCATCCGCGCCGCTGCGTCGACGACCCCGGGCCGGTACCGGCTCTGGTCGGTCGTCACTGCGGTGCTGCTGCTGGCCACGGCCCTGGCCGGCTGGGTGGCGGCCACTGCGCTGCGCTCGGGCACCGAGCGCATCCGCAGCAACGCCGGCCCCGTGCTGGTCGCCACCCAGCAACTGGTTTCCAGCCTGGCCGAGGCCGACGCCGCGGCTACCGCCGCGTTCCTGTCCCGCCCGGAAGACCGCGAGTCGCGCACGCTCTACGAGCAGGCCCTGGCTCGGGCCAGCGCGCAGATCGAGGACATCTCGGCCCTGATCGGCGACGATCCGGCGACCCACGCCAGCCTGAAGGATCTGTCGGTGGCGGTCCTGCGTTACGCCGGCCTGGTGGAGGCGGCCCGGGCCACCAACCGGGCCGGCGTCGCCGAGGCGCCCGTCCTGCTCGTGGACGCCCTCAACCTGTTGGCGGCCACCGTGGCCGACGACGTCGCCGGCCTCACCGCCGCCACCCAGCGCCGGTTCGATCGCGACGAGGACCGCCGCGACACCGGCGTCCTGCCCGCGGCGGCCGCCGCCGTGCTCACCCTCTCGGTGCTGGTCGTCGCCCAGGTGTGGGTGTTCCGCCAGAGTCGGCGGCTCGTGAACCTCCCCCTGGCCCTGGCGTCGCTGCTCCTCATCGGCGGCATCGGCTGGCTGCTGGCGGCCACGGTGAGGTCGGGGACCGATATCGAGACCGCCCGCGCCGACGGCTACGACTCCATCACGCTGACGGCGCGCATCCAGAGCGCGGCGTACCGGGCCAAGGCCGACGAGACCGTCAACCTCATCAGTGCCGACCCGGCCCGCCGGGCCAGTGCGGCCGCAACGGCCCAGGCCCTGCTCGGCGGGCGGGCGACCGTCGAGGCCGTGGAGGCGGTGCGCCGGGGGACCGCGTCCGGCCTGCCCGGCCTCCTGACCGACGCCGCCGGCGTCGCCGACTCCGACCGCGAGCGGGCCGCGGTGGCCGAGATGCTGGTGCGTTGGCAGCGGTACCAGGACACCGCCGCTCAGGTCCGCGCCGCCACCGACCCCGAGCAGCAGCGGGCGGCGTTCGTCGGGCCGGTGAGCGCCACGTTCAACGGGTTCAACTTCTCGGTCGAGTCGGTCCTGAGCGACAACCGCGACCAGTTCCTCGACGGGCTGGCGTCGGCCACCGACCGTCTCGGCACCGTCAGCCTGGCGGCCCTTCTCCTGCCTCTGCTCGCCGCCCTGGGCGCCCTCGCCGGTTTCCAGCTCAGGCTGAACGAGTATCCATGAACCTCAGCCGGCGGCGGTTCCTCGCCATGTCCGCCGCCGCCGTGGCGCTGGGCGCCTGCCGCAGCGGCGACGAGGGGCCGACGTTCAGCGGCCAGCTCCGCGTCCTCAACTGGTCGGACTACATCGACGACGAGACGGTCGACCGGTTCGCCCGGGCCACCGGGATCGACGTCGACTACGTCGAGGGGTACGAGGGCAACGAGGAGGCGTTCTCCACGATCTTCGAGCCGACGCTGGGGCGAGGCCGCCCGACCGGCTACGACATCGTCGTCCCGACCTACTGGGCCGTGGCCCGCCTCCTGGAGCGGGGCTGGCTCCAACGGGTGCCGCTGGAGCGGGTGCCCAACCACGTCAACATCGAGCCGGCGTACCTGGGAATGCCGTGGGACCGCGGCGCCCGGTTCCACATGCCCTGGCAGGTGGGGATCACCGGGATCGCCTACAACCCGGCGTTGACGGGCGGTCCGATCGCGCGGGTGAGCCAGCTGTTCGAGCCGTCGCTGCGGGGCCGGGTGGGCATGGTGGCCGAGATGCGCGAGACCGTCGGCCTGGTCATGCTCACCCAGGGCGCCGACCCCTCCCGGGCCACGAGCGCCACCGCGGAGCGGGCGTTGGAACGGCTGGCGCAGGCCAAGGCCGACGGCCAGATCGCGGCCTTCACCGCCGACTTTGTCGACGCCCTCGTCTCGGGCGAGTTCGCCGCCTGCCTGGCTTGGTCGGGCGACATCATCCAGCTCCAGCAGGAGCGGCCCGACATCCGCTTCGTGATCCCGGAGGAGGGTGGCATCCGGTGGTTCGACAGCATGGTGATCCCGGCCCGGTCCGTCGGTGCGGATGCGGCCGCCGACTGGATGAACTTCGCCTACGACCCCGTGAACGCGGCTCGCATCACCGCGGCGGTGCAGTACATCAGCCCGGTGCTCGGCGTGCGCGAGGAGCTCCAGCGCCTCGGTGGGGAGTCGGCCCGGCTGGCCCAGAACCCCATCCTCTTCCCCGACGACGAGACCCGCCGGCGGCTCTACGTGTGGGCCGGCCTCGACGCTGCCGCCGAGGACGAGCTCCAGGGGCGCTTCTCGGCCATCACCGCCTGATGCCCGGTGCCTAATGCCTGATGCCCCCGAGCCCCCGGCGACGGCGGCCATGCACGCGTATGGCCCCGAGCTCGACGCCTTCGCCGACGAGGTCATTGCCTTCGCCCGCCGGCGCATGGCCGCCGACGCCCACGACCTGCCCCTCGGCGCGCCCCGGACGCCGGCCGAGCTCGACGCGGCCGGCGGCGTGACCATCACCGAGGCGGGGATCGGCGCCACCGCTGCGCTGCGGCTGTTCCGGGAGGTCCTGGAGCCGGCGTGCCTGTCGTCGGACCACCACCGGTACCTGGCCTTCGTTCCGGCGGCGCCGAGCGAGGTGTCGATCCTGGCCGACCTGGCGGTGAGCGCGTGCTCGATCTACGCCGGCTCCTGGCTCGAGGGCGGCGGCGCGGTGTGGGCGGAGAACCAGGCGCTGCGATGGCTGGCCGATCTGGCCGGCATGCCCGCCGGCGCCGGCGGCGTGTTCGTGTCGGGCGGCACCACGGGCAACCTGTCAGCGCTGGTGGCCGCCCGGGCTGCGGCCGCCGGCCGTCGGGGCGGCCGCCCGTCCCGGTGGGCCCTGGTGGTGGGGGAGGAGGCGCACAGCTCGATCGAGGCCGCGGCCGGCGTGATGGACGTCGACCTGGTGACCGTGCCGGGCGACCGCCTGACCGGCGAGGCGCTCGACCCCGTGCTCGCCGGCGTGGCCGACCGGGCCTTCGCCGTGGTCGCCACCGCCGGCTCCACCAACCTCGGCCTGGTCGACGACCTCGACTCGGTGGCCGAGGTGTGCCGGGCCCGGGACGTCTGGCTCCACGTCGACGGGGCCTACGGCGGCGCCGCCCTGGCCGCCCCATCGGCCCGCCACCGCTTCGCCGGCATCGAGCACGCCGACTCCTTCATTGTCGACCCCCACAAGTGGCTGTTCGCCCCCTTCGACGCCTGCGCCCTGCTCTATCGCGACCCGAGCGTGGCCAAGGCGTGCCACGCCCAACACGCCGAGTACCTTGAGGTCCTCTACGGCGCAGAGTGGAACCCCTCGGACTACGCGGTCCACCTCAGCCGCCGAGCGCGGGGCCTTCCCCTGTGGTTCTCCCTGGCCGCCTACGGGGCCCAGGCGTACGCCGACGCGGTGGAGACGTGCCTGCGGACCGCACGCGAGGCGGCCGAGCTGGTGCGAACCGCGCCCCACGTCGAGCTGGTCCTCGAGCCCGAGCTCTCCGTCGTGGTGCTGCGCCGGCCGGGATGGGCCGCCGAGGACTACCGGGCCTGGTCGCTGGCCCTGCTGCGCAGCGGCGACGGGTTTGTGGTGCCGTCCTCCCACCACGGCGAGCCGATGCTGCGCCTGTGCATCGTCAACACCCGCTCGTCGGCCGCCGACGTGGCCGCCATCCTCGACTCCATGCGCGACTGAGATCGGCACCACGACGCGCCTCCTTCTCCAGGGCCAGTTGGACGAGCTCGTCGAGGAGGGCCCTCTCATGGCGTGGCTAGTGGGACCATTTCAGCATGCCGGTGGTGAAGCCCACGATCAGCCTCGACCCAGACCTCTACGCCGAGATGGATGCGGCAGCACGCGCCGAGGGCGTGTCGTTCTCGGCGTGGGTAGCTCAGGCGGGCCAGCACTGGCTGCGCCGACGACGTTTGCTTGGGCTCGCTGCCGAGGTACTGGCCGAGACCGGAGGCATCACGCAGGAGCAGTGGGATGAGGCGGGTGCCGAGATGGGCTTGCCGTCGAGACCGGTCCCACCGGGCATGCCGGTCAAGTCGGGACGGTCGACCCCAGGCAAGACCCGGCAATGATCGTGCTCGATACGGGTGCGCTTGTGGCACTCGACAGGGGCGACACGCCCATGTGGGCACGAGTGGCGCGCGCTGTCGCAGATGACCTGCCGGTCGTGGTCCCGGCGGGTGCGCTCGCTCAGGCGTGGAGGCGTGGCGGCCCTCGCCAGGAGCGTCTGGCCCGTGCCCTTGCTGACTGTGAACCCGCCAGCTTCGACCAGCATGCGAAGGCGGCCGGCGAGCTATGCGGGCGGGCACACGCGGACGACGTTGTCGGCGCGTCGGTTGCCCTCGTGGCCGCACACCAAGCGGCGCGTGTGCTCTATACGTCGGACCCAGGCGACCTTCGTCGTCTCCTCGAATCCGCCGGTTCGCACCGGCCGACGATCGTCGCCGTCTGATGAATGGGCAGCGACATCTGGGCACCGCTGGGGCGTCCGGCGGGCCGGCGCACCGGGAGCGCAACGGCGGCTGCGAGGCGCTTCCCGATTGGGACTCCGGCCTGACGCGGACTCAGGGGCAATGGAGTGGGTCGAGCCCTGATGGCTGAGCTCAGCGCCGGCCTGGCTCCGGACGTCTTGGCCATGGCCGAGGCAGTCCCACATAGGTATGCCATCGAGCCGCCCGCGGACGCATCCCGCCCGGCGGTTGGGGCGGCAGCGGTTAGCGCCTGGGGCCACGCTCGCTGAACCGGCGGACGTCGCGGAGCTGCGCGGCAAGCCACTTGGCGATGTCGTTCTCTCGGACGGTGGCGGCACACGCTTTCAGCTTGCTCCGGCGCTCCTGAGCGTCCATGGTGAGGGCGGCGAACAGGGCATCGGCCTGCTGCTGGATGTCGAACGGGTGCAGGGTGACGGCGAACGTGCCCAGCTCCTCGAATGCCCCCGTGTTCTCCGACAGGGCCAGCACCCCGTCGCGTTCGTTCACCAGGACGGACTCCTTGGCCACCAGGTTCATCCCGTCGAACACGGCGTTGACGACGAGCACGTCGAAGAGCTTGTAGGCGGCAAGCACCTGGTCGAAGTCGCCCCTCAGGTCGAGCTCGATGGGCCGCCAGTCGTCCGTCCCGTGCTTGGCGTTGACGTCGGCCACGAGCTGTTGGATCTTCTCCATGTAGGCCACGTACTGGGCCACGTCCTCCCGACTGGGCTGCAGCAGGGCCAGGAACGTCACCCGCCCGGCCATCTCGGGATGGTCGTCGAGCATGGTGTCGAAGGCCCGGAATCCCCGCAGGATGTTCTTGCTGAGGTCGGCTCGATCGACGCGCAGGACCAGGTGCTCCCGTCGCTTCTCGGCCAGACGCCGCACGTGGTCCGCCACCGCCGGCGATCCGGCCGCCGCCTTGAGCTGCTCGGGATTGACGGAGATGGGGTGCCATCGGGTCGTCACCGTACGGTCCCCGACGTCGACGGTGTGCCTCTCGAGGTCGGCCGGCAGTCCGAGCAGCTCCTGGCAGCACAGGAGGAAATTGCGAGCGTACGCCTCGGAGTGGAAGGCGACGACATCGTTGCCGAGGACGCCGTTGAACAGGGCCTCCCGCATGCCCGGCGGTAGCACCCGCCAGGCGTCGGGGTAGGGCCAGGGTATGTGGGTGAAGTGGTGCAGGAAGGCGTCGGGGCAGCGGGCCCGAACCCGTTCGGCCACCAGGTAGAAGTGGTAGTCCTGCAGCATCACCGTGGCCCTTCCGCCGAGCGCCTCGACCTCCTCGGCCACCGCGTCGGCGAAGAGGGCGTTCACGGGTGCGTAGCCGTTGTCGAAGGCGTCGATCTCGCGACGGGTGATGTCCGGCGTGTCGCTCAGGTCCCAGAGGTAGTGCTGGATGAACCACAGGAGCGGGTTCGAGATGATGGCGTAGAACTTGTCCTGCGCTTCGGGATCGAGCTCCACCATGCGGACCCGTAGCGCCGGCCCTTCCCCCTCGAGGTCGAAGGCAGCCCCGTCGTGCTCACGGGCCACGGCGACGTCTTCGTCGCTCAGGGCCGCGCAGATCCACACTGCGCCGTCGAAGTGGCCGGCCAGGCCGGCCAGCGCCGTCACCAGCCCACCCTGGCCCCGCTCGGTGGTGCGCTCGCCGTCGGTCCGGGTGTGCTCCACCGGGCCACGGTTCGAGACGAGGACGAGCGGTTCCCCGCCGGCGTCCTTCACAACGTCCGTGGCCACCTGCGTGCGCCCTCCGAGCTTATTAGTTGCCGGCGACGGACTGTCTGGCCTGGATGAGGTGGTACAGCAGGATCAGCTGCGTCAGGGCCAGGGGCTCGTCGCGCGTGTCGGAGTCGATCATGCCGAGCGCCTCCGGCACCGGCTCGTCCACGCCGAGCTCGTCCCAGATGGCCTGCTCCACCGTCTTGGTGACGTCCCGGTCGGCGTAGGAATGGATGTGGACGGCGTCGATCGGCTTGCCGGCCTCGTCCCGGCTGAGCTTGACATGCGTGGCCTCACTGGCGTCCTCGCCCAGGATGTTCGACAGGTCAGGGCGGCTTATCGTCGGTCGGAGTAGGAGGGTGGCGCTGAGCGGGTCGTCCGGTGACTCGCCCCGCTCCTCGATCGGCGCGAAGCGTACGACGATGTCGGCGAGGGCACGCTGCGGGCGGATGAACTCGGCCGCCTCGGGCTCCCGCTTCTCGAGCTCCTCGCGGACCTGGTCCTCGGTGTAGCCCCGCTTCTTGGTGTCGCGTCCGAGCTTCCAGGCGATGCGGATGTCCTCCGGCGGGTCGAGGAACACGGTGACGTCGAAACAGGCCCGGGACACCTTGGTATGGAGCGGGAGCAGCCCCTCGACGATCACGAAGTCGCGCGGCTCGACGTACTCGGGACGCCCGAGCAGGCCGGTGTCGTGGTCGTAGACCGGCTTCAGGATGGGCTGGCCGAGGGAGAGATGCTGGAGTTGCTGCTCCATGATGTCGATGTAGTTGCACTTCGGGTGGAGCGGGGTGAACGAGAGCGATTTGCGCTCCTCCCGGTCGTAACGGTGGTAGTCGTCGGCCCCGACGGAGGTGATGCGGTCGCGGCCCAGCGCCTCGACCAGTCCGGCGGTGATGGTCGTCTTCCCTGTGCCGCTGTCCCCTGCGATCGCCAGCAGGATGGGCCGGACGCCGGCGCCGCCCCCATTCCCGCGTTCTCGCTGGATGTTCACCTGCTTGTCCGTCATGGCCTACCTCCGGTCGCTGGTGTCGGGTGGGATCTTCTTGCCCTTGCCGATGACCACGATGCCGTTGTCGGACAGGGTGAAGCGCTGACGGTCGGCGTCGTGGTCCACGCCGATGGTCGAGCCGGGCGGGATTTCCACGTTCTTGTCGATGATGGCGTTGCGCACCACTGCGCCGCTCCCGACGACCACGTTGTGCAGAAGCACGGACCGCTCGACGCAGGCGTTGGACTTGATGACCACGCCAGGGGAGATGACCGAGCTTTGCACGGTGGCCCCGCAGACGGTCGCCCCCGAGCAGACCAGAGAGTTCAGCACCCGGCCGGTGCCCTCCACACCCTCGAACACGAACTTGGCGGGGGGAAGGGTCGGGGCCGATGTGTAGATCGGCCAGCTCTGGTTGTCGAGGTTGAAGGCCGGATCTGGCGACACCAGGTC